>CAXMPC010000084.1:0-23305 GCA_964195335.1 uncultured Gammaproteobacteria bacterium | reverse complement strand
CACCTCGGTGATCTCACACCGCTCGGGTGAGACCGAAGACACCACGCTGGCCGACCTGAGCGTCGCCAGCAGCGCTACCCAGATCAAGACCGGGTCGCTGTCGCGTACCGACCGCGTGGCCAAGTACAACCAGCTGCTGCGTATTGAAGAAGAACTCGGCGACCAGGCCGTTTACGCCGGGCGCGCCGCGTTCCCGCATCTTGCCGGCTGAGGCGCCGCGCGGTTGCCGCAGGGGGAACGGACACCATGCGCGCGCTGATCGCGATCCTGCTGGTGCTGCTCCTGGTGCTGCAGTTCAAGCTCTGGTTCGGTGACGGTGGTTTGATCGAGGTGCGCCAGCTGCGCCAGGCGATCGCCAACCGGCAGGACGAGAACGCACAACTGCGCGAACGCAACGATGCCCTGGAGGCCGAGGTGACCGACCTGCGCAATGGGCTGGCCGCCATCGAGGAACGTGCCCGCAGCGAACTCGGCATGGTGATCCGTGGCGAGACCTTCTACCAGCTGGTCGAGGACCCGCCGCCACCGGCGGCCGAGAACGGAACGCCGCGATGAACGGCTCCACGCCGGCCCGCCACTGGGTCGTGATCCCCGCAGCTGGCAGTGGCTCGCGCATGCGCACCGAGCGGCCCAAGCAGTACCTGTCACTGGGCACTGAAACGGTCCTCGCCCACACTCTGCGCTGCTTTGTCGATCACCCCGCCGTGGCTGGCATCGTCGTTGCGCTCGCGCCCGATGATGCCCACTGGCGCACGATCGACCCGGTCCTGCGTGCGACGGTGGAAAGTGTCGATGGCGGGGCCGAGCGGGCCGACTCGGTCCGTCGTGGCATTGACGCTCTTGCCGCGCGCGCCGCCGAGAGTGACTGGGTGCTGGTGCACGATGCGGCCCGGCCCTGCCTGCGACGGGATGACCTCGATCGCCTGCTCGCGGACCTGGCCGACGACCCGGTCGGCGGTATCCTGGCGGTGCCGGCACGGGACACCGTCAAGCGTGCCGTCGCCGGCACCATCACAGCCACGGTGCCGCGTATCGACCTGTGGCATGCTCAGACCCCGCAGATGTTCCGTTTCGGCCTGCTGCGCGCGGCCCTGGTGGATACGGCGGAGGTGACCGACGAAGCGATGGCGGTCGAGCGCGCCGGTCACGCCGTGCGCCTGGTCGAGGGGCACGCCGACAACCTCAAGATCACCCGACCCGAGGACCTGACCCTGGCGACGTGGTATCTCGAACACAGGGAAGCTGAGCCGTGCGTATAGGTCACGGCCTGGACGCCCACCGTTTCGTCGCCGGCCGGCCGCTGCTGCTGGGCGGGGTCGAGATTCCGCATGATCAGGGTCTCGAGGCCCACTCCGACGGTGATGTCGTCATTCACGCCCTCTGCGACGCACTGCTCGGGGCCGCCGGCCTGGGTGACATCGGGCGACACTTCCCCGACGACGACCCGGCCTATGCTGGCATCGACAGCCGGGTGCTGCTGCGCCGGGTCAAGGCGCAGCTCGACGAGCGCCGCTTCGCCGTTTCATCGATCGACCTGACCGTGGTCGCCCAGGTCCCGCGCCTGGCACCGCATGTCGAAATCATGCGCCAGCGGCTTGCCGACGACCTCGAACTGGCGCCGGAGCGGCTCAACCTGAAGGCGACCACGACCGAGCACATGGGCTTCACCGGCCGTAGCGAGGGCATTGCCGCCTTCGCCGTCGTGTTGCTCGACGAGTAGCCGGGTGGCCGACACCCCCGGTGCCTGGCCGGGTCTCACGGCTGTTGGCCAGCCATGCGACCACGTCTTTGGTGGGCCACCGGTGCATGGTGTGATCCGCGCCACTCCAGAGGACTTTTTCGTCGATGAGTTGCTCGGTTTCGAACCCAGCGGCGCCGGCGAGCACGTCATGCTGCGCGTTGAAAAGCGTGACGCCAACACCGCCTGGGTCGCCGGACGTCTCGCCGCGCTGGCCGGGGTGGTGCGACGCGACGTCGGTTATGCCGGGCTCAAGGACCGCTTCGCCGTGACCCGGCAGTGGTTCAGCGTCGGCCTCGCGGGGCGTCCCGAGCCTGACTGGGCCGCGCTAGGCGAGGAGGGCGTGCAGGTGATCGAGGCGCATCGCCACCATCGCAAGTTGCGCCGCGGGGCGCTTACCGGCAACCGTTTTCGCTTGCGCGTGCGTGATCTCGAAGGCGATCTTGAAGCCGTTGCGCGACGACTCGGGGAGATCGCCAGGCGCGGTTTCCCAAACCTGTTCGGTCCACAACGTTTCGGTAACGGCGGAGGCAACCTCGTGGCCGCGCGCCGCCTGCTCGACGGCACTCTGGGCCGAGTCAAGCGCGACCAGCGCGGCATCTACCTGTCGGCTGCCCGCTCCCTGCTGTTCAACGCCGTCGCCGCCGCGCGCATCGATGACGGCAGCTGGGAACGGGCGCTGGACGGCGAGCCGCTGGTGCTCGACGGCCGCCGCAGCTTCTTCGTCTGCGACACCTCCGATCCCGAATTAACGGGGCGCCTGGAAGCGTTGGAGATTCATCCCAGCGGCCCGCTCTGGGGCCGTGGCAGTAACCTGGACGAGAGTGATGCGGCGGCCTACGAACGTGAACGACTGAAGCCGTTCACTTCCTGGCGCGACGGGCTCGAGCGCCTCGGTCTCGATGGTGACCGGCGCGCGCTGCGTGCCCGCGCCGCCGATCTCGACTGGTCGCTGGATGGCAGCGTACTGGAGCTTGGCTTCACGCTGCCGGCCGGCAGTTACGCCACGGCCCTGTTGCGCGAGTTGATCACCGACACACGGGCGACGGGCTGACACCATGTATTTCGACTCGACCCTGTTGTGGCTGTTGGGGTTGGCCGCTCTCGGTTGGTTCTGGCACGCCAACCTGAAAGTGCGTGAGCGGGCCACGCTGGCCGCGCGCACCACCTGCCAGGCCGACGGGGTGCAGTTTCTCGAGGAGACGGTGGCGCTGCAACGGATGCGTCCGTGCCGCGACACTCATGGGCGACTGGTCCTGTGCCGGGTCTACCAGTTCGACTATTCGCGCGACGGCGTCTCGCGCCAGTCAGGTTTCGTCCACTTCACCGGCAACCGGCTCGAGGGTGTTGGACTCGCAGCCAACCTCTTTTGACACACTAGCCTTGAAGACCACTGCCGCCAGCGCGCGGTGCAGGTGCTATCTTTAGGGCGGACCACGAACGGGAGGCCGTGGGCGCAGTGCCCGGGCATGCAGGAGAAAAATGATGGAGAAGTCTCGCCGCCATACCACTCTCGGCCGTCTCGGCCTTGCCGTCGCTGCCACGCTGCTCGCCGCAACCGGTGTCGCCAGGGCGGAAAAATGCAGTTTCACCGCGGCGGAGGCTCACGCTATCGCCAAGGAGAACGGTTTCAAGTTCAGCTGCGTGGTCTACCACGAGGAGAGCAACAGCGCCGCGCCGGCCGATTTCCAGGTGTTCGATGACGGCAGCATCGGCTGCACCGGCGCGACCCCGAACGAACTCGGGCCAGCCTGGATGTATGTCAACTTCTTCAACCGTGAAACGGGTTTGGGCAAGGGTTGGGAGGTCTGGAACTACGATGTCACCGGCCTGCCGCATACGCGGATTGGAGCGGGGGCGCCGATCCGGCTGATCACCGGGCTGCTTGGACCCAACACCAAGTATGAAATCAAGGTCAGCAAGGTGGTTGTCAGCAACCCCTACCGCAAGTGCGGCAACGTCGAGAACGAGGCGTTCAAGTAGCACGTGGCGGGCAAAAAAAAGCCCGGCGGGGGAGCCGGGCAATATATGGAGGAGGTATTCGCAACTCGTATTTGAGCTACGACTACGAGAATAGGGCGTACGGACTCGCTTGTAATTGACTTATATCACCAACTTGTGGCGTGCCAGCCCGGACGCGCTGACCATTCCAAGGTGACACCTTGAAATACTTCGCCAACCTGGCCGCGGCGGTGCGCCGAATGGTTTGGGGACCCGACCTCGGTACCCTGTCTCGGTGGCGTGCTCTGCCACTGCGCTATCTGAGAATCACCCATGCGGTGGTCCGGGAACTCGCTTCAGGCCAGCCGACGCTGCGGGCGATGAGCCTGGTCTACACCACCCTGCTGTCTCTGGTACCGCTGATCGCGGTGAGTTTTTCGGTGCTGAAAGGGCTCGGCGTCCACTACCAGATCGAGCCGCTGATGTTGAGTACGCTCGAGCCTCTCGGCGAGCAGGGGGTGGAGATAAGCGCGAGGATCATCGGCTTCGTCGAGAATATCCGTGCCGACGTCCTGGGTACGGTCGGTCTTGCGTTCCTGGTCTTCACCGCCATCTCGCTGATCCATAAGATCGAGGCGGCATTCAACGCCACCTGGCGGGTAGCGGCCAACCGCTCACTCGGCCAGCGGTTCAGCAACTACCTGTCGGTGATCCTGGTCGGGCCGCTGCTGTTGGTCTCGGCACTCGGCATCACGGCGACCGTCACCCACAGCCGCGAGGCCGCGGAGGTGGCCGTGCTGCTCGGTCCGGTGCTCGATTACGTGGTGCGGATCGTTCCCTACCTGATAGTGATCGTCGCGTTCAGCTTCATCTACCTGATGGTGCCCAACACCCGTGTCCATCTGGGCTCGGCCCTGGTCGGCGCCATCGTCGCCGGCATCCTCTGGGAGAGCGCCGGCTGGGCTTTTACCTCGTTCGTGACCGGGTCGAACAACTACACCGCGATCTATTCGGCCTTCGCCGCGATGATCCTGTTCATGATCTGGCTGTTCGTCAATTGGCTGATCATGCTTATCGGTGCCAGTTTCGCTTTCTATCATCAGCATCCCGAGTACCTGGCCCACGGGCCCGACAGCCCCGACCTGAGCATCCTTCAGCGCGAACGCTACGCATTGGCCCTGTTGTATCTGTTGGCGCAGCGTTTTCATCGTGGCCAGCCGCCGTGCTCGTCATCCTGGTTCGCCACCCGGCTCGGGTTACCAGAAACCGTCGTCTGGGCTCTTCTGGAGCCTCTGGAGCAAGGCGGTTTCATCACTCGAACCGCCGATGATCCATCGGGTTTCATGCCTGCGCGCGATCTCGCGCGGATCACTATCAGCGAGGTACTCGACCAGGTGCGAGCCAGTGGAGACGTGTTGCGACCGGGCAGCATGCGTGATGTCGGGCTCGAAGCGGTTGACGCATTGCTTGGTGAGCGCGATGCCGCCGTCGGCGCAGGACTCGCCGGGATCTCTCTCGCCGACCTGTGTGCCGAAGACGCTGAAGACGCCGAAGAGACGCCGCAGGCCGTGCCGCCGACACGTCGCACCGGCTAGAGCGCAGATGGCGGGACCGGCGATTCCCTTGTGCTACATTGGCCTTGAAGAGCCCGCTGGCTACGAGAGTAAGGGACCATGAAACTGTTCTGTACCGGCTTCAAGGACAACCAGCCGATTCCCGAACGCTTCGCCTTCGGCGTGGTCGACAGCAGCAGCCACATTGCGCTTTCCGATAACGTCAATCCCGGGTTCTACTGGAGCGGGTTGCCCGAGGGGGCCCGGTCGCTGGTGATGGTCTGTCACGATCCCGACGTACCCAGCCAACCCGACGATGTCAACCTGGAGGGAAGGATCGTTCCCGCCGACCTGCCGCGAGTCGACTTCTACCACTGGGTGCTGGTCGATATCGATGCCGAAAGCGACGAACTCGCCGAGGGCATCTACTCCGACGCGATCACCCCCGGTGGCAAACCGGGTCCGGAAGGACCCGATGGCACCCGTTGCGGCATCAACAACTACACCGACTGGTTCGCCGGCGACGACGCCATGCGGGGTGATTACTACGGCTATGATGGGCCGTGCCCGCCGTGGAACGACTCGCTACTCCACCACTATGTTTTCACCCTCTACGCTCTCGATACCGAACGCTGCCCGGCCGTTGGCCGCTTCGGCGGGCCGGAAGTGCTGCGCGCGATCAGTGGCCATATCCTCGGCCAGGCCCAGCTGGCCGGTACCTACACCTTGAACCCGGATCTTCGCTGAGCGCCTGCCCCGGCGCGTCAGCGCAGCGGGAGTACTCGACGTGCCCAGCCGCTGGCAGAGTAACGATGGTGGGCATGGAGCCCTGAGTCACGCGGTAGCGCTGGCGCCGGCCACACCGCTGTGGCAACGGGTGCCGACCCGTGACGACGACGGGGCCCTGCTGAGCGATTTCATGATGCTGATCCCCGGTCTGCGGCAGCGGCCATCAGCGGAGCAGGGGCGCCTGCTCGCCCGTGTCGACGACGTGTTGCGGGTCAATCGCCACGTCGTGGTGTTCGCCGAGTGCAATCTGAAACTGAATCTCCTCTGGGTTTCGGTACGGGCCGTTCCGGGTATCTGTCGCGATCTGGCCGACGCGTTGATCGAAGCCGTCCCCGAGGCGCGGCTGGTCGCACCCGAAGGGCCGGCGACATATCGCTCGCGCGGCGACACCTGAGCACGTTGCCACGGGATAACTCCGGCCGCTTGGGTCGATAATCAGCAGAACACGCGCTGCCCGGAGTGTTCCCGGTCGCAAACGACGCCTTCCATCCACTTTTCGGCAACGGGGGATCACGATTGCCGCTGAAGGTGGTCGGATCCGTCCTGTCGAAAAATCGACCTCCCGAACCGTGACAAGCCGACGTGATCGACGGTCCGTTTTGGCCGCGTGGCTTGATCGCGGTCAACATCTTGCGGCGTCAGCCACTGGACCAAAATGGTGCGGTGCAATATAATCAGGCGGTTCAACCATTTATTCACCGCGACGGCCTATTGGCCCGGCGCGGCAAACGCCTACAGGGGAAAGCCATGGCCGCGAACCAGCAGATCGTGCAGACGATGACCGACCAGAAACAAGAGCACTTCATGAAGAAGCTCTCCGAGATCGAGGTCGATTGGCCATTTCTCGATGACGAGGCTTCAGCGGAGCTGAACCGCCGGTTGCGTCATGGCATGTCGCAGATGTCCGGCGGGCTCTCCCCGGCGATGCTCTCCGAAGCCTACATCGAGTGGCTGACCCACCTGACCGCCAACCCGGGCAAGCTCGGTGAACTGGCGCAGGACGCAGTCAACAAGACCAGCGAGATGTTCCGCTACGCCATGACCGCGCCGTTCGCTCCCGGAGCCGACTCGCCGTTCCAGGCCAAGAAGGGCGATCGACGCTTCGCCTCCGACGCTTGGCAGACCTGGCCGTTCAACGTCATGTCGCAGTCCTACCTGATGGTCGAGACCTGGATCGATTCCATGACCCAGGGCCTGCCGGGCATGGAAGAGGAGCACCAGGCGGTCTTTTCGTTCATGACCTCGCAGCTGCTTGCGGCCATGTCGCCGTCGAACTACCCGCTGACCAATCCCGACGTGCTGCAGGCGATCCGCGACGAACAGGGCCAGAACCTCGTGCGCGGCACCGCCAAGGCGCTCGAGGATGTCATGGAGAACATCAAAAAGACCAAGCCCCCAGTCCACGAGGACTACATTCCCGGCCAGGGGGTCGCGGTCACCAAGGGCAAGGTGGTGTTTCGCAACCGGCTGATCGAGGTGATCCAGTACTCGCCGCAGACCGAGACGGTCGACGCCGACCCGATCCTCGTCGTACCGGCGTGGATCATGAAGTACTACATCCTCGACCTGTCACCGAAGAACTCGATGGTCAAGTACATGGTCGAGCAGGGTCATACGGTTTTCATGATCTCCTGGCTCAACCCGACCGAGGGCGATCGCGACCTGACGATGGACGACTACCAGAAGCTCGGTGTCATGGCGGCCATCGATGCCGTCTCGGCGATCATGCCCAGGCGCAAAATCCACGCCACTGGCTACTGCATCGGCGGCACCATGCTGTCGATCGCCGCGGCGACCATGGCGCGTGACGGCGACAAGCGTCTCAAGAGCCTGACCTTCTTCGCCGCCCAGGCCGATTTCGTCGACGGTGGCGAGATCCGCATGTTCGTCAACGACAGCCAGCTCAAGTCGCTCGATGACCAGATGCACATGGAAGGTTTCCTCGACAGCAAGTACATGGGCGGTTCGTTCCAGGCGTTGCGTTCCAATGACCTGATCTGGATCCCGATGGTCGACAAGTACTACCTCGGCAAGGAGGAGTTCATGAACGACCTGATGTCATGGAACGCCGACGGTACGCGCATGCCCTACAAGATGCATTCCGAGTACCTGCGCAAGATGTTCCTCAACAATGACCTTGCCGAAGGCCGCTTCGAGGTCGACGGCAAGCCGATCACGATTGGCGACATCGACATCCCGATGTACGTCGTCGGTACCGCGACCGACCACGTCGCGCCATGGGTCTCGGTGTTCAAGTTCCAGAACCTGGCCCCCGAGTCCGAGGTGACCTTCTGCCTGACCACCGGCGGACACAACGCCGGCATCGTCTGCGGTCCGGTGCATCCGCGTCGCAGCCACGAGATCCTGACTCGCGAGGCGGGTGGGGAGACCCTCGATACGGAAACCTGGAAAGAGGTCGCCGAGCAGCGCGACGGATCGTGGTGGCCCAGCTGGGAAGCGTGGCTGAGCGAGCGCGGCGGCAAGCAGGTCAAGCCGCCGAAGATCGGCAACGCCAGCAAGGGCTACAAAGTGCTGTGCGATGCGCCGGGGACCTACGTCCACCAGCAGTAGATCTCGAGCGCCGCGGTAGACATTCTGTCTGCCAGGATACGGAAACGGGGCCATCTGGCCCCGTTTTTTTATTTTCGAATCCGGTGGCCTAGTCCTGTACCGATGAGGGCTCATCTGCAGGTCTGATCGACCCTGAACCACGGCATCCCGGCGTTGGCTGGATGATGCGTTCGGCCTGGTTGAGTTCGATCTGGCAGATGTCGTTGCCGTCTGCCGGGATGTCTCCGGTATTACCCAACCGTCGCAAGGGCACGTGCAACGGGCTGGTGATGAAGCTGATCGAGGTGCCTACCAGGCCGGGAAGGTCGAGCCCGACGTTGAAGTTGTCGAAGCTGCCGTTCATTTTGAACGGCGTCGCCAGGCTGAAGAACTCCGGTCGTTTTGCCCGCGGGGCGATGCTGAAGGCGAACTCTCGAGTATGGAAATCAGCCTGACCCTTGCCGCAGATGCGAATCTGCGTGGTGTCGATGACGAACGTCTCGGGGAGCAGAATGCCGTCACGCAACGCCAGCCGGCCGATGGCGCAGTTGATCTGCGAAGGTTCCTTGCTGCTGTTGGTGACGATGGCCGAGAGCAGGTTGACTGCCCACAGGTCGACGATGCCGGCCTTGAGGTTGATTGGCTGGGCGGCAAAGTCGAAATGGCCATTGGCGTTCTCGAACAGTTGCGCGAGCGAGGCGGCACGTGTCTTCAGGTCGACATCGAGGCTGAAGTGACCGCCCATGTCGCTCTCTGGATCGGCGCGCTTGACCACGAGACCGAAGTCGAAATTGCTGGCGAACACGCGCAGCGAGGCATCGGTCGCCTCATTGCCGGGCTTGATCGACAGGGCGAGGTTGAACTCGCCACCCGGCAGCCCCAGCGTCAGCGGGTCGAGGGTGATGCGACCCGACTCGAGGGCTGCGACCAGTCGGCCGTTGCCGAGCAGGTCCTCGCCATCGAGCACTTCGTCGACCTCCAGTTCGAGGCGCATGTCGCGCGAGGCGAGAAACTCCGGGCTGAGCAACTCGGTGAGCGTCTCGGTATCGGCGGTCAGTTCATCGGCAATTTCCGTGGCAGGCGAGGCGGCCTGATCTTCTGTCGCACCCGTCTTTTCGTCCGCTGTCCGGGCGTTTTGCCCTGAATCTGGGCCCGGTTCGGGTGACCATGCCTCGAGGCCAAAGTCGGACAATTGCAATCGCGAGGCGGTAACTCGGGCCACCAGTTGTTCACGCCTGTCTTTCTCTACGATCGAGACCGATCCCTTGAACTCCGAACTGCCGATGCGGAGCGTGAAATCGTCCAGTGAGGACTGGCCATCGTCGAGGCTCAGCCTGGCCGTCGTCGCGTAGTCCTTGAGCGGTGGCAGGTCGAGGCCGCTGAGGTGGTTGAGACTGTCGAGCGAGGTGCCGGAGACGCTGAGGTCCATGCGCGCCGACGGCTCTGCTTTTGCAGCATCGAGTTCGCCCGCAAGGGTCAGCTCAGTCGATGCGATAGCAAGCTCGAACTCCAGCCAGGTTCGGCTTTCGACCAGGAATTCCTCCAGCGAAGCGAGCGAAATACGGCCCTGGAAAGGGTGCTGCAGCAGATGGCCGTAGAAATCGAGCGCCATCGGCTTCCCTTCCCGTGCCTGGCCGACCAGACGGGTGAGTTCGAACTCGTGTGGGGCCTCCATCTCGCTGTCCTGGTAGCTGACCGTGACCTGTTCCACGACCAGGTCGTCGAGCACCAGCGAGGCCCCGGTGAGTTCGTAATCTTCCAGCCGGTCTCCGGCTTTATCCTTCTCGGGTGGCGGCGCGTCTTCTGTGTCTGTCGGCCGGAAACGCCAGTTGACCTGTTGCGCCTGGTTTTCGCGCAGGTTGACGGTCAGCCCGGTGAGGGTGGTGTCACGGACATGAACGTTGCCGAACAGCAGCGGCAGCAGGCCGAGTTCCAGCCGGGCGAGTTTCAGGGAAGCGAAGTCACCGTCGTCGAACCCGGGCGGGTTGCCGATGCGCACGCCGTGGACGCTGACCGCTGGCCACAGCGAGGTGGCGAGGTCGATGGGGCCGGCGATGGCGACCGGGCGGTTGAGCGCTTCGCCGAGGAGTTCGGCAACCGCTCCGCGCTGGGGCGTGAGATCGATCTTGAAACGGACCAGGGAGATGATGGCCAGCAAGACGACGAACAGGCCGACGATGAGCGCGAAGCCGCGCAGGAGACGGCGCGATCGGGTGGGTGCGTGCAACGGGCTCTCCATTTGCCTGATACAACCGGGTGCCTTGTCGTAAAGGGGCAGGCAGCCGGGTGAGATGATCCACGATCGCACCTAATCGTAGACGACGTGGCTGTAGTGGGACATGCGGCCCGATTGCGGCATGCGCAGACGAGTACCGGTGCCAGGACCGTGTTGCGTGATCATCCGGCCCGGTTATGGACACCCATAACGCCGCTGCCATACTGGCCGCAAAAGGAGCAAGACCCGATGCCCAGCCCCGCCCCGGTCGATGTCGTCAATTCCTTCCTCGAATGCGCCTACACGACACGCGATTACTCGCGACTGCGCACCTGCCTCAGTGACTCCGGCTTTTCCTACCAGGACCCGGTCAACCGTTTCAACTCCGCCGACGACCTGGTCCAGTTCCAGATGATGGTCGGGCCGATCGTGCAGAAGGTCGAGGTGCTACGGCAGTTCGTCGACGGTGACGAAGTCTGCACCATCCTGTTGGTGTCTGCGCAACTGGCGGAAAAGGTCTCGACCACGGCCGTCCAGTGGGCCACGGTCAACGATGGCCTGATCACCCGACTGGTCGGGGTCTTCGACGCCCACGACTACAAGATGCTCTACCGGGTCGATGAGTGATGCCGGAAGCCTGCGGTCGGACAGGCCTGCCAGTGCGACTGGGGGCTCTGTTGTTCTGCCTCCTGCTGCTCACCGCATGCAGCCGGGAGGAGACGGGATCGCCGGCAGTCGATAAGGCGGCAACCGAACCTGCCACCGGCGGTGTCGGGGAGGTCGTCGAGCAAGCCGTCGAACCGTCCGCCACGGTGCCGCAGCTGCGTGGGCTGGTCGAGCGGCCGTGGCGCGGTGATCTCGACGGCATGCTCGAACGACGCGTCATTCGGGCACTGGTGGTGCCGACGCAGACCCACTATTTCATCCGCGATGGTAAGCCGCAGGGCATCGCCGCCGAGATGCTGCTCGCCTTCGAGCGCTACCTCAACGGCAAACATGCGCCGGTACAGCGCCACCTGATGACTCATGTCGTCTTTGTCCCGACCACGCGCGACGACCTGATCCCGGCCCTGAACGAGGGGCGCGGTGATCTCGCGGTGGCGGCGCTGACGATCACCCCCGGCCGGTTGGCAGAAGCCGATTTCTCGGCGCCGTTCATTCGTGAGGTCAACGAGATCGTGGTTACCGGACCGGCCGGTCCACAGCTGATGACGCCGGATGATCTCGCCGGCCGCGAAGTTCATGTGCGGCCCTCGTCGAGCTATTACGAGCACCTCGTTTCGCTCAGCAGGCGCTTTCGCGCCGAAGGCCGTCCACCCATCCGCCTGGTTGCGGTGCCTGAGCAGTTGCAGGACGCCGACTTGATGGAACTGGTCGAAGCCGGCCTGCTCGGTCCGATCGTGGTCGACGACTACAAGGCACGGCTCTGGGCCAGGGTGCTTCCCAACCTGGTGCTGCACCCGGAGATCGCGATCAACCGCGGCGGTGATTTCGGCTGGATGATGCGCAAGGGGAGCCCGTTGCTCAAGGCCGAGGTTGACACCTTCGCGCGCAAGCATCGCCAGGGCACGTTGTTCGGCAATACTGTGATCAACCGCTACACCGAAAGCACCCGGTTCGTGCGTGACGCCGTGGCCGGGAGCGCACGGCTACGTTTCGACGCGGTCGACGACCTGTTCCGTCGCTATGCCGATCGCTACGAACTCGATTACCTGTTGATCCTGGCCCAGGGCTACCAGGAGTCGCGCCTCGATCACCGGGTCAGGAGTCCCGCGGGTGCGGTCGGCATCATGCAGGTGATGCCGAAAACGGGCCGGGCGCTCGGTGTCGGCGACATCAGCAAGCTCGAGCCCAATGTCCACGCCGGCACGAAGTACCTGCGCGATCTGATCGACCGCTACTTCGATGATCCGGGTGTCGACGAACTCAACCAGACGCTGTTCGCGGTCGCCGCCTACAACGCCGGCCCGACACGCATCAACCGGCTGCGGCGGGAGGCGGCCGAGCGTGGCCTCGACCCTGACCGCTGGTTCGGCCAGGTCGAAGTGGTGGCGGCGCGGCGGATCGGGCACGAGACGGTCAACTACGTGGCCAACATCTTCAAGACCTACTACGCGTACCGCTTGCTGGCAGCCAACGAGGCGGCGCGGCAACAGGCGCTTGAGAGCTTCGACGGCAGCAGCTGATCGGCGCCTGGCCCTGGCGCGGTATCCGACAGCATCCGAAAAGTGTTACCCAGGGTAACGCTGCAGTGTTACCCGGTCCGGTTTTTACCGTTACACCAGGTAACATACTGCCATGCAGTGTCCAGAAAACGAAACATAAAACAATAGATAAAACAATAAGGTATGTGTGGCTATAAGCAATGGCCCGGTTCCTGCTAATAAGAACGGTGGTGGGTCGTCCATGGTTGAAGGACTAATCGTCAAGGGCGCCACGCGAGAAAGCCAGGTGGCAAGGAATCACGTGGCGTACTCACCGGCAATATTGCAACAACGTAAGTAGTGAGGAGGATTAGTCATATGAGTCTAAACGCCTCTGCCGCAGCGTATTGGAGCTCGAACCTCAAGATCGTATCGATCTTGCTAGTAATTTGGTTCGTCTGTTCCTACCTGTTCGGCATTATCCTTGTGGATCAACTGAACGCGATCAAAATCGGCGGCTACAAGCTCGGTTTCTGGTTCGCGCAACAGGGCTCCATGTACACGTTCCTGATCCTGATTCTCGTCTATGTGAAGCAGATGGCGAAGCTGGATCGTGAACACGGCGTCGAAGAAGACTGAGTGGGGAGATAGCGAATCATGGATCTACAAACTATGACCTATGTCGTTGTAGGCGCGACCTTTGCGCTCTACATCGGCATTGCGATCTGGGCTCGTGCCGGCACCACCAGCGAGTTCTACATCGCTGGTAGAGGCATTCACCCGGTCGCAAACGGTATGGCCACGGCGGCTGACTGGATGTCCGCGGCGTCGTTCATCTCGATGGCTGGCCTGATTGCCTTCTTTGGCTACGGTGGCGCGGTCTTCCTGATGGGCTGGACCGGCGGCTACGTGCTGCTGGCGATGCTGCTGGCCCCGTACCTGCGTAAGTTCGGCAAGTTCACGGTTCCGGAGTTCATCGGCGAGCGTTACTACTCGCAGACGGCCCGCATCGTTGCCGTTATCTGCCTGATCATCGCCTCGGTGACCTACGTTATCGGCCAGATGAAGGGTATCGGCGTAGCGTTCTCCCGCTTCCTGCAGGTGAGCTACGAAGGTGGCCTCTACATCGGTATGGGCATCGTGTTCATCTACGCCGTGCTCGGTGGCATGAAGGGTATTACCTACACCCAGATCGCCCAGTACTGCGTGCTGATCACCGCCTACACCATCCCGGCGATCTTCATCTCGCTGCAGTTGACCGGCAACCCGATTCCGCAGTTGGGTCTCGGCAGCACCATGGCTGACGGCAGCGGGACCTTCCTGCTCGATCGTCTCGACCAGGTGTTGACGGAACTGGGCTTCGGTGCGTATTCCGATAAAGTCAGGTTGAGCACGACCAACATGGTCGCCTACACGTTCTCCCTGATGATCGGTACCGCTGGCCTGCCGCACGTCATCATCCGCTTCTTCACCGTGCCGAAAGTGCGTGACGCACGTACCTCCGCTGGTTGGGCGCTGGTCTTCATCTCGATCCTCTACACCACCGCCCCGGCGGTTGGTGCCATGGCTCGCCTGAACCTGACCAACACCATCCAGACCGGAGAAATCGGTTCCCCGACGGGCAACCTGGCCTACGCCGATGCCCCGCAGTGGTTCAAGAACTGGGAGAAGACCGGCCTGCTGAAGTACGAGGACAAGAACGGCGATGGCCGCATCCAGTACTACAACGACAAGGGTCTCGACGGTTCGAAGTTCGGCTGGAAGGGCAACGAGATGACCAAGGTCGACCGTGACATCATGGTTCTCGCGAATCCTGAAATCGCCGGTCTGCCGAACTGGGTCATTGCCATCGTTGTCGCCGGTGGTCTGGCAGCGGCGCTGTCAACCGCAGCGGGCCTGCTGTTGGCCATTGCCTCTTCGGTCTCGCATGACCTGCTCAAGGGCGTGTTCATGAAGGACATCTCGGAGAAGGCGGAGCTGATGGCTTCCCGTATCGCCATGGCCGGCGCCATCGCCCTGGCCGGTTACCTCGGCCTCCACCCACCGGATTTCGCAGCCGGTACGGTGGCCCTGGCATTCGGTCTGGCCGCGTCGTCGATCTTCCCGGCGCTGATGATGGGTATCTTCTCGACTCACGTGAATCGCGAAGGCGCCATCCTCGGCATGATCGCGGGTATCACGGTCACCATGCTCTACGTGTTCCAGCACAAGGGCATCATGTTCGTGAAGAGCACCGCGTTCCTGGGTGACATGAAGCCGAACTGGTTCCTCGGTATCGAGCCGAATGCCTTCGGCGCCATCGGCGCGTTCGTCAACTTTGGCGTCGCCCTGACGGTCTCGAAGCTGACCGGCGATCCGCCAGAGCACATCCAGGCCCTGGTCGAGGACATCCGTGTCCCGAAGGGCTCCGGAGTTGCGACTGGCCACTAATCGACCTTTCCTTATAGGTTGATGCGAACCCCGCCTTGTGCGGGGTTCGTTTTTTTCAGCTCCTGAATCGTCGAGGATTGATGACGCAACGACGCGTCCCGATGACCGTACCGCGTTACAATCGGGCCACCATAATCACGCCCACGGCACCTGCCAGGACCCGACCCTCATGGACGTTGAACTTCTCGAGATCCGCGACTTCCTCGCCGCGCACCACCCCTTCGACCAGCTTCCGGACGGTTCGCTGTCGAGCCTTGTCGGTAAGATCGAGATCCGCTATTTCAAGCGCGAGTCAACGGTGCTCGAGCCGGGCCAGAAAATTGATCACCTGCACATCCTGCGCAGCGGCGCGGTCGAGGTGACCCGGCCCGACGGTGAACTGCTCGCGCGCCTCGGCGAGGGCGACCTGTTCGGTTACCGTGCGCTGCTGCGAGGTGGCACGGTCGAAAATCAGGTCGTATCTCTCGAGGACTGCCTGGTCTACCTGCTGCCGACTGCAGAGATCGACACCCTGTGCGAAGAGCACCCGCAGATTGCCTATTTTTTCGGCGTGCTGGGTGAAAAATCACTGAGCGGGGCCATCGAGTACCGGCCCGAGCAACCCGACCAGGCGCTCACCCTGAACCTGATGACCACGCCGGTCAGCGACCTGCTGGCGCGTGATCCGATCACCGAGCCGCCGACGACATCGATCTGCGATGTGGCCGCACGCATGAGCGAACATCGTGTCTCCTCGATGCTGATCACCAAGGATGATCGGCTGGTAGGCATCGTCACCGACCGCGACCTGCGCAATCGGGTCATCGCCAGCAAGTTCGACTGCAATCGTCCGGTCAGCGACGTCATGACCGCCGACCCGCTGGCGGTCGAGGTAGGCGACTTCGCTTTCGAGGCAATGCTGCTGATGGCGCGCAACAACATCCACCACCTGCCGGTGGTCGACGGTGCCGCCGTGGCCGGCATGATCACCGCGACCGACCTGACCGAGCGCCAGGCCGCATCAGCCGTCTACCTGGTCGGCGACATCTACAAGCAGGACTCCATCGAGCGCATGCGCGAGTCGACGGCCAAGATTCCGCAACTGCTGGTCAACCTGGTCGGGGCCGGGGCCAGTTCGCAGAGCGTCGGTCACGTCATCACCGCGCTGGGTGACGCGGTCACGACCCGGCTGCTGCAATTGACCGAGGCGCGTCTGGGGCCACCACCGGTGCCCTACGCCTGGATCGCCGCCGGCTCACAGGCGCGCAACGAACAGACCGCACGCTCGGACCAGGACAACTGCCTGCTGATCGACGATGCCTTCGACGAGGCCGCCCACGGAGAGTACTTCCTTGAACTTTCAAAGAGCGTCTGCGACGGTCTCGATGCCTGCGGTTACATCTACTGCCCCGGCGAGATGATGGCGATGACCGACGAGTGGCGCCAGCCGTTGGCCACCTGGCGTGGCTATTTCGATAAGTGGGTCGAGCAGCCGGAGCCGAAGGCGCTGATGCTCACCTGTGTCTTTTTCGACCTGCGCTGCATCTATGGTGACGAGTCGTTGTTTCTGCAGTTGCGCGATCATGTCATGGAACTGACCCGCGGCAAGAGCATCTTCCTCGCCCACATGGCGGCGAATGCCCTGACCCACCAGCCGCCGCTCGGCTTTTTCCGCAACTTCGTACTGATTCGTGGCGGTGAGCACGACCACACCTTCGACATGAAGCACGCCGGCATCATCCCGATCGTCGACCTGGCGCGGGTCTACTCGCTGGCGGCGGGCGAGGGTGCGGTCAACACCCAGGAGCGGTTGTCGTCTGCGCTCGAAGGCAGCGGGGTCAGCTCCCAGGGAGCGCAGGATCTGCGCGATGCCCTCGAGTTCATCGGCCACGTACGCATGCAGCACCAGGCGCGCCAGGTCCGCGCCGGTGGTGAACCCGACAACTTCATGGCTCCGGAAGAACTCTCGCCGTTCGATCGCAGCCACCTCAAGGAGGCGTTCGCCATCGTGCGCACCATGCAGGGATCACTCGCCTCGCGCTTCCAGACCAGCACCTTCAGCTGAGCCGCGAGGTGGCCTGGTGGCGTCGTTCCTCGCTGGAGCTGCGCCGGCAGTGGTGGCGGCGCCGTGCCGCGCCGGGTCCGCTGCGCGATTACCTGGATGTTTCTACTGTCGACCTGGGGATCGATTGGCGCGAGGTTGATTACCTGGTGCTCGACTTCGAGACCACCGGCGTTGATCCGGGTGTTCACGAGATTCTCAGCGCGGGCTATCTGGAGGTAGATCACCAGGCCATCCGTCTGGAGACCACGCGTCATCGCCTGGTGCGACCGGAGGGGGCACTGACGGCGAAGACGGTCGTCATCCACGGCATCACCCACGACATCTCCGCCGAAGGGTTACCGGAGGAGACGGTGCTAGGTGAACTGCTGGCGGCCCTGTCCGGGCGCGTGCTGGTCGGGCACCACGTCGCCACCGAGGTCAATTTCCTGTCGCGAGCCTGCCGCCGGCACTTCGGCGCGCCCTTCGTCGGCCCGGCGATCGACACCCTGGCACTCGAGATAGGCGCCATGCGACGTGCCGGGTTGCAGCCCACACGCGGCGATCTTCGGCTCGGTGGGGCGCGAGCCCGGCGCGGGCTGCCGCGCTATCGGGCGCACAATGCCCTGATCGATGCCCTGGCGACGGCCGAACTGTTCCTGGCCCAGGCGACCGACCTGGGTACGCCCCGTCTCGGGGAACTGCTGGCTAAGGGGTGAGAGCCCGTGTCGCAGGATGCGGCACGGACGGAATGATCAGAACCGCTTCTTTTTCTTTTTTTCTTTGTTCTGTTTTTTCTGTTTCTTGATTCCGGTCTCGCCGGCGACACCGAGCTCCACCGCGAGGACGTTGTAGACCAGGCGTTGGCCGGTGCCGCGGGTGCTGAACAGCAGGAACAGGGTCTGCACGCCGAACAGGAACAGGTAGGAGAGGGCGAGCGCCGGGTTGACCTCCTGGTTCAGCGGCCAGCTGAGCAGGAAGGCGAGCAGGAAGGTCAGCGCGACCAGGTAGAGGTCACGCAACAGTTCCCAGCCAGTGACCGATCCCGCGACCAGGGGCACCTGCCGGTGCTTGTCGAGCAGCTTGCACCAGGTACGGTACTGGACCTCCGGGTGATAGGCGGCGTCCTTCACCTCCGGGTAGGCGGTGAGCAGTGGCTTGCGGTCGAACGGCGGTTCCTTGAGGCTGAAAAACGCCTGGTGCCCCGGGTGGGCGTTGCGGAAATGGAAGTAGACAAACGGAATCTTCCACTCCGCCGGCAGTCGCCGCAATCCGTGGTAGCCGAGAACAGCCAGGGCCACGACCAGCGCGAAGACGATATCGATGCGTGGCGAGGCCTGCGACCAACCGACGATCGCCAGCTTTAGCGGCTTGAAGCCGAACGGCAGGTGCATCAGGAACAGGAACAGCAGCGTCGCGTTCAGCGCACAGAAGACCGCCAGCAGGATGCGGTGGAAGCGGGGGAGCGTGGCGGGCTTGGGCTGGTTCATGATTCACTCTTGGTTCAGGGACGGTAGCGGTGGCGCATCCGTGCTGCCGGCCGGTCGGCTATATGTTCCACAATTCGGCGCCGGGTGCCAGCACGGTGACTTATCCAGCAACCGGAGATCAGCCATCGAGGGCCTGTTCCAGGTCTCCAAACAGGTCATCTGGCGCCTCGATCCCGACCGACAGGCGCAGCAGGCGTTCGTTGATGCCCTGCTCGGTACTCTCTTCCGGCGTCAGGCCACGGTGAGAGGTCATTGTCGGTGAACAGATCAGGGTGTCGACGCCGCCGAGGCTGATCGCCGGCTTGATCAGTCGCAGGGCGCGCTGGAAGCGCACCGGGTCGGGGGCGTCGGTGGCGAGTTCGAGGGCGATCATGCCGCCGAAGCCGCGCATCTGCCGCCGCGCGATGGCGTGGTCGGGGTGATCCGACAGGCCGGGGTAGTGGGCACGGGCGATACCGGGCAGGCCTCGCAACCGTCCGGCCAGTTCCAGGGCGTTGGCGTTCTGCCGCTCGACGCGCAATGCCAGGGTCTTGAGGCTGCGCTCGAGCAGATAGCAGGTGAGCGGGTTGACGCTGCCGCCCAGTGAGCGTGCCGTGGTGAGCAATTGCTTGACCAGCTCGTTGTTGCCCAGGGCGACGCCGCAGCAGAGATCGCTGTGACCACCGAGGTACTTGGTGCCACTGTGAATCACCAGGTCGATGCCGAGATCGATCGGATTCTGGTTCACCGGTGAAGCGAAGGTGTTGTCGATGATGCTGACCAGGCCGTGCGCGCGCGCGATGGTCGCGGCGGCGGCGATGTCGGTGATGCGCAGCAGCGGATTCGACGGCGTTTCGATGAATAGCACACGGGTTTCGGGGCGGATCGCGGCGGCGAGGTCGTCGGGGGTGGCCTCGACCAGGTCATAGTCGATGCCGAGCCGCTCAAAGCGAGAGGTCACCAGCGCGTGTGTGCCACCGTAGATATCGCGCTGCAGGACGGCGTGATCACCCTGGCCCAGCAAGGTGAACAGTGCCGTACTGATGGCGGCCATGCCCGAGCTGAAGATCAGGCCGTCCTCGGCGTGCTCGAGTGCACACAGGCGTTCGACCAGTGCCTTTTGCCCGGGCGCGTTGAAGTAGCGCGGGTAGATTGGCTCGTCGGCATCAAGGTAGGCGAAAGTGGACGAGGGCTCGACCGGATTGTTGACGCCGTCTCCGCGATCGTTCCGCGTCCCGGCATGGACGCACAGGGTGCTCTGCTGCATGCGAATGTGACTTGGTGATGTTCGGAACGGGTGGGCGACTATAGCACCGTCATCAACGACCGTGGGTTAGACTCCGCGCATGTCGGGACCAGGCTCCAACAGCGGCAACATGCGGTGCGTGTCGACATGATCGCCCCCGGTGCGCTGGATGGTATCCGGGTGCTTGACCTCTCCCGGGTTCTTGCCGGGCCATGGGCTGGCCAGACCCTGGCCGACCTCGGCGCCGAGGTGATCAAGATCGAGCGTCCCGGCGCTGGTGACGACACCCGCCATTGGGGCCCGCCCTACCTTCACGACCGTGACGGTCAACCGACGGAGCAGGCGGCCTACTTTCTCGCCGCCAACCGTGGCAAACGGTCCGTCGCGATCGATATTGCCAGGCCGGAAGGGCAGGCCCTGGTGCGCGATCTGGCCGGTCGCTGCGACATCCTGATAGAGAACTTCAAGGCCGGCGGCCTGGCCCGCTACGGTCTCGACTACACCACGCTATCGGCCATCCATCCGGGGCTGGTCTACTGTTCCATCACCGGTTTCGGCCAGGATGGCCCCTACAGCGACCGGCCTGGCTACGACTTCATGATCCAGGCGATGGGCGGCCTGATGTCGGTCACCGGCGAGGCCGACGGCCTGCCGGGTGGTGGACCGCAGAAGGCCGGCGTCGCCCTGGCTGATGTGCTCACCGGACTCTACGCCACCATTGCCATACTCGCCGCGCTTCGCCACCGTGAACGTACCGGGGAAGGCCAGCAGGTCGACCTGGCCCTGCTCGACGTCCAGGTCGCCTGCATGGCCAACCAGGCGCTGAACTACCTGGTTTCAGGCGAGGCGCCCGGGCGACTCGGCAATGCCCATCCGAATATCGTCCCCTACCAGGCCTTCGCCACGGCCGACGGCCACCTGATCGTCGCGGTCGGCAACGACGCCCAGTTTCGGCGTCTTTGCGACCTGGTCGATGCGCCGGACTGGGCCGACGACGCCCGCTTCGCGACCAACGCCTCGCGGGTCCGCAACCGCGACGCGTTGATCCCGGACCTGGCGGCACGGATGCGCACGCGCACCAGCGACGAGTGGCTCGCCGCGCTGGAGCAGGCGGGTATTCCCTGCGGCCCGATCAACACCCTCGACCGGGTTTTCGCCGATCCGCAGGTGCAGGCGCGCGGTCTGAAAGTGGAACTCGACCAGCCCGGCATCGGCCCCGTGCCGACCGTGGCAAGTCCGCTGCGTCTGTCGGCCACCCCGGTCAGCTACCGTCATCCGCCACCACGTCTCGGCGAGCACACCCGCGAGGTGCTGGAGGAACTGCTGGGACTCGATGTGGTCCGACTCGATGAGCTCACCGCGAACGGAATCATCTGATCGTGTCCCGTATTCTCCGCAACGGCTTGCCGGGCCTGCTGCTGCCTCTGATATTCGCCACGCTGCCAGCGCAGGCGGCCCAGGTCACCCTCACCAGCCCGACCGAGCAGGCGATGCTGGTCGAGCTCTACACCTCGGAAGGGTGCAGCAGCTGCCCACCGGCGGACCGTTGGCTCAGCGGCCTGCGCGACGACCCGCGACTGTGGCGTGAACTGGTGCCGATCGCCTTTCACGTCGACTACTGGGACTACATCGGCTGGACCGACCGGTTTGCCACGGCCGATCACGGCCAACGCCAGCGTGCCTACGCCGCTGACGGTCGGGTTGGCACCGTCTATACTCCGGGTTTCATCGTCGACGGTCGTGAATGGCGCGGCTGGTTTCGTGGGCGCGAGCCGGAGCCCGGTGAACGGGCGGCGGCCGGGGTGCTGGCCCTCGAACTCGACGCCGGGAAGGTCGAAGCCCGCTTCGACGCCACGGCGGAGGCGGGAGGGGAGGTCGACCTGCACCTGGTCCTGCTCGGTTTCGACCTGAGCAGCGAGGTACAGTCAGGCGAAAACTCCGGCCGCACACTGCGCCACGATTTCGTCGTTCTCGATTACCAGCGCCAGCCTTTGCTGCGGGCCGATAGCGGCTACCGGCTCCGGACCGACAGGCCTAGGTCCGGGGTCAAGGCAGGGCGCTACGCCATTGCCGCCTGGGTCACGCCGCGGGGCGGGCTCGAACCGCTCCAGGCCGTGGGCGGCTGGCTTCCAGAAAACCCCCTCTGAACTCGTCTGCGCGGGGCGTCATCGCCGCCCACCTTTGTTATCATGCGCCGTTTCCGCCACCCGGGTGCGCGGAGAGAGTCCTACCTGGCCGGTACGGTGAGCGGGCGCGATGTGTCGCACAGTGGCTCCGATCGGCGTCAATCGAATCGAGGAGTTTCGGGATGAGTGAACGCGTGGTGATCGACGGCCTGCAGATTTCGCAGCCCTTGCACGACCTGGTCCGTGACCAGGCGGCTCCTGGTACCGGCATCGAGCCGGAGGACTTCTGGTCGTCGCTGGCCGCCATCCTGCGTGATCTGGCGCCACGCAACCGCGAACTGCTGGCCAAGCGTGACACCCTACAGGCGCAGATCGATGCCTGGCACGTCGCGCATCGCGGCCAGGCGCACGATGCCGCGGCCTACAAGGCGTTTCTGCAGGAGATCGGCTACCTGGTCCCCGAGGGTGATGATTTCGGGATCACCACCACCAACGTCGATCCCGAGATCGCGACCATCGCCGGCCCGCAGCTGGTGGTTCCGGTCAACAATGCCCGTTTCGCGCTCAACGCCGCCAACGCCCGCTGGGGCAGTCTCTACGATGCCCTCTATGGCACCGACGTCATCGGTGAAGAGGACGGCTGCGAAAAGAGTGGCGGTTACAACCCCAGGCGTGGCGACAAGGTGATCGCCGAGGCGGCCGCGTTCCTCGACCAGAGCGCCCCGCTGGCCGGTGGCAAGCATGCTGACGTCACCGCCTACGCGCTCGTCGACGGTGGCAGGGCCTTGCAGGTGACGCTTGCCGACGGCAGCACCAGCGGCCTCGCCGACCCGGCCCAGTTCGCCGGCTACAACGAAGTCGACGGTCGCCTGGCCTCGGTCCTGCTGGTACGCCACGGCCTGCACGTCGAGATCCAGATCGACCCGGCTCACACCATCGGCAAGCAGAGCCCGGCCGGGGTCAAGGACGTGGTCCTCGAGTCGGCGATCACCACCATCCAGGACTGCGAGGACTCGGTTGCCGCGGTCGACGGCGAGGACAAGACGCTGGTCTACGCCAACTGGCTCGGCCTGATGCGCGGCGA
>CAXMPC010000083.1:0-5802 GCA_964195335.1 uncultured Gammaproteobacteria bacterium | reverse complement strand
CTGTGAACGCCTCGCGGTAGGTGAACTTCTCGACCGGCGCCAGGGTGTGACCGTCGAGCAGTCCGGTCACGAGATCGGCAACCTCGTCCATCAGTCGATGATGGTCCCAACCGACCCGGTACCACTCGAGCAGCGTGAATTCAGGATGGTGACGACGGCCACGCTCGCCATCGCGAAAGACGCGCGCAAGCTGCCAGATGTCGCCGCTACCGGCGGCCAGCAGCCGCTTCATCGGGAATTCTGGCGAGGTGTGCAGCCAGCGTGTCGCCCCGTCCGGCCCGGGCCAGCGTGTCTCCAGGCTGGCGAGCGCCGGGTCGGTCGCTGCCGCGAGCGACAGTTGCGGCGTCTCGACCTCGAGCAGGCCATGTTCAGCAAAGAAGTTGCGGATGGAGGCGAGGCAGCGGGCGCGGGCGCGCAGTGTCGCCAGGGTCGCGCGCGGTTGCCAGTCGTTCATCGGCTAGGCGGGCGTCAGGCCCTGGTTCATTCCTTGACCCGGGAGATGTACTCGCTGGTGCGGGTGTCGACCTTGAGCAGATCACCGATCTCGACGAACAGCGGCACCTTGACCACGGCGCCGGTCTCGAGCGTCGCCGGCTTGACACCGCCGGTGGCGGTGTCGCCACGGATACCGGGGTCGGTCTCGGTCACCGCGAGAACCACATGATTTGGCGCGACGACTGACAGGGGCACGTTGTTCCAGAGCGTGACGATGCACTTCTCCTGGCCCTTGAGCCACTGCGCGGTGTCGCCCATGGCCGTCGCGTCGACCCCATGCTGCTCGAACGTCGAAGGCTCCATGAAGTGCCAGAACTCGCCGTCTGAGTAGAGGAACTCGAGTTCGGTGTCCATGACGTCGGCACCCTCGATCGACTCTCCCGACTTGAAGGTGCGCTCCCAGACACGGCCGGTCTTGAGGTTTCGCAGGCGCACGCGGTTGAACGCCTGGCCCTTGCCCGGCTTGACGAACTCGTTTTCAATGATGGCGCAGGGGTCGCCGTCGAGCATCACTTTCAGACCGGACTTGAACTCGTTGGTTGAATAGACAGCCATCACTTCTCTCTTGGACTTGCAACGGGCCGGAGCGGCCCCGAAACTGGCGCGCCATGATACACGCCAAGCCGAAACCGATACAGCAACCCGACTGGCAGGCCGAGCTGCGAGCGGCCTCGATCGAGACCGGATCGCTGCTCGCGGCACTCGGCCTGCCCGCCGACCTGGCCGCAGCCGACAACACCGGGTTCCCGCTGCGTGTTCCGGCCGCATTCATCGCCCGCATGCGCCACGGCGACCCGGACGACCCATTGCTGCGCCAGGTACTGCCGCTGGCCGCCGAACATGACGTGGTGCCTGGCTTCTGTGCCGACCCGGTCGGCGATCTCGCTGCCGCTGCCGCCCCCGGGTTACTGCAGAAATACCGCGGCCGGGCGCTGGCGGTCACCACCGGGGCCTGCGCCGTTCATTGCCGTTTCTGTTTCCGACGCGAATTTCCCTACGGCGCGCAGGCCGAGGCCAACCCGGAACGGATCGCCGCCACGCTCGCAGGAATGGACAACGTCGAGGAGTTGATCCTCAGCGGTGGCGACCCACTGACCCTGTCCGACCGCCGGCTCGCGGACCTGACCAAGGCAGCGGACGGCATCCGCAAACTACGCCGCCTGCGCCTGCACACCCGAGTGCCGGTCGTGCTGCCGTCACGCATCACCGCGGCGCTCTGCGAACTGTTCGCCGGCAGCCGCCTGGATGTCGTCGTCGTCATCCATGCCAACCATCCAGCCGAGTTCGACGCCGGAGTCGATACTGCGCTCGGGCGGCTGCGCGCGGCCGGTGTGACGCTGCTCAACCAGTCGGTCCTGCTGCGCGGGATCAACGACGACGTCGATACTCTCGCGACACTGAGCGATCGACTGTTCGCCGCCGGTGTGCTGCCGTATTATCTGCACATGCTTGACCGCACTGCCGGTACGGCCCATTTCGAGGTTGCCGAGCCACGCGCGGTGGAGTTGCACCAGGCCCTGGCGGCCCGCCTGCCCGGCTACCTGGTGCCCCGCCTGGTCAGGGAGGTACCGGGAGGCGACTGCAAGCAGTCTCTCGAACGCGCCACGGGGCAGCCATGAGGCCGGCGCAACAAGACATGACAACATCAACGAGAACCGGTCGCGCGCGGCTCCCAGCATGTCGCAACGACCCCAGCGGATGGACAGCGATACCGTACTTCGACTGCTGATCGTCGAGAACTCGCGTAACGAGGCCCAGGGCTATATCAAGGCCCTGCGAAACGCGGGTGTTGCCGTGCGTCCGCAAGTTGCCGAGGACGACGAGGACGTCGAGGAGTGGCTGGGAAAACAGCCGTTCGACATGGTGCTGACCATCGACGCCCTCGAGGGCACACCTCTGGCCAAGATCCTCGAACTGGTACGCACCAAGGACCCGGAACTGCCAATCATCGTCGCCACCGACGATTACGACGAACAGCACGTGCTCGCCGCCCTGCGCCAGGGCGTAAGTAACGTCATCAGCAAGGCCTCGCCTGAGCACCTGCAGATGGTGGTCATACGCGAGACGGTCAACCTGCTGCACAGCCGCGAATTGAGCAGTGCGCGCAGCATGCTGACCGAGACCGACCGCCGCTGCCAGGCCCTGCTCGGCAGTTCGCGCGACGCCATCGCCTACGCCCACGAGGGCATGCACATCTACGCCAACCCCGCCTACCTCGAACTGTTCGGCTTCGCCGGTTTCGACGAGCTCGAGGGCGTGCCGCTGATGGACATGGTCATCCCCGACGACCAGGGCCGGTTGAAGGAGTTCCTGCGCGAGTTTTCCCGCGGCGAGACCGACCAGCACGATCTGGAACTGACCGGACTGCTACCCGACGGCGCCCATTTCTCGGCCCGCATGACCTTCGCCCCGGCGGCCTACGATGGCGAGCCCTGCACCCAGATCACCATCCGTGACGAGACCGACGACGCAGAGCTGCAGGCAAAGCTGAAAGAGCTGAGCAAGCAGGACTCCGTTACCGGCCTACTCAACCGGGCTGCATTCCTCGAGAGTCTCGACAGCCGTCTCGCAGCGCACGGCTTCGGCAGTGCCCAGATGCTCTTCATCAACATTGACGACTTCAAATCGGTCAAGGAGCAGGTCGGCATCGGTGCCACCGATGACGTGCTCAAGGCCTTTTCCGAACTGCTCGGTGAGCACGCTGGAGAGGACGACCTGCTCGCCCGCTTCAGTGACCAGGCCTTCGCCATGTTGTTCGAAGGCCAGGAGGGCGACGTGGTTGCGGAACTGGGCGAACGACTGCGGGCCGCTGTCGAGGGGAAGTTGTTCGAAGTCGGCGACCAGGCCGTCAGCATGACCTGCAGCCTGGGACTGAGCCCGGTCGAGACCGGCCAGCAGGCCCATGCCATCGTCGCCCAGGCCGACCTCGCCAGCGAAAACGCCCAGACCGAGGGCGGCAACCGCCTGCAGCGCCACAACCCGGTCAATTACGCTCGCGCAACCCAGCAGCGCGACCTGCTGATGGTCGAGATGATCAAGGAGGCCGGCAAACACGGCCGCTTCCGTCTCTACTACCAGCCGATCGTCAGTCTCGCCGGTGCCGCCGAGGAGAACTACGAGGTCTTCCTGCGCATGTTCGACGAGGAGGGCGAGCCGGTCTCACCGGCCCAGTTCATCCCGGCCGCCGAGCAGAGCGGCCAGATCGCTGACATCGAGCGCTGGGTCATCGCCAACGCCATCCACATCCTGACCAAGCGACACAAGGGTGGACGCAAGACCCGGCTGTTCATCAACCTCTCCGAATCGACCCTGGCCGACCTGGCGCTGATCGATTGGCTGGGCGAAAAGCTGCAGGAGAGTGGCCTGGACAAGAACGCGCTTGTATTCGAGATGCAGGAAGATGCCTTATCCAACCACATCAGCGATGCACGCACCTTCTGCGAGGGACTGACCAAAATAGGCTGCAGCATCGCCATCGACCACTTCGGCAGCACCACCAACTCTTTCAACTGCCTCAACCACATCCCTGCCGACTACCTCAAGCTCGACCGCAGCTTCGCCACCGCCATGGACGGAGGCCCCGAGGGACAGCAGAAAATCAAGGATGTGGCCCAGAAGGCGCACGATCTGGACAAGAAGGTGATCGCCGAGTTCGTCGAGGACGCTCGTCACCTGAGCGTGCTCTGGCAGTGCCAGATCGACCTGATCCAGGGCTTTTTCCTGCAAGAGCCCTCGCCCGGAATGACCTTTGATTTCGAGGGCGAATCGCTCTGATTCGAGCCCATTATCAGGCCGCTTGATTGACCCCGATCAATCAGTGGGAATTGTACCTGAGTCCAGTACTCTGATTTGACATTCTTCTGCTAGTATCCCCAGTGAACTTCGGCATTTCATTTGATGCCGCCTGAGGGTCGATTCAACGATGAACGTCCTGCTCCAAAAGGGGCCTCCCGTGAAAAAGACACGGGCACTATTGTTGTGCCTGGCGATCGCCCTCGGGATGTCTTTCCCCCTTTGGGCGCAAGCCGGCATCGCCAAGACCAAGCACAACCTGACCGGCACCGACGGCGGCCCGGTGATGAACGTCTGCATCTTCTGCCACACCCCGGCAGGTGATCCCAACGCCGCCGCTGAACCTTCATGGAACGCCACCAGCAGTGAAGAGAGCACCACCTTCACCACCTTCGACGACCTCGGCCGCGCCGACCCGAACCGTGACGGCGTCGCCGGCACGGTCTCGGTAGCCTGCCTCTCCTGCCACGACGATGCCCAGGCGTTTGGTGTCACCCAGTTAAGCTACGATCACCCCTTCGGCGTCGCCTACCGTGGTGCGGCCATCCAGGGGGTCGATCTCAATCAATTGTCATCCGTAAGCACCGACCCGAGCGGCGATGTGACCTACGATCAGGGCGGTGAGACCGCACCGGCTCGCTTCGCCAGCAGCGTTAACATTAACGCCACCGGTTTCCGCCCCACCACCTATGGCGTTATCGACGACAACCCGACCTGGTGGGTCGAAACCGGTCTGGAAGGCCGGCAACGGACCGACATCAAGCTCTACAGCCGCCATTTCGGCGACAACGTCGCGGTGCCGTTCATCGAGTGCGCCAGTTGCCACGACCCGCATAGCGAAACCGAGACCTTCCTGCGGATCGAGAACCAGGGTTCCGCTCTCTGCCTGGGCTGCCACGACATCTGATTCAAGCCTGCAGCGCCGCCTTGCTCCCGATGATGCCCGCCTTTGGTGCACCGCAAGATGGTCTGCTACTATCCTGTTTATAAGTGATGCGCTGCACCATCGGCGCGCCCAAAACCATCAACCGAGCTGCACTGCAAGAAGCTGTCCGGCCTGGTCAGGACCACCAGATGAGCGATCAGAGAATCATCAAGAAGTACCCCAACCGGCGTCTCTACGACACCGCGATCAGCAGCTACATCACGCTCCACGACGTGCGCCGGCTGGTGACCGAAGGGGTCAGCTTCCAGGTGGTCGATGTACGCTCCAAGGACGACATCACCCGTTCGATCCTGCTGCAGATCATCTCCGAGCAGGAGGAGAGCGGCGTGCCGATCTTCACCTCTGATGCGCTGACCAAGATCATCCGCGCCTACGGCAAAAACATGGAAAACGTCATGGGCGACTTTCTCGAGCGCGGTCTCGAGGCCTTCAGCGAACAGCAGCAGGCCATGACCAAGCAGATGCAGAACCTGATTGGTGGTGGTGACCCGGTATCGGCCATGACCGACATGACCAAGCGCAACCTCGAGATGTGGACCAACATGCAGCAGGAGTTCTTCAAGGGGGGC
>CAXMPC010000082.1:0-6227 GCA_964195335.1 uncultured Gammaproteobacteria bacterium | reverse complement strand
GCCAGCGTGCCCGCCGTGCACAGCAACGGCCTCAACCCGGCCTTCCTCGGCGACGAGCATGCCGCAGCACTGAAGGCCAGCGGGCTGACCGCCTACGTCGGCCCGCCCGGAGGCTATGTGCTGACGTTTAGCAACGGCCTCGCCGTCTACCTGTCCGGCGATACCGGGATCACCGCCGAGCAGGATCTGGTCATCCGCCGCCACTACGGCGCCAGGCTCGCCGTGATCAACATCGGTGGCACCTTCACCACCGGCCCGACCGAGGCCGCCTACGTCATCAACGAGTTGGTCAAGCCGGCATCGGTAATCGCCTCACACGCCAACGAGCCGGCGACCGAGGGTGGCAAACTGCGCGATGGCACGCGTACTGCGGCCTTCAAGGCGGCGGTCAAGGTGCCAGTGCATCTGCCGCTGAGTGGCAGGACGATGGCATTCGATGCCAGTGGGAAGTGTGTCGAGGGCTGTTGAGCCCGCGGCTGGCGGTCAACTCGCCCGCCGGGCGACCACCAGCAGCGAGACGCCGATCGGCAGGTCGATGAACCGCAGCAGTCGCCGTTCGGAGGCGAAGACGGTGTACAGCACGCGGTTGATAAGGTCGCCCGGGACGGCGTAGTCACTGGAGCCGTCGTCGGCGATTCCGAGCAGCCGACGACCCACCCGGAGCAGAGCGATGGGCGGTAGCAGCAGAAGGTTGTAGTAGCTGCAGCTCACGATCTCCAGTCCGCTCTTCTGTACCAGCGCGACCAGTTGCCGTCTGGAATAGCGGCGCCTGTGCTCGTGGGCCTCGTCGTACTCACTCCACAGCCAGGCCAGCGCGGGTACGGTGGCGACCAGGTAACCACCCGGTTTCAGGCAAGCGGCTAGTACGTCGACCGCGCGGCAGTCGTCGTCGACGTGCTCGAGGACATCGAAGGCGCACGCGAGGTCGAGATTGACGAGGCCCGCGGGGAGGCCGTCTGGCAAGTGACCCGCGTTGACGGGGCCCACGCCCTTGTCCGTCGCCACCGCGCGGGCCGCGGTGTCGGGCTCAAACGCCCTGACCTCGCCGAAGTGGTCGAGCATGGCCAGGTTGCCGCCGGTGCCGCATCCCGCCTCGAGGATGCGTGCTGGCGAGGGAAGCCCGAGTCGCTCGATGACGGACGCGACGATGGTGCGCCGACCGTGGAACCACCAATGCCGGTGTTCGACCTCGGCCAGTCTGCGGTAGATATCGGGCTGCATACTCGCTTGGTTCCTGGAAATCCCGCGTCAGGGGCGTGCCGGCCCGGTACCGCTCCGGGCGTCGACGGCTAGAGGTTCTCGGTCGCGTAGTCCGCCAGCCGCGACCGCTCTCCGCGCAACAGCGTCACGTGGCCGCTGTGTTCCCAGCCCTTGAAGCGGTCGACGATGTAGGTCAGGCCGGACGAGGTCTCGGTCAGGTACGGGGTGTCGATCTGTGAGATGTTGCCCAGGCAGATCACCTTGGTGCCGGGGCCGGCACGGGTGACCAGGGTCTTCATCTGCTTGGCGGTCAGGTTCTGCGCCTCGTCGAGGATGATGTACTTGTTGAGGAAGGTGCGGCCGCGCATGAAGTTGAGCGAGCGGATCTTGATCCGGTTGTGCAACAGGTCGTTGGTCGCCGCCTTGCCCCATTCGCCGCCGATTTCGGTCTTGGTCAGCACCTCGAGGTTGTCCATCAGCGCCCCCATCCAGGGTGTCATCTTCTCCTCTTCGGTACCGGGGAGAAAGCCGATGTCCTCGCCGACCGGGACGGTGACCCGGGTCATGATGATTTCCCGGTAGCGGTTCTCGTCGAGGGTCTGGTAGAGACCGGCGGCCAGGGCCAACAGCGTCTTGCCGGTGCCAGCGATACCCAGAAGACTGACGAAGTCGACCTCCGGGTCGAGCAGCAGGTTGAGGGCGTAGTTCTGCTCGCGGTTGCGTGCAGTGATGCCCCAGATGGCACGGCTGGAACCGGTGTAGTCATCGACCAGTTCGAGCTCTGCACTGTCAGCATTGACACTGCGCACGACGGCATCGAACGGCTCACCGTCATCGAGGTGGAGAAAGCCGTTGACATGCCAGTCCGGGGTCAGCGGGCCGGTGACCCGGTAGAACGTGCGCCCCTCTTCTTTCCACGAGGCCATCTCCTTGCTGTGCGTCTCCCAGAAATCAGGCGGCAGCACGCTGTGGCCCGAATAGAGCAGGTCGACATCGTCGAGAACCTGGTCATTGAAGTAGTCCTCGACGTGGAGGCCGACCGCGGCCCCCTTGATGCGAAGGTTGATGTCTTTCGACGTCAGCGTGACGTGGCAGTCGGGCAGCGACTCGCGCAACGCCAGGGTGACGCCGAGGATGTCGTTGTCCGACTTGTGGGCGAGTAACTCGTTCGGCAGCTTGGCCGCGATCAGCTTGGTCTGGAAATAGAGCCGGCCGCTCGGCGCGATGGAGTGGTTGTAGGGCAGCGAACCGGCCAGTGGGATGCCGTCGTCGATCGCGGTGACGTCGTATTCGGAGAGCAGTCCGTCAAGGAAACGGCTCACCTGGCGCACGTTGCGCGCCACTTCGGAAACGCCGCGCTTGTGGCTGTCGAGTTCTTCGAGCACCGCCATCGGCAGGTAGACATCGTGTTCCTGGAAATGGAACAGCGCGGTCGGGTCGTGCATCAGCACGTTGGTGTCGAGGACGAACAGCCGCTTGCCGGCGATCTTTGGCTTGCGCGAAGTCACCATCATGGCGGCCCTCAGAGTCCCGCTACCGCGGCCAGGACCTCGTCGACGTGTCCCTTGACCTTGACCTTGCGCCACTCCCGCACCAGCTTGCCGCTGGCGTCGATCAGGAAGGTGCTGCGTTCGATGCCGAGCACCTTGCGCCCGTACATGTTCTTCTCCTTGATCACGTCGTAGCGCTGGCAGGCGGTCTCATCGGTGTCGGCCAGCAGGTCAAAGGGAAAGGACTGCTTGGCTTTGAAGTTCTCGTGGCTGCGCAGGGTGTCGCGTGAGATGCCGAGTATGGTCGCCCCGTGGGCAGCGAAGACGTCGTGGCGGTCGCGAAAGTCCTGGCCTTCCAGGGTGCAGCCCGGCGTGCTGTCCTTGGGATAGAAGTAGAGCACCACCGGCTTGCCGCGCAGGGCGGAGAGCTTGATTTTCTGGTCACCGGTCGCCGGCAAAGTGATATCCGGGGCCTTGTTGCCGACCTTCGGCTGGCTCATCGCTTGTTCCTTGCGTGCTGGCGGATTCGGGGTCAGCTCTTGACCGGCTCCATGACCGCGTCGAGGTTGAGCTGATCGCAGTGGTCGAGGAACTCTTCGCGCAGGGTGCCGATATGTTGCTTGGCCGGGATGCCGACGGTCAGGCTCACCGCGAACATCGGCGAGCCGGTGTGTGCCGCGGGGTAGGTGTGGGTCACCAGGTCCTCGATATTGATGCTGCGGGTGGCGAAGAAGTGAGCCAGGTTATGGACGATGCCGGGGTGGTCGAGGGCGACCACCTCCACCATGTAGGGCAGGCGGTCGGTCTGGTCGTCGCGGGAGTCGGTTCGGCGGCAGAAGATCTGCATACCGAGCGTTTCGGCGCTCTTTGGCATCGCCCCTTCGAGTTTGGCGACCTCGTTCCACTGGCCGGAGACCAGCAGCATGACCGCGAACTCGCCACCGAGCACCGTGGCGCGGCTGTCCTCGATATTGCAGCCGGCATCAAGGATCAGCTGGGTGAGGTCGTCGACGATTCCGGGGCGGTCCTCGCCCAGAGCGGAGATCACCAGCAATCGCTTCATGTGCAGATTCTCAGGGAGGCTTTGCGCGGCAGTATGCAGCGCGGCATGGCGATCAGCAAGTGAGCTCCGGAGGTGCTCCGAGCGCCCTTGTCAGGCGCGGGTTGCCCCAGTAACATGCCTGGGTTTCAAGGCACTACCGGCCACTAACAGGTCGGATGCCCGACGGAGTCAAGCCCATGTTTCACGGCAGTATGGTCGCCCTCGTCACGCCGATGGCCGATGACGGGAGCCTCGACTATGCCGCGCTCGAGCGGCTGGTCGAGTTCCACGTCACCAACGGCACCGACGGCATCGTTGCGGTGGGCACCACCGGCGAGTCGGCGACTCTCGACCACGTCGAACACTGCGACGTGATTCGCCGCGTGGTGCAGCTGGTCGCCGGCCGGGTACCGGTGATCGCCGGTACCGGCGCCAATTCCACCACCGAGGCGATCGACCTGACCCGCTGCGCCATGCAGGCGGGCGCCGATGCCTGCCTGCTGGTGACGCCGTACTACAACAAGCCGACCCAGGAAGGCCTTTACCTGCATCACAAGGCTGTGGCCGAGGCGGTGGCGATCCCGCAGATCCTCTACAACGTGCCTGGCCGTACCGCTTGCGACATGCTGCCGGAGACTGCGGTCCGCCTGGCGGCGGTATCCAACATCATCGGTATCAAGGAGGCCACGGGTGATCTCACCCGGGTCGATCGCATCCGCGAGGGGGCCGGTGACGCACTCGATATCTACAGCGGTGATGACGCCACCGCGCGCGAGCTGATCCTGCGCGGCGGCCGCGGCACGATCTCGGTCACCGCCAACGTCGCGCCGCAGGCGGTGCATGACATGTGCGTGGCGGCACTTGCTGGCGATGCGGAGGAGGCGGCACGTCTGGATGCGCCGCTGGCAGCGCTCCACCGCGACCTGTTCGTCGAGGCCAACCCGATTCCGGTCAAGTGGGCGCTGGCCGAGATGGGCCTGATCCCGTCCGGTATCCGCCTGCCGCTGACGCCGCTTGCCGAGTCGTACCACGCCACCGTGCGCGCCGCGCTGGCCGAGGCCGGTATCGCCAGCAGCCAATGAATCGGCGGCTGCGCGTGAAAATCAACCACCAGGGGGAATCAGTGGACCACCACCCGAATCCGAGCCTTACCGTCCTGCGCGGCCTGGCGCTGGCCGTTGCCGCGCTGGCCCTTGCGGCCTGCGCCTCGCGCAACATCACCGTCCAGGACAAGAAGATCGAGTACCAGCAGGCCTACGAGGTGCCCCAACTCGAGATTCCGCCCGATCTCAGCTCCAACAGCTTGGACGATCGCATGGTGGTGCCTGACATCAATCCGCGCGACACGGCGACCTATTCGGCCTACGCCGGCGAGCGGCAACAGGGCGGGCGTCCGGTCGGCAGCGGTGTGCTGCCCGACGTCGAGAATGTGCGTATGGAGCGCCAAGGTGACATGCGCTGGCTGGTGGTCCGTGCCGATCCTGCCGAGGTGTGGGGTCCCACCCGCGATTTCTTCATCACTCTCGGATTTCTGCTGACCCGCGAGGACCCGACGCTGGGTATTCTCGAGACCGACTGGCTGGAAAACCGCGCGGCTATCCCCAAGGGCGCCATCCGCAGCACCCTGAGCAAGATCCCCGGCGTCGAGGGGCTCTACTCCTCCGACACCCTGGACCGCTACCGGGTACGGCTGGAGAAGGGCACCGAGCCTGGCACTACCGAGCTCTACCTGACCATGCGTGGCCTGGAGCAGGTCGCCAAGGGCCCTGAATACGTCTGGCAGGAGCGGCCGACCGACCCCGAACTCGAGGCCGAGATGATGGTCCGGATCATGATGCACTGGGGCGCCACGGAAGAGCGCGCGCGCCAGAAGCTGGCTACTCCGACCGTGCGCCCGGACCGGGCCCGCCTGCTCGCTTCCGGCAGTGTCCCGACCGGCCTGGTGGTGCTCGAGGACTTCTCCCGCGCCTGGCGCCGGACTGGCGTGGCGCTTGATCGCATCGGTTTCGCCGTCGAGGACCAGGATCGTGCCGGCGGACTCTACAGCGTCCGCTATCAGGATCTGGAGGAGGCCCGGAAGGAAGAGGGCTGGCTCTCCAAGATGGCGTTCTGGAGCGATGACGAGACCGAGGTGCGCAGTTACGGCATCCGTCTGACCGCGGACGGTGCCGAGACCCGGGTCGCCGTTCTCGACGAAAAGGGCGCCGAGATCCAGAATCAGACTTCGCAGACCATTCTCAAGCTGCTCTACGAGGAGCTGAAGTAGGGCAGGGCCCAGGCGTGGCCATGCGCTTTGCGGCCTTGGGCAGCGGTAGCCGTGGCAACGCCTGGCTGATCGCCCACGGCGCGACCGTGCTGCTGGTCGACTGCGGCTTCTCCCTCGTCGAGACCACCCGCCGCCTGGCCCGGCTCGACCTCGAACCGGGCCTGCTGAGCGGCGTCCTGCTGACCCACGAACACGCCGACCACGCCAGCGGTATCGGCCCACTGGCGCG
>CAXMPC010000081.1:0-2615 GCA_964195335.1 uncultured Gammaproteobacteria bacterium | reverse complement strand
ATCTCGAAAACCTTGCGCACCGGTGGCTGCAGGTTGACCATCATGATCTCGCCGCCCGCTTTCTTGACCGCCTTCTGCAGCTTGAAGATGACCCGCAGGCCGGCGCTGCTGATGTAGTCCAGTTCTGCCATGTCGAAGACCAGGATCGCCGGCGGCGTGGCGATCACGTTGTCGACGGACTGATCGAACTGGGGTGCGGTGGTGGAGTCGAGCCGGCCACTGAGGGCGAGGCGGTGACCGCCGTTGCGGATGCTGTCCTGTTGCACCGAAAAGCTCATGTCATCGCTCACTCTGGGTTGGATTCTTCAAAAGTGTAGCACCGGCCCGAGCCGCTGCGGGATCAGCCTGTCGGCCGCCGCTTGACGAACAGCAGGACGTTGCGGTCATTCTCACGCCGGTAGGCGATCCCGTCGGCCAGGCGCTTGCACAGCAACACGCCGAGACCACCGATCGGGCGCTCTTCCGGAGGCAGGTCGAGGTCCGGTTCCGGCGCCTCCTGCAACGGGTCGAAGGCGGGTCCACTGTCGCTGAACTGGAGCGTGATCTCTTCGGGATCGAATCTCAGGATGATCTCCGCGGCGGCATCCGGCAGGTCGTGGTGCGCGTGGTGGATGACATTCGCCAGGACTTCCTCGGTGACCAGTTGCAATTCACCGGCCAGGTCATCGTCGATACTCGCCTCGTTCAAGCAGGCCTCCAGCCACACCTGGACGCCGGCAAGCGCCTCGATGCCACCACGCATCTCGTAGACCTTCTCCACGCGACCGGACTCGGTACGGCGCAGGGCGAGGACGGTGATGTCGTCGGCCTGCTCGGCCTCGCCGGCGAAGGCCTCGACCGCCTCGATCACCCCCTTGACCAGTGCCAGTGATGAGGGGAACAACCCGCCCGGGAACGCCTCCAGCCGGTCATCGCCGAACAGCTCGAGTTCGATGTTGGTCGCCTCGGTGACACCGTCTGTGTAGAGCAGCAGGGTCTCTCCGGGATGCAGTTCCAATTGCATTTCGCGGTAGGTCGCTTCCTCGAAAACTCCGAGCATGGTGCCGGGTGGGACATCGATGTAGGCGGCTCGGCCGTCGCGGCCGAAACGTACCGGTGGATTGTGGCCGGCGTTGGCGTAGGTCACCTCACCGGACGCCGGATCGAGCACGCCACACAACGCGGTGACGAACATGCAGGCGTCATTGTCGCGACAGAGTTCCTGGTTGAGGCGACCAAGCAGCTGGGCCGGTTCGACCCCGTCGCGACCGAGCAGATTGGCCAGGGCCACGGTCTTGGCCATGAACAGCGCCGCCGCGGCCCCCTTGTCGGAGACGTCGCCGACCAGAAACAGCAGCCGGCCATTGGCTAGAGGGATGAGATCGAACAGGTCGCCGCCGACCGCCTTGGCCGGAATCAGCGTGGCGGCCACATCGCAACCGTCGGCGAGTTGGCCGTCCTCGGGCAGCTGCGGCAGCATGGCCATCTGGATCTGGCGTGCTGCCGACAGCTCGCCCTCGAGTCGCTGCTTGGCGTCGACCGTCGCCTTGAGTTCATCGACGTACTGGCCGATATCGACCTGCATGCGGCGCAGTGCATCGCCAAGGTCACCAACCTCGTCGCGGGTGGTAATGGCGGGCACTTTGGCTTCGAGTGGATTGCGGCCGATCTCGCGGGCGGCCGTGGCCAACAGGCGCAGCGGACTGGTAATGCGCCTGGCCAGTGTCACCACGACCAGCGCCACCAGGAAGAGGTTGAGCGCGAACAGTGCAATTTCACGCAGTTCGCTGGCTTCGATCGCCTCGAGATGCTGCGCCTCCTCGACGATGACCGCGACCGACCAGCCGGTCGCCGCCAGCGGCCGGAAATGGATCCACTGGCGGGACTCCCGGTCGAGTCCGACCAGGGTTGTGCTCCCGTGCTCACCTTGCATCATCCGTTCTGCGAGCACCCGGACATCCTCGCGCCCGCGCTCGGCCGCGTACTCGGCCAGAGGAATGGTATAGACGCCCGTGACATCACGTGAGAGTTGAGTATCGAGTGCGTCGACCGAGATGATGCGCCCTTCGCGAGAGAGGATCGTGACCCTGATATCGTCACCGAACTCCTCGCTTTTCTTCTTGATGCGTTCTCGCTGACTGCCAAGGGCGACATCGGCGGTGACCACGGCCAGCAGGCGCGGACCGGCGTCGAGGTCTTCGTAAACCGGAATCGAGAACGTGACTATGTCGACCCCGCTGAGGTCGACATCGAGGTAGGGTTCGGACCAGGTGACCTTTCCGGTCAGCGCCGGCACTTTGTACCAGGGCTTATTGCGGAATTCCGGCTCCTGGGCCACCACGTCGATGTACTGCAGCCCACTGTCAGTTCGGTACATGTAGGCCGCGAAGTCGGTGCCGGCGATGAAGGCCTCCGGGGCGTAGGCAATCGCGGCGCCGAAAATCGCCGAATCGGCCTCGATCAGCGAACTCAGCAGCGCGCGTGACTGGTCGGGGTCGGGGCGGATATGCCTGACCACGGAGCCGAGGGTCCGTGTCGCCTGTTCGATGCCGCGCACCAGTGCCGAGATGTCGTTGACCAGAGCACGGGCGGCAAACTCGGCCTTCTGGCCGGCATCGCGTTCCAGGTTCTGACGG
>CAXMPC010000080.1:0-2271 GCA_964195335.1 uncultured Gammaproteobacteria bacterium | reverse complement strand
ACCTGGGGCGGCCATTACGACAACTGGGACTTCGACAACACCAGCTACGTCCTCAACTTCGGCAGCAACGTTTTCGAAACCCACACCAATCACATCTCGACCGCGCAGCGGCTGGTGCGTGCCATGGTCGAACGCAACGTGCGCCTGGTGACCTTCGACGTGCGCCTGTCGAACACGGCGGCCAAGTCCGACGATTGGGTGCCGGTGCGACCCGGCACCGATCTCGCCGTGGTGCTGGCGATGTGCAACGTGATCATGAACGAGGGCCTCTACAGTCGCGGCTTGGCGTTCCTCGAGTTCTGCAAAGTGACGGCGGACAATGGCGCCAGCGTCGACGACAAGATCGACGCGCTGAAGACGCACCTGGCCGACTACACCCCGGCCTGGGCCGAGAAAATCAGCGGCGTGCCGGGTGACAAGATCACCGAGGTGGCCCGCGATTTCGCTACCCGCCACCCGGCTTGCGTCATCAGCTATCGCGGTGCGGTGGCCCACTACAACGGCAACGAGACCGAGCGGGCGATACAGATGCTCGCCGCGATCACCGGCAACATCGACAACCCGGGTGGACGCTGCAAGGCGGTCGGTGCCAGCTGGAATTCACCGAAGCCGAAGAAGGTACCGAAGGCGCGCAAGCTCGACCTGATGGACGGCTTCCCGGGTCAGGTGGCGTTTCCGACCCACCACGTCAGTAACCAGGTGTTCGATCGCATCCGTGACGGCAGTGCCGGACGACCCGACATCTACCTCTGGTACTGCTACTCGCCGGTCTACGCCAACGGCAACTGCAAGGCCAACGAGGAGGTTCTCAAAGACGAGTCGCTGCTGCCGTTCACGGTGTCGATCAACCCGTTCTACGATGAGAGCGCGGCGCTCGCCGACATGATCCTGCCCGATGTCACCTACCTCGAGCGCTGGGACTGGGAAGACATGGTCTCGCCCAGCCAGGTGGCCGAATTCTACATTCGCCAACCGTTGTCGGCGCCGCTCGGTGAGGCGCGCAACTTCGCCGATGTCTGCTGCGACCTGGCCAAGCGCATGAAGCTCAAGATCGGCGCCAAGTCGATGGAGGATTTTGTCGCCAAGTCGTGCAAGCAGACCAAGCTGGTCAAGAAGAAGGGCAAGGGCCTGCGTGGCATGGCCAAGAAAGGTGTCCTGCACGACAAGAAGGCGCGGCCGCGTTTCTTCTCCTACCGCGAATTGGTCGATGCCAAGGAACTGTCAAAGTCGACGGTACTCCTCGACGAGACGACCGGCGTCTACTGGGACTGGAAAAAGGCCGGTCTCGACAGCGCCGAGGAGGCGCAGGAGCAGGGCTACACGGCGACGCCAAAGTCCTACAAGGCGTATATCGGCCAGCAGGTCGGTGAACGTGTCTACCGCGGCTTCCCGCCGGACAAGGTCAACAAGTCCGGTCTGTTCGAGATCCACTCGGAGCTGATGGCGGCTAAGGGGCTGGCGCCGATGCCGGGCTGGATTGCGGTTCCCGAGCACGAGGCGATGGCTGAAGACGAACTGGTGTTGACCACCTACAAGGTCAACGTCCACACCCATTCGCGGACGATGAACTGCCGCTGGCTCAGCGAGATCTACCATGACAATCCGGCCTGGCTGAACCCGGCGACGGCGGCCGCTCGTGGCCTGGAGGATGGTGACAGTGTGAAAATCACCTCGCCGGTCGGTGAAATCGAGACCCGGGTCAAGGTGACCCCGGCGATCGTTCCCGGCGTTATCGCCATCTCCCACCACTGCGGTCACTGGGAATACGGCCGCTTCGCTTCGGCGTCGGGCAATCGCTCGCCCCAGGGGGTCGACGACCTCGGACCTCGCGACCGCCGCTGGTGGAAAAACAATGGCATGCACCCGAACTGGCTGATCCCCAATTCGCCCGATCCGATCAATGGCCAGCAGCGCTGGATGGATACCGTGGTCCGTGTGGCGCGGGCCTGAGCGAGGGGACATCGTGCCTGTACACCGTGCCTGCGGTCGCACCCGCGCTGCCGCGGGCAGCTGTCAAGGAGTCTTGAGATGAACTGCCGTCACCCATCTGCCGCCGCGTTGCTGTTCGCCGCACTGGTCCTGCCGGCCCTTGCCGTCCACGCCGCTACGCCGCGGGATGACGTCGCCCAGGTCGTCCGCCTGCTCGGCTATGGCGGTGGCATCCACCAGTTCAAGAACTACGTGTTGCGCGGACAAGCGCGCTACCGCGAGGCCGCCGCAATTTCCTTTGACAAGGCAGGGGCGATCATCGATCGCCTCTCCATCAGTGCC
>CAXMPC010000079.1:0-3101 GCA_964195335.1 uncultured Gammaproteobacteria bacterium | reverse complement strand
GGTCACGGTCGAAGGCGTAGCCGCCTCCTGTGCCTGTGCGACCGTCTTCAGGGTGATGTCGACACGCTGGCTGGAGGACGGGTTCGGCGTCACCTTGACCTTCTGGCTGGCGTAGCCCTCCTTGCGGAACTCGAGAGTGTGCTGGCGTGTGCTCAGGCGCAGTCGCTGAGTTGCGCTGCCACTCGCCTTGCCGTCGATGAGCAACTCGGCATCGGCCGGACGGGCACTGACAAAGACGGTGCCGAGTGCGATCGGCAGCTTCAGCGTCATCTCCAGAGTTTTTTCCGGCATCACCTCGATTGATTTCTCGACCGGCCGGTATCCAGCCAGCGCCAGTTGCAACCGGTGCTTCTCGCCTGGAATCAGCGGCAGCCGCAGTGGCGTGGTGCCGCGATAGACGCCGTCGACGGTCACCGTGGCGCCAGCGGGCGTGCTGGTCAGTTCGAGGAAGCCGTCGGCGGGCGGCAGGACTACCTCCTCGAGTCGCAGCATCGTCCCGGCCAGAACCGACAGGTCCAACCCCACCGACTTGTGACCGGGGAGTGACAACACAAACCGGCGCGTGCCCTGCATCACCTCGGCGTCGAGCGGCGTCACGCCGAGTGGCGTGCCGTCGAGTTCAACCATGGCTCCCGTCGGCTGACTGTCGAGGTGCAGTTCGGCCCAGGCTGGGCGCAGGGTGAAAGCGACCGCCTGCGGTTGGCCGAAACCGGCCACCTCGAGTTCGGCCTCGGCCGGGAGGTGGCGCTCCGTCTCCACGCGCAGGACATGGCGACCACGGGTGACCGGGTGGCTGCCGTCAGCATCGGTCTCCGAAACGACACCGTCGACCAACAGCGCATACGTCACGGCCGGGTCGACGCGCACCGCCACCTGGCCCGGCAGCTCCTCCATCTGGAAGCGGAATTGGCGCGGCCCATCGCGGCTGATATCGAGCACCTGATCGAGTGTCCGGTGCCCCTCGAGCTGTGCCTCCAGGCGGTACTCCCCGGGCAACAGCAGCACCCGTCCGGCCAGCGGTACGCCCGGAACCAGTCCGTGCAACGCCTGTGTATCCGCTTCAGGCTCGATTTCGATCGACACCGGAACGGCAACCAGGATGAACAGCGCGACAACGGCGAGCAGCGCCATCAGGGTGATCACACCACGCCGAATGCCCGAACGTGCCGGCGCCGGAACCGGTGCCGTCGCCGCTGGCGGTTCCGCCGGGGGCAGCCTGGATGAAGGTGGTGTTGCAGGTGGTGGCGCCGTCGGCGGGACGAAGCGCTCGGCGGTGATGAACACCTGGTCGCCCCTGACCTGCCACAGCAGCATGCCGCCATCACCGACCTGCACCCGGTCGCCCGATTTCAACCAGCACGAACCGGTGACCCGCTCGTGGTTGTGGAACAGCGTCACTGCCTCGTCACCCGGCTGCAGGTAGGGGTGGCCGTCGGACAGGGCGATGTAGGCGGCGACCATCCCGGGCTGGAGTCCCGGCACGACGAGGTCGGCGTGACCTTCTCCGCCCACCTGCAAAGGCAGTGCCGTCTCGGCGACCTGGCGGTCACCGCGGCTGTCCTGGAGGAAGTAGAGACGGCTCACAGCAATTCCCGACAACGTACGTCGACGGCCGGTGGCGGCTGGTCGGGGGCGACGTTGAAGGTGATGCGTACGTCACGGTAGCCGGGCCGTGCTCCGACCACGGTGTAGCTGCCGGGTCGCAGTTGCAGCGTCTGTTCGGCGAACCGACCCAGGCGACCGACATGGTAGACGGTCACCTCGGTCTCACCGTCTGAGCGCAGCCGAACCGACCGTGGCTGCTTTGCCGCGTCGACCAGTGTGGCGAGTTGCCTGGTCTTGGCAGCCAGTTGCGGTTCGCCTGCAGGTATTGGGGTGCTGTCGGCCAGCAACCGCTCGGCCTCGGCCAGCGGTTCCGGCGAGTAGAGCCGCCGCGGAGCCGCAAGGTAGTGGTCGATGCGCGCATGCAAGCGGACCCGTCCACTGGCGCGCTCGAGACCGTGACTGGCGAAACCGGCGGCGGGGTCGATATTCAATGCCGATCGGTAGAGAGCTTCGGCCTCGATCCAGGCCTCCATCGCGGTTTTCCTGTCACCCTCACGACGCAGGCGCGCAAGCTCGGCGGCCCGCCGTGCCGCCACCAGCCGTCGCCGTGCGTCGGTCACTACAGGGTCTCCCGGGCGCAGGCGTGCCGCCTCGTCGAGCGCCTTGCCTGCAGCGGCATAGCGATCCGTTTCGATGGCTGCAAGGGCGCGGCTCATCGCGCTACCGAAGGCCGTATCGGCCTGCACGGCGGCAATTCGGGCGGCGGCCTCGACGGCTGGTGTGAACTCGGCATCGAGACCCGCTGCCTCGAGATAGGCCTGGCGTGCGGCATCGAGCTGTCCTGAGCTCTCGGCGAGACGTCCGACCGCCATGCTTTCGAGCACAGCAGGTCGGGCTTCGGCCCGGTTCAGACCGCGCTCGGCCTCCTCCAACCCGGGCTCGAGAACCAGGGCAAGCGTGAACTGCTCTGCAGCCGCCGGACCATCATCGGCCTCGAGATCCTGCCAGCCGGCCTGGAGAGCTGCGGCGAGTCGCTGCAGACGCGATGCCGCCAATGCCGCCAGCTGCTCTTCAGCCGCGCGGTAGTCGGTACGAGCTTCGACGAAACGGCGTTGACCGAACAGCCGGTCACCGGCCGAGGCACCGGCCGCGGCTTGGGCCATCATCTCCACGGCCCAATTTTCAGCATTCAGTAGTTCCAGCGCCGCACGGCGTTTGAGGTAACGCTGCAGCGCCAGCTCCGCACCACGGCGCGACTCTTCCGCAGGAACGGGCGTGGCCGGTTCCGGGGCCGGTTGGATCGCTGCGGGGGTCTCGATGGCTGATGCCGTCGAGGATTCAGGCGAGGCCATCATCTTCGGCAGCACCAAGACGACAGCGATGGCCAACCCGAACGCACCACCGAGCAGCAGCAGCGTGGTGCGCGACAACGACCCGCCCCCTGGAGATGCGCTCCCAGGAGGTGTGCCCGGCGGCCGCAGTTCAGGCGGTGCGGGCGAGGTTGGCCCTGGGGTGCCGACCGGTTCCATCCGTGGTCATTCGCTGGTGCCGGGCGG
>CAXMPC010000078.1:0-3639 GCA_964195335.1 uncultured Gammaproteobacteria bacterium | reverse complement strand
TGGCGCGCATGCTCGATGGTGGCTGCGATCCGCTCTACATCGCCCGGAGGGCGGTACGGATGGCCAGCGAGGACATCGGCAACGCCGACCCACGGGCGCTGACGCTGGCGCTCGACGCCTGGGACGTGGTCGAGCGGCTCGGCAGCCCGGAAGGCGAGCTGGCGTTGGCCCACGCCATCTCCTACCTCGCCTGCGCGGCCAAGAGCAACGCCCTCTACAAAGCGTTCGGTGCGGCGCGCAAGGACGCCGCGAACCTCGGTTCGCTGGAAGTGCCGATGCACCTTAGAAACGCCCCGACCAAGCTGATGAAAGAGCTCGGCTACGCTCGCGGCTACCGCTACGCTCACGACGAGGACGACGGTTACGCCGCCGGCGAAAACTACTTCCCCGATGAAATGCAACCGGTACGCTACTATCGGCCGGTGCCGCGGGGGTTGGAGATTCAGATCGGCGACAAGCTGGCCGAGTTGCGCCGCCGCGACCTCGCGGCAGACGACGACGGAGAGGAGACGTGAACCAGCTGCTCGCCGTGGCCGCCGGCGGCGCGCTGGGCGCACTGCTCCGCTATGGGGTCTCGCTCGGGGTCCACGGCATCTTCGGTCGCGGTTTTCCCTACGGCACGCTGACGGTCAACGTCAGCGGCAGCCTGGCGATGGGGCTGCTCTACGTGGTGCTGCTCGAGCGCTCGGCACTGGCCCCGGAGTGGCGCCTGGCGCTGCTGGTCGGGCTGCTCGGCGCCTTCACCACCTTCTCCTCGTTTGCCATCGAGACACTGGTGCTGGTCGAGGAGGGGGCCCCGTTGCGGGCGCTGCTCAACGTCGTCGCCAGCGTCGTTACCTGCCTGGCGGCCTGCTGGGCAGGACTATGGATCGGGAGGTCATTGTGACTCGGAAAGCCATCACCGTTGCGCGCGTCTACCTGACCGAGCGCAAGGCTCACCTCGACCGGCTGGTCGAACACTTGCGCGTGCATGAGAAGGTGCCCGGCCTGACCGCCTTCCGCGCCGTCGCCGGCTTCGGGCCGTCGGGCCACGTCCACTCCTCACACCTGATCGACCTGACGGCCGACCTGCCGCTGGTGGTGGAGTTCTTCGACACCCCGGAACGGGTGGAGGCCATCGTCGCCCAACTACGCACCTGGCTGCCGCCAGGCCCGATCATCACCTGGCCGGCCGAACTGGATCTGCCATCACAGGAACAGGACGCCAATCGAGATGCTTGATCCGAAACGACTCCGCAACGACCTGCCGGAGGTGATCGCCGGTCTCGCCCGACGGGGCTTCGCCTTTGACGAAGCGGGTTTTGCCGCCCTTGAGAGCGAACGGCGCGAGCTGCAGGTGCGTACCGAGGAGTTGCAGGCTGACCGCAACCGTCGCTCGAAAGCGATTGGCCAGGCCAAGGCGCAGGGCGAAGATATGGCACCGCTGCTGGCCGCGGTCGGCCAGCTCGGCGACGAATTGAAGGCCGCCAGTACCCGTCTCGTCGCCCTGCAGGGCGAACTCGAGGGATTTCTGCTCGGCATCCCGAATATTCCCCATCCCGATGTCCCCAAGGGTGATGACGAGGAGGCCAACGTCGAGGTGCGCCGTTGGGGTGAACCCCGGGTGTTCGACTTCGAACCGCGCGATCACGTCGACCTTGGTGAAGGTCTCGGCCTGCTCGACACAGAGGCGGCAGCCAGGTTGACGGGTTCGCGTTTCGCCGTCATGCACGGACCTCTGGCACGGCTGCAGCGCGCCCTGGTGCAGTTCATGCTCGACCTGCACACGACCGAGCACGGCTACAGTGAGACCTACGTCCCCTACATGGTCAATGCCGACAGCCTGCGCGGTACCGGCCAGCTGCCGAAGTTCGAGGATGACCTGTTCCGGATCGATGTCGACCCGCCGTTCTACCTGATCCCGACAGCTGAGGTGCCGGTCACCAACCTGGCTCGCGACGCCATCCTCGACGACCTGCCGCGCCGCTACGCCTGCCACACGCCCTGTTTCCGCAGCGAGGCCGGCTCCTACGGCAAAGACACCCGCGGCCTGATCCGCCAGCATCAGTTCGAGAAGGTCGAGCTGGTGCAGTTGGTGCCGCCTACCGATTCCTACACCGCACTTGAGGCGCTGACAGGTCACGCCGAAATCGTGCTGCAGCGGCTGGAACTGCCTTACCGGGTGGTAACGCTGTGCAGCGGCGACCTCGGTTTTTCGTCAGCCAAGACCTACGACATCGAGGTCTGGCTGCCCGGCCAGCAGCGTTACCGCGAGATCTCCTCGTGCAGCAACTTCGAGGATTTCCAGGCGCGCCGGCTGCAGGCACGCTGGCGTAATCCCGAGACGGGCAAGCCGGAGCTGCTGCACACGATCAACGGTTCCGGTCTCGCGGTAGGTCGCACGCTGGTCGCGGTCATGGAGAACGGTCAACAGGCCGACGGCCGCATCCGCGTGCCGGAAGTCCTGCGCAGCTACTTCGGCGACACGGAGTTCATCGGCTAACCCCAAAGCGGTATTGCCGCCTCTTACGCTGCACCCCTAGGGTGAGAAGCGCCTCGACGAAGAGTACCGACAAGAAGTCAGCCGATGGATTTCCTGCCCATATTTCTCGATCTGCGCGACCAGCATTGCCTGGTGGTGGGTGGTGGCGAGGTCGCCGAGCGCAAGGCGTCGCTGCTGCTGCGAGCCAACGCCCACGTGACGGTCGTCTCGCCGGCTCTGTGCCAGGGTATGCAACGCCGTCTTGCCGATGACGAGATCACTTACCATGAGCGTGCCTACGTCGATGGTGACCTGGTCGGCTGCCGTGTCGCCTTTGCCGCGACCGACGATCGTGCGGTCAATGCCGAGGTTTCGCGTGCGGCACAAGCGCTGAACATCCCGGTCAACGTTGCCGACGACCCGGCACTGTGCAGTTTCATCATGCCGTCGATCCTCGACCGCTCGCCGGTGGTTGCCGCGGTTTCCACCGGCGGTGCCTCGCCGGTACTGGCGCGCCTGATCCGCATGCGCCTGGAACAGATGATCCCGTCTTCCTACGGCCGGCTCGGTGCTTTCGTCGAGGGATTCCGCGAGCAGGTCAAGGCGCGCTTTTCTGCCGGGCGTGAGCGCAAGGCGTTCTGGGAAAAGGTGCTGCAGGGACCGATTGCCGAACGCGTGCTGGCGGGCCAGGAGCCGGCGGCACAGAAGATGATGGATGCGGCACTGGCAGCGGGCGACGACGCGCTCTCCGAGGGCGAGGTCTACCTGGTCGGAGGCGGTCCGGGCGACCCCGACCTGTTGTCATCGAAAGCGCTGCGACTGATGCAGCAGGCTGACGTGGTCGTGTACGACCGCCTGGTCTCCGCCCCGGTGCTCGACCTGACCCGGCGCGATGCCGAGCGGCTCTATGTCGGCAAGGAGCGTGACCGCCACGCCGTGCCGCAGGAAGAGATCAACAATCTGTTGGCACGCTTGGCGAAGGAGGGCAAACGGGTAGTACGCCTCAAGGGTGGCGATCCGTTCATTTTCGGTCGTGGTGGGGAGGAGATCGAAACCCTGATGGCTGAGGGCGTGCCGTTCCAGGTCGTTCCCGGCATCACGGCCGCTGCCGGCTGCGCCTCCTACGCCGGCATCCCCCTGACTCATCGTGACTACTCGCAGGCGTGCCTGTTCGTTAC
>CAXMPC010000077.1:0-3100 GCA_964195335.1 uncultured Gammaproteobacteria bacterium | reverse complement strand
CAGGACGCACGATCGCGCAGCCTCGCCTTCGAGCGTCGCAAGGAGACCACCAGGTTGCGCCACGACCTGTTGTTGCTCGACTGGGAAGGGGAGGAAGTACGGCGTTTCGGTATTGATCGACCGGGGCAGGTGCCGCAGCGGCCATCCCTGTCGCCTCCGGCGCTGATCGAGACACTGCAAAGCGCGGGCCTGCCGGATTACGGCGCTCGGCTCACCCCATATACCAATACCCTGGTGGCACCGCCGCCGACGACCGTGGACCGCCTCGCGCTACTCCAGCAAATCAGGGCGCTGCCGATGATCCCCGATGCAAGTCGCGACCTCACGGTGACCGACGGCAAGGAGTTCATCCACTACCAGGTGACGGTGGCCAGGCGCGAAACGATCCAGACAGATGCCGGCCCGCGCGGGGCGTGGAAAGTACGTGTCGAGGGATTCGAAATGGACCGCGGCGAAGAGCGTCTACGCCATCGACCGGTCTACATATGGCTCGGAGACGACGAGCGGCGCCTGCCTCTGCGTTTTGTCAGTCGAAATGCCCTCGGCACCTTTACCGTTGAAATGCAGCACCGTGAGATTCAGAGTGCGGCCAATTCGGCCACCACCGACGAAGTGATGCATCGCTGAGAACTCTAGGCCAACTGCCGCCTCCCGCCGGGCATCGATCCATTCACCCTCTCTCCCGTCCCGATTTGGCGTGGCGCCAGACATGGGCCAGTTTCGCCAGCAATAACAACCACGGAAACGAGTGCAATAGCAGGTCGAACCAGTCCAGTGGTCGCACCAGGGTCCCGCCAACAAGCAGGCGCAGTTTCTCCAGCAGGTGCGGTTCGGGGAGGAAGGGTGCCAGGCCGAGAGTCAACGCAGCCACCAGCAGCAGCGACAGCGGCAGGCGGTCGATAAGAGGGACGAGCTGGAGCGCCTTTTTGGGTGTGCGTTCCAACCGGATCAGGGTCTTAACGTAGCATTTGAAAGCATGGGACTGATGATGTCCTTGCCGATTGCGGCGCCGGCCTGGAATCGATACCGCGTGGTCATGGTGCGCTGATAAGGCGGGCCAATAAATAACATATAAAACAAAAAGATAGGCATGCTTTTCCGGTTTTTACCGATCGGGCGTTTTGGTTGCCGAGGATATAGCCCCACAGGAAATTGATGCAGCGCAATAGACGCATTGCAGCATAGGGTCTACATTGAAATTGTAACTCCTCCTCCTCTATTGGCCCGCCGCACCCCGGCGGGCTTTTTTTTGACCCCCGTGACGAGAGGCCCAGTCCCTTGGTGGTCGCACCGGGCAAGGGCCCTGTTCAGGGGTAACTGGAGCGCGTCGGTCAGGCGCGGCTGACCGTCGTCAGCACACCGCCAATTCCGACAAAGGTGGCCCCGGCGACGCGGTTGAACCAGCGTCCATTGGTTCCGAGCCAGGGGGCGATACGCTGTGCGGTGCCGGCAAGGATCAGTTCATAGATGAACTCCACCAGGCCGAATGTGCCACCGAGGATGACAAACTGCAGTGGTAGCGAGGCCGCCGGGTCGATGAATTGGGGCAGAAAGGCGGCAAAGAAGATCAGTGCCTTGGGGTTTGACGTCGCGACCAGGAATCCTTGCGTGTAGAGACGCCAGCCGACAGCCTCGCCCTTTTCGACGGTCCCGCCGTCCATGTTGATGCGTGGCGCCGGTGCGCGCCAGGTACGAACACCGAGATAGACCAGGTACCCGGCACCGATCCACTTGGCGACGGTGAAAGCCTGTTCCGATGCGGCGAGCAGGGCGCCCATGCCGGCCATTGAGACCGCGATCAGTACCAGGAAGCCGCTTATGCCGCCGGCCACGGTGTAGATAGCTCGCCCGAGGCCGTAGCGCATGCCGTGGGTCAGGCTCAGCAGTCCGTTGGGTCCCGGGGTCAACGAAAGGCCGATCGCAGCGGCGGCGTAGAGCATCCAGGTGTCGAGCGGCATGGAGCAGTGATGACTGGCTAGCGCAACGTGACGACGTTGAGGCAAGTTTTTTCGCCCAGCGTCAATGAGTGGCTGCGTTTGATCATTCCGACACCGGTGAAGTAGGTGCAGACCAGCCGTTGCTCATCCATCCTGATGCCGGTGAACCCGAGTGACTCGGTGAACTTGCCGACGCGGTCCTCGGTGACCACCTCGCTCGTGACCAGGAGGCCCTTGTTTGACAGGAACAGCCAGGCCCAGGCCGCGACCACAAGGACGACGATACCGACGATTGCTTTCATGCGCTCCTCCCGGAGCCAAGTATACGGTCTGGAGTGCGCCGAACCGTGACCGGAGCAGGTCTAGCGTGCGAGATCCCAGGTGAACAGGGCGTGATCCCGCCGCCCGTCGGCACGGGCATAGCCGACCAGCCGCTGGTCATCGAGCCAGCCGAGCACGAGCACGCCGGCCCCCAGTTGGCGGGATGGTGATTCACCCTCCTGGGCCGAGACGAGCAGGCCGTTCGGACGGCCGGTGAATGACCCGGTACCGTGGGCATAGGCCAGGGCCAGGCGGTCACCGCCCGGCGCCAGCCGCGCCTCGCGAATCGTCAATTGCCCACCAGGGCCGGAAGGATGGGCCTCGAACAGGGTGGCGGGTCTGGAGGTCAGGCTGATGCGAAGGCCCGATTCACCAGGCCGATCGATGCGGAACGGGCCGATGGTACGGCTGCCGATGAAAGGACCCTGGCGTTTGCCGCACTCAGGGTCGAGATCCGGTGGCGCCTGGTCTGTGATGGACCAGATCGGCGCCGTATCAAGTGGATCGAGCTTAAGGTAGCGGCGCGAAGGGGTGCGAAAGAGCAGCTGGCGGCCGTCCCCGGTCCAGCACGGAGCCTCGTGCAGCAACCCGTACCGGGTTACGGCTTCGCGGACTTGATCAGGCAGTGGTGGCAGGGCCCGGGCCTGTTCTGTGGCGAGATCGTAGAGGCGGAAACTGGCAAGCAGGCGCAGGTCGAAAGCGGAGTTTGATTCGTCCGCGGCACCCGGGTCGGTGGTGACGGCAAACAGCAGTTGATGGCCGCCAGGAGCGACAGAGAACGGCTTCGCTGCCAGGTAATCCGCCCCGGCAGTGCCGGGGAGTTCCCGCGCACCCAGCGCCAG
>CAXMPC010000076.1:0-7284 GCA_964195335.1 uncultured Gammaproteobacteria bacterium | reverse complement strand
CTAGCTTCAGGTGCTAGTTGGGGAAACCCAGTGGAGGTTCAAGTCCTCTCCTCGGCACCATAACAGAACCCCTTGATTCGTCAAGGGGTTTTTTTGTTTTCAGGTGCAGTAGCAACCGCTACCCCGGCCCTCACAGGACCGACCCGGACGCCTGCTTCTCGCCTCACACGCGTCAGTTTTTCCAGGCGACACCAGGATACAGGCAGATGACGGGTCGTTGGCCTCGCCCGGATGTGGCAGGAAATAACGGCCCGCTCACTGGAGTGAACCTACCGCCTTTGGCCCCGATCAGGCGTACGGGTGGCGCAGGATGATGGTCTCGTCGCGGTCGGGTCCGGTGCTGATGATGTCCACAGGGACCCCGGCGAGTTCCTCGACCCGTTTCAGGTAGGCGCGGGCGTTGGCCGGCAGCAGGTCGATCGACTGCGCACCGACAGTGATCTCGCTCCAGCCAGAAAGCTCTTCATAGACCGGTTCGCACTGCGCCAGCGCCTCGGCACCGGCCGGCGGCGCGCTGCGCTCTTCACCGTCGACACGGTAGGCGATGCACACCTTGATCGTCTCGAGCCCGTCGAGGACGTCGAGCTTGGTCATGCACAGGCCGGAGAGGCTGTTGACACGGACCGAACGGCGAAGGGCGACCATGTCGAGCCAGCCGCAGCGGCGCGGGCGCCCGGTGGTGGCACCGAACTCGTGACCAACCTCGGCCAGGTGCTTGCCGACATCGTCGAACAACTCGGTCGGGAATGGGCCACCGCCAACACGGGTGGCATAGGCCTTGACGATGCCGAGGACGTAATCCAGCTCGCGCGGGCCGACACCCGAACCGCAGGCGGCACCGCCGGCGGTGGTGTTCGACGAGGTGACGTAGGGGTAGGTGCCATGGTCGATGTCGAGCATCATCCCCTGCGCACCCTCGAACAGCAGGTTGTGGCCGGCGTCGAGTTCGGCGTAGAGCAGCTCGGTGACGTCGCCGATCATCGGCCGCAGCCGTTCGCCGTAAGCCAGCGCCTCGTCGAGGATCGCCTGGAAATCGACCGGGTCGGCCTTGAAGTAATGCTCGAGAGCGAAGTTGTGGTAGTCGAGCAAGCCGCGTAGCCGCTCGGCGAAAGCCTCGGGCTGGAGCAGTTCACCGACGCGCAGTCCGCGGCGCGAAACCTTGTCCTCGTAGGCCGGGCCGATACCCCGTCCGGTGGTGCCGATGGCGGCATCGCCGCGCGCCGCCTCGCGTGCCTGGTCGAGGGCGACGTGCACCGGCAGGATCAGCGGCGCGCTTTCGCTGATGCGCAGCCGCTCGACCACCGGGATGCCACGGGCCTCGAGCATCTCGATCTCTTCAACCAGTGCGCCAGGTGAAACCACCACGCCGTTGCCGATCAGGCAGCGCACGCCGTCGTGCAGGATGCCACTCGGGACCAGGTGCAGCACCGTCTTCTCACCGCCTATGACCAGCGTGTGGCCGGCGTTGTGCCCACCCTGGAAACGGACCACGGCCTGTGCACGCTCGGTCAACAGGTCGACGACCTTGCCCTTGCCCTCGTCACCCCACTGGGTGCCGACCACGACGACGTTCTTGCCCATCGTTCCTGTCCCGTCATGACCACCCGCACGAGACGTGCGGGCCGGTACTGTTTTTTTAGGTCGGGCCTCAGCCCGACGCGGATTCTTCCATTGGGCTCAAGCCCGACCTACAAACCAGATCGATGCCAAGGAAATCTCTGCCGGATGACGCGATCACTCATCGGCGAGGTCACGCACCACCCACCCCTGCTCCTGCTTCACCAGTTCACGGTCGCAGCCCAACTCGGTCGCAGTACCTGCCTGTCCAGGCAGGGCATGAATCACGCGCTCGCCGCTGGAACGCAACTCGCGGACCATGGCGCAAAGCGCCGGATCGTCGTCCGCCGGCGCAAAGATACCGGAGTCGGACCGAACTGTCGCCTCGGCGTCGCCCAGCCACAGCAGCGTCCTGAGATCGGCACTGAACCCGGTCGCAGGGCGCGCACGGCCGAAAAAGCGACCCAGGTCATCGTAGCGTCCGCCTCGCGCCACGACCTCGCCGTGACCGGGAACCAGGGCAGCGAACACCACTCCGGTGTGGTAGCGGTAGCCGCGCAGTTCGGCGAGATCGAAATGGAGGGTGAGCTCCGGGCGTTCACGGCGCAGGGCGGTGGCAATAGCGGCCAGGCTGGCGACGGCGGCATCGACCTCCGGACCGGCCCCGGCGAGCCGCTCGCGTGCCATCTCGAGCACCTCGTCTCCCCCGTTGAGATCGATCAGCGCCAGCAACCGTGCGGACGCTTCCGCCGTCAGTTCAGCCGCGGCCAGCGCCACCTCGATTTCAGCGCGCGCCTTGCGTTGAAGCATTTCGAACAGTTCCGCCTCCCGCTCCTCGTCGATACCGGCGTGGGCGGCGAGCGCGCGGAAGATGCCGACGTGGCCGAGGTCGAGATGGGCGTCATGGATGCCGCAGGTCTCGAGGGTCTCGACCATCAGCGCGATGACCTCGGTATCGCTCTCGATTCCGGCGTGGCCATAGAGCTCGGCGCCGAGTTGCAACGGGCTGCGAGAACCCGCCGGGCCACCGGGACGGGTACGGAGCACCGTGCCGAGATAGCAGAGCCGGGTGGGAGCATCGCACTGCAGGCGGTGGGCGTCGATGCGCGCCACCTGCTGGGTCATGTCGGCGCGCACGCCCATCAGGCGCCCGGTGAGCTGGTCGGTCAGCTTGAAGGTCTCGAGATCCAGGTCGTGACCGCTGCCGACAAGCAGCGACTCGAGGTACTCGATAAACGGTGGCATCACCTGGTCGTAACCCCAGGTGGCGTAGAGGTCGAGCAGTCGACGGCGCAGCAGTTCGAGCCTACGCGCCTGCGGCGGCAGCAGCTCCTCGATCCCCTCGGGCAGCAGCCAGCGGTCGGTGCGGTTCATGTCAGTGCAGCAGGTAGGAGAGGACGACGCCGGCCAACATGCTGGTCATGCCGATGACGCGCAGGGTGCGGTCGTCGAGCTGACCGACGGCAAGCAGGGTGCGCCGCATACCCGCAGGGCTGAGGAAGGGCAGCACGCCTTCGATAACCAGTAGCAGCGCCAGTGCGTCCCCAAGTCGTTCCCACATGCGCCCCCCTGCGCCGGCCCGTGCCGGCGTCCGTGCTTCCGGTCAGGAAGTCCGCTTACTCACTGCGGCGCTCCACCACTCTCCCGGAAGTAACGGAAAAAGTCTGAGTCAGGCTGGAGGATCAGCATGTCATCGCGGCTGCCGAAGATGTCAGTGTAGGCATTCATGCTGCGGTAGAACGAGTAGAACTCCTCGTTTTTCCCGAACGCCCTGGCGTAGGTGTCGGCGGCCTTGGCGTCGCCCTCACCACGGGTCTGCTCGGCGTCGCGGAAGGCCTCGGCGACGATCACTGTGCGCTGGCGGTCAGCGTCGGCCCGGATCCGCTCGGCGGCCTCGGCGCCACGTGAGCGGAAGTCACGGGCGACGCGCTCGCGCTCGGCCTGCATGCGCCGGAACACCGAGTTGCTGACGTCGGGAGGCAGGTCGACGCGCTTGATGCGCACGTCAACGATCTCGATGCCGATCTCGTTGGCCGCCGGGTTGGCGGTCGAGGTCAGGATGGCCATGATCTGCGCCCGGTCACCGGAAACCGTGTCGGTCAGGGTGCGTTTGCCGAACTCGCTGCGGAGCCCGTCCTTGATGATCTGGTCGAGACGCAGGTTGGCCTGGACCACGTCACCGCGCACAGCGGTGTAGTAGCGACCGACGTCCTTGATCCGCCACTTGACGAACGAGTCGACGATGACGTTTTTCTTCTCGCTGGTCAGGAACCGTTCCGGATCGGCGTCGAGGCTCTGGATGCGACCGTCGAACTTGCGCACGTTGTTGATGAACGGGACCTTGAATTTCAGGCCCGGAGTGATGTCGTCACGCACGATTTCGCCGAGTCGGAACAGGATGGCCCGCTCCCATTCCTTGACGGTAAAGACCGAGAAGGAGCCGACGAACAGAGCCAGCAGCAGCAGACCGCCGCCGAGTGTCTTGAGATTACCCATCAGCGCGCCCCCCTGGTCCGCGTAGAGTCGCGCGGCATACGCGGCGGGTCCTGCGTCTGCTGCCGCTGCTGCTGACGGTCGAGTTCCGCCGGCGTCAGCGCAGGCAGTTCGCCGCTGACCTGGCCGCTGAATAGCCGGTCGAGCGGCAGCACCATAAGATTGTTGCCGCTGTCGACATCGAGCATCACCTTGGTGCTGTTAGCGAGCACCGACTGGATGGCGTCAATGTAGAGGCGTTCGCGGGTGATCGCCGGCGCCTTCTCGTATTCGGCGAGTACCTGGCTGAAGCGGCTGGTTTCACCTTCGGCTGCCGCGATCACCTGATCACGGTAGGCGACCGACTCCTCGAGCACACGCGCCGCCTCACCACGGGCCTTCGGGATCACCTCGTTGGCGTAGGCCTCGGCCTCGTTCTTCAGTCGCTGCTCGTCCTCGCGCGCCTTGATCGCGTCCTCGAAGGCCGCCTGGACCTCTTCCGGCGGCTGGGCATCGCGCAGGTTGACGTTGGTGACGGCAATGCCGGTCTTATAGATATCGAGCGTCTCCTGGATCAGCGTCTTGGTCTCAGCGACCACCTCGCTGCGTCCCTCGGTCAGGACGAAGTCCATCTGCTGCTTGCCGACCACTTCGCGGACCGAACTCTCGGCCACTGCGGAAAGGGTGTCGATCGGGTCACGGACGTTGAACAGGAAATCGCGAGCGTCGCTGACCTGGTACTGCACCGCCAGCTGCAGGTCGACGATGTTCTCGTCCTCGGTCAGCATCAGCGATTCACGCAACACGGTGCCGCCGCCACCCTGGCGGCCACCGGAACGGTAACCGACCTCGACGAAGCGCCGCGCCTCGACGTCGACCACCTCGATCTCGTCGATAAAGCGCGGGCGCCAGTGCGGGCCCGGCAGCGTGGTCTCGTTGTACTTGCCGAAGCGCAGCACCACGCCGCGCTTGCCCTCGTCGATGATGTAGATGCCGGACAGCGCCCAGGCCGCCACGGCAATCACCAACAGGAAGTTGATGCCGAAGCCGGCGAAACGGCGCGGCAGCTGGCTGCCGCCGTCATCCCCGCCACCGTCACCGCCGTTCCCTTGCGCGCGCTTGCGGCCACGGCCGCCGAACAGGCCGTTCAGCTTGTTCTGCATGTTGCGAACGATCTCGTCGAGATCGGGCGGTCCCTTGTTACTGTCTCCGGAGCGCCAAGGATCTCGGTCCTTGTCGCCCCCTGGCTCGTTCCAGGCCATTGATTTCTCGCTTTGTGGGGTACGGTTCTGCGTGGAAGGAGCATTGTAGAGGGCCCCCGAGTGGTGCCGCAAGGCGGATGATCAATCCGGATACCTCACCAGGTTCCCAGATGCTGGCGGAATTTGCATCCGGCCTGGGGCCATACTGGAGCGAAAGTGGTAACCACAGCTGCTGCTTGAGTGACAAATTCGTCTGGAACGAATTTGGATTGCCTCAGGCAGACCCGAAGGGCGGGGTCCATGGATGGACTCCGCAACGGCAAGCCAGGGCGAGCGAGACCACCAGCCCCGGGGAAGGTCAGATATCCGGGCTAGTCGTCGAGCAGCGCTTCGAGCCCCTCCTGGTGGGCGAGCCGGTCGAAACGCCCGCGTGGCATCTCGACCTCGATCAGCCAGCCACCGGACGGAATCGCCTGTTCCTCGACGATACGGCCGTTGTCGAACAGCCGGGCGCGCACCCGTCCTGCCGACGGCGGCAGGCGCAGTCGGTGGCGAATCATCCCCTGGGCGAGGAAGTCGTCGACCGCCTCGAGCAAGGCATCGATACCGTCACCGGTGGCCGCCGAGCACCAGACCCGGGTGATGCGACCGTCGGCATCGCGGTCGACCCTGGGCGTGGCCCCGTCGCACAAGTCGAGCTTGTTGTAGACGGCGATCTGCGGCACCTCGTCGGCACCGATGTCGCGCAGCACGCTGTCAACCTCGGCCGCCGCCTCGACATGATCCGGCGCAGCGGCATCGATCACGTGCAGCAGCAGTTGCGCCTCGCAGGTCTCCTGCAGCGTCGAGCGAAATGCCGCCACCAGTTCGTGTGGCAGGTCACGGATGAAGCCGACGGTGTCGGCGATGACGAACGGCTCCCGCTGCGGCCGATCGACCCGGCGCAGGGTCGGGTCGAGCGTCGCGAACAACTGGTCGGCAGTGTAGACCCCGGCCCCGGTGAGACGGTTGAACAGCGTCGACTTGCCGGCGTTGGTGTAGCCGACCAGCGAGACGGTCGGTACCGGCACCCGTTGGCGACCGCGTCGCCCCTGGCTGCGCTGGCGGTCGACCCGCTCCAGGCGCCGGCGGATCTGGCGCACGCGCTGGTCGAGCAGGCGGCGGTCGGTCTCGAGCTGGGTCTCGCCCGGGCCGCGCAGGCCGATACCACCCTTCTGCCGTTCGAGGTGGGTCCAGCCACGCACCAGGCGGGTGGCCATGTGGCGCAGTTGCGCCAGTTCCACCTGCAGCTTGCCCTCGAAGGTGCGCGCCCGCTGGGCAAAGATGTCGAGGATCAGGCCGGTTCGATCCAGCACCCGGCACTTCAGTTCGCGCTCGAGGTTGCGTTCCTGGCTCGGTGACAGCGGGTGGTCGACCAGCAGCACATCGATGGCTTCGGATTCGCACCGCTCCGCCAGCTCGGCCACCTTGCCCCTACCGATCAACAGCTTGGGATCGAGGCGCTGACGGGTAACGGCAAGCGCGTCGATCACTTCGGCACCGGCCGACTCGGCCAGCAGGACAAACTCGTCCAGCCCCTCGCGGTCGCCATCGGTGCTGACATGGAGCAGCAGAGCACGCTCCCCGGCACGGGGGCGTTCAAACATGGTCGGAAGCGCCGCGGCGGGCGTTGCGGTCAGACGTTGCCAGGCTCGGGCGTACCCGTGTCCGCAGCCTCGGCCTCGGGGCCTCCGCCGAGAGCGGGACCGGAGTTGAAGCGGACGTTACGGGCGGGGACGACGGTCGAGATGGCGTGCTTGTAGACCATCTGGCTGACGCTGTTCTTGAGCAGTACGACGAACTGGTCGAAAGACTCGATCTGCCCTTGCAGCTTGATGCCGTTCACGAGGTAGATGGAAACCGGAACACGGTCCTTGCGCAGTGCATTGAGGAAGGGATCCTGCAGTGATTGCCCCTTGGCCATGGTTATTCTCCTAGTGTTTTGGCTCTCGTCACCGTGCCGGTGTTCTCTTGCTTTTCCGGACCAGAAAATGTCGCATCTGTAGTCACATCA
>CAXMPC010000075.1:0-10005 GCA_964195335.1 uncultured Gammaproteobacteria bacterium | reverse complement strand
CGGACGCGTCGTCCGGGTTCCGGCACGATGTTCCACAGCGACCGCGGGGTGGAATACCTGGCGGCGGCAATGAAGGTCAGCCTGGCGCAGGCCAGCTTCATTCAAAGCATGAACCGGCCACGCCGCATGACGGATAACGCGCACATGGAGTCGTGGAACAAATCGATGAAATCCCACATGTACCACCGTCAGACCTTCTCCACCGATAAAGCCCTACGAGAGGCCATCCGATCCTATGTCGATTTCTACAATCGAGTGAGGCTACACTCGTCACTTGGTTACATGTCACCCATGGAGTTCGAGCAGACGTGCAGCTAACCAACGGGTGTCCACTTTTTCGTAGGAACTCTCCAAGCCGCTGAATGCGGCGTTATCGTCCTTGTTAATTGATCAATCCTTGATGACATACATGGCCTTACACGAGTGATCTGGAGATGAATGACACCGATTTTGCTCAGGCCGACGGAAGGTGCACTTGCGGCCTTGTCCGTTACCGCCTGAATCGCGCCCCCATGTGGGTCAACTGCTGCCACTGCACCTGGTGTCAGCGCGAAACCGGCTCGGCGTTTGTCCTCAACGCCTTGATTGAGTCCGATCAGCTGGAATTACTGGCAAGTGAGGTCGAGGTGATCAACACGCCTACCGCCAGTGGACGTGGCGACAAGGGCCAAATGATTTCGCGCTGTCCGCGTTGCAAGGTGGCGTTGTGGAGTAACTACAGCACGGCAGGCGGGGCGATTTGTTATGTACGTATTGGTACCTTGGATGAACCATGGAGGTTCCGGCCCGATGCACACATCTTCACTTCCGCCAAACTGCCGTGGGTAACCATTCCGGATGGCGTGCTGGCGACCGAGTCGCACTACAACCGTGATGAGGTGTGGCCTAAAGAGGCCTATAAGCGCTTCAGGATGGCGGTAGATTCCACTTCCGGTTAGCTAGGCAGTTGGCTTCGACGACTATCAAGAGCAACTTGCAAAGGGACGCTTCACCGTGAATGGCGAGCAATCGATGCAGCGATCGGTGCGGGTCTGCTGTTGGCTACGCAGCCGTCGGGTACGGTCAGGTTCTGGAGTGATCAGACACCCAGGTGCTGCATGTGCACCTCGGGATTGGCAGCGAGTTCGGCCGACGTTCCCTCGTAAACCACGCACCCCTTGGCCAGGATCATGCAGCGGTCGGAGACCTTCTGCAGCGCCTTGAGATCCTTGTCGACGATGATCGAGGCGATGCCGTTCGACCGGATTTCTCGAATCACCCGCCAGATCTCTTGGCGGATCAGTGGCGCCAGCCCCTCTGTTGCTTCGTCGAGGATGATTAGTTCGGGGTTGGTCAACAGCGCCCGGGCCACGGTCAGCATCTGCTGTTCACCGCCGGAGAGCTGGTTGCCGAAGTTGCCGAGCCGCTCATGCAACCGTGGAAAGAGGTCGAGTACCCGGTCGTAGGACCAGTCGTTACGCCCGTCGCGGCCCGGTCGAGCGGCCATCACCAGGTTTTCGCGCACCGTCAGGTTGGGGAAAATGCCCCGATCCTCGGGTACGAAGGCGATGCCTGCGCGGGCGATGCGGTGCGGCGCGGCGCCGGTCATATCGAGCCCGTGAACGTGGACGCTGCCCCGGCGTGGCGGGGTCAACCCCACCAGGCTGCGCAGGGTCGTCGATTTACCCATGCCGTTGCGGCCCAACAGGCTGATGGTTTCACCCGGCTGCACGGTCAGGCTGACACCGTGGAGGATATGGCTGGCGCCGTAGTAGGTGTGGAGTCCCTCGGCGGCGACGATCGGTGTGGTGTCGCTCACGCGTCCTCCTCCTCGTCCCCCAGGTAGGCATGTTGCACTTCGGCACTGTTGCGGATCTGTTCGACGGTTCCGGTCTCGAGCACCTCGCCGTTGACCATGACGGTGATGCGATCGGCGATGGCAAAGACCGCGTCCATGTCATGCTCGATCAGGATCAGCGTGTGTTTCTTGGCCAGCTGCCGCAGCAGTTCGATCACCTGCTCCGCCTCTTCGGTGCCCATGCCGGCGAGCGGCTCGTCGAGCAGCAGCAATTCCGGCTCGGTCGCGAGCATCATGCCGATCTCGAGCTGACGTTGTTCGCCGTAGCTCATCTCGGCGGCGACGGTGTCGCGACGCTCACCGAGCCCGCAGGTCTCCAGTGCCTTGACCGCGCGCGTCTCGACGTCGGTGAGCCGGCGTGCCTTGCGGAAGAACTGCATCGACGTGCCCCGTCGCGACTGGGCCGCGAGCCAACAGTTCTCGAAGCAGCTGAACTGGGGAAAGATGTTGGTCTTCTGGAAGCTGCGGCCGATACCGAGTTGCGAGATCTTGTCCGGCGTCATGCCGGTGATGTCGTGGTCTCGGAACTGGATGCGGCCGTCGCTCGGTGGCAGGTTGCCGGAAAGCAGGTTGATCAGCGTGGTCTTGCCGGCGCCGTTGGGTCCGATGATGGCGTGCACCTGCCCGGGTGCGAACTCGAGACTGACGCCGAATACCGCCCGCAGGGCACCGAAGTGCTTGCCGAGGCGATCGGTGACGAGAATCGGCTCGCTCACGGCTCTTCCTCTTCCGTCTCGGCGGGTGACTTGCGTCGCAGCAGGCGGCCGATGTCGGCCGGCAGGCCGGCGATGCCGCGCGGCAGGAACAGCACCACGGCGATGACGAAGATGCCCATGTAGAGCGTCGGGTACTTGGTCACGTCCTGCAGCCAGTCGTGCAGGTAGCCTAAGGCGAAGGCGCCGAAGACCGGGCCGTGCAAGGTCCCCATACCGCCGAGGATGACGGTCATCATGGCGGTGCCGGACTCGTGCCAGCCGAGGTGCGCCGGGCTGATGATCGAGGTGTGCATGGCCTCGAGGAAACCGGCGAAGCCGGCCAGCGTACCGGCGATGACGAAGCTGACCAGCTTGTAACGCTGGGTGGCGAAGCCGAGTGCCCGGGTCCGGTTTTCGTTGGCGCGGATGCCCTGGATCACCTGCCCGAATGGCGCGTTCAGTAGCTGTCGCAGGCCGAGGTAGGAGAGCACCATCGAGACCAGGGTGACGTAGTAGAAGGTGTGGTGGTCCTCGAGGTCGAGCGGGTTCCACGACCCGATGGCAAGTGTCGGCTTGTTGAAGATGAACAGGCCGTCGGATCCGCCGAGAGCCACGTTCTCGTTGAAGAAGAAGAACAGCATCTGGGCGAACGCCAGCGTGATCATGATGAAGTAGATGCCGGTGGTGCGTACCGAGAACCAGCCGATCACCACCGACGCCAGTGCGGTCCCGGCCAGGCAGGCTGGCAGCACCCAGTAGAGTGACGCGGACTCGGTGTCCATCATGATGATCCCCAGGAGGTAGCCCGAGAGACCGAAGAAGGCGGCGTGGCCGAAGCTGACCAGACCGGTGAAGCCGATCAGCAGGTCGAGGCTCATGGCAAAGATGCCGAGGATCATCAACCGCGTCACCAGGTTGCCGTAGTAGATGCCGAGGAATGGCGGCAGCGTGGCGAGTACGATGATGGCGGCGACCAGGGCCAGGTTGGTGTAGAGCGAGGTGCGGAACATGCCTGCGCTCTAGTGGACCGGCTGGCCGAACAGGCCCTGTGGTCGCCAGAGCAGGATCACGGCCATGGTGGCATAGACCGCCATGCTGGCGAAGTCGGGCACCAGTACCTTGCCGAAGGTGTCGGCCAGGCCGATCAGCATGGCGCCGATGAAGGCTCCCTTGATCGAGCCGATGCCGCCGATGACTACGACGACGAAGGAGATGATCAGGATCTGGTCACCCATGCCCGGGTAGACCGAGCTGATCGGCGCGCCGATCATGCCGGCGAAGCCGGCCAGCGCCGCGCCGAGACTGAAGACGATGGCGAACACCCAGTTGATATTGATACCGAGCGCCTGGACCATTTCGCGGTTGCTTGCGCCCGCGCGGATGGTCATGCCGAGGCGCGTTTTCTGGATCAGCAGGTACATGCCGGCGGCCAGCAGCATGCAGACGATCGAGATGAAGACGCGGTAGACCGGGTAGACCTGGTTCTCGGTCAGCGGTATGGAACCGGCCAGCAGTTCGGGGACCGGCACGCTGTAGAAGTCGCTGCCCCAGAAGATCTTCTGACACTCGTTGAGGATCAGGATCAGGCCGTAGGTCAGCAGCACCTGGTAGAGGTGATCGCGCTGGTAGAGGCGGGCGATCGCCAGCCGTTCGATGGCGAAGCCGAGGACCATGATCAGCGGTACCCCGAGCAGTATCGAGACAGTCAGGCTTTCGGTGTAACCGAACAGCCACCAGACCACGTAGGCCCCGAACATGTAGAAGGCGCCATGGGCCAGGTTGATGATGCCCATGATGCCGAAAATCAGCGTCAGCCCACTGGCGACCAGGAACAGCAGAAAGCCGTACTGGACGCTGTTGAGCAGCTGGATCAGAAAGGTTGCGAGACTCATGATCTGGATGCCTGATGAGCGAACGCCGACGCCCCCGGCCGGGAGCGCCGGCGTCCAGTCAGGCCGTCACGTCAGCCCATCTTGCAGCCGGCCGCCGGATCTTCCAGCGCCTTCGCGGCGATGCCGAGGTTCTTCTGGGCACCGTTGCGCACTTCGCGCAGGTAGATGTTCTGGATCGGGTTGTGCGCCTTGGACATCTTCCATGGCCCACGCGGGCTGTCGATGAAGTTGGCGTTCTCCATCGCCTTGATCAGGTCAGCGGTCGCCCCGGTGTCGCCCTTGACCTTGGCCATCGCCTGCACGATCAGCGAGCCGGCATCGTAGCCCTGCACCGCGAACACGTTGGCGCCTTTGCCGGAGGCCTTTTCGTAGGCGGTCCGGAAGGCGAAGTTCGACGGGTTATCGAGGTCGGCAGAGTAGTGCAGCGTGGTACGCAGGCCTTCGGCAGCCGCACCCGCGGCCTTTTCCACGCCCTCGGTCAGGAAGCCCGGCCCGTAGAGCGGGATCGACTTCAGGCCGGCCGCGGCGTAGTCCTTGAGGAACTTGATTGCGCCACCGCCGGAGAAGAAGGCGAACACGGCGTCAGGTTTCAGTGACGCGATCTCGGACAGGAAGGCCTGGAACTCGACGTCCGGGAATGGCACTTCGATGTCCTTGATCACCTTGCCGCCGGCCTTGGTGAAGCCTTCGGCACCGGCGTCCATCATCTGTCGGCCCGCGCCGTACTTCCAGGCGATGGTGATGCAGGTCTTGTGGCCGTCTTTGGCCATCAGCGTGCCGCCGGGGTAGGCGGGCTGCCAGTTGGAGAACGAGGTGCGGAAGATGTTCGGCGCGCAGAGCGGGCCGGTGACGGCGTTGGAGCCGGCATTGGGCACGACCATGATCGGCTGGCCACGCTTGCCGACGATCTTGGCCATGGCGGCGGCGATGCCGGAGTGCACCGGGCCGACCAGGAAGTCGACGTTGTTCTTGTCGATAAGCTTGCTGGTGTTCTGCGGTGCCTTGGGTACCGACATTTCCGAGTCGATGGCGACGTATTCGACCGGGCGCCCACCGAGCATGTCACCGGCGCCGGCGATTCTCAGTTTCATGGCGTCGGTGATCGAGTTGCCGAGCATGGCGTAGGTGCCGCTGTAGGGCAGCAGGATACCGACCTTGACCGGGGCCTGGGCGCCGATCGCGAAACGATAGGGTACGAAGCTGCTGGCGGCGGCGAGGCCGCCGGCGGCAGCGGCACCCTTGATCAGGGTACGACGCGAAATCCCGGTCTTCTGTTCGTTATTCATCTGGTCTCCTCCAGGTGGACGGTGGGTTGCCTTTGGTGGTGTGAACACGACACGCCGTGGCAGGCGTGGCGATTCCTTCTAGCTTAGCGTCACTCTGGTCGATGGTCGACGCGTGTTTCGGAAAAAAACAACGCCTCCCCTCGACAATACGAGCGGTCTCCTTCGACTCTCCTTGGTGTGGTGGTACGGCGTCCTTGACCGTGGTCAAGCGAAGGTCCGGTCAATTGATCATCACTGCCGCAGCCGGAAACGCTGGATCTTGCCGGTAGCTGTCTTCGGCAACTCGTCGACGAACTGGAACCAGCGCGGGTATTTGTACGGGGCGAGTCCCTGCTTGCAGTGGTCGAGCAACTCCTGCTGCATCACCTCGCCGGCATCGTCCGGAGTGTTGAGGACGACATGGGCCTCGGGCTTGACCAGGCCGTGAGCGTCGTTGCGACCGACGATGGCCGCCTCGAGCACCTTCGGGTGCTCGATCAGCTTGGCTTCGATCTCGAACGGCGAACACCAGATGCCGCCGACCTTGAGCATGTCGTCGTTACGCCCGCAGTAGACGAAGTAGCCTTCCTCGTCCTGCAGGTAGGTGTCGCCGGTGTTGAGCCAGCCGTCGACCATGGTCTGGGTGGTCTTGGCCGGGTTGTTCCAGTAGTACTTGGCCGCCGAATCACCCTTGATCATCAGCTGGCCGCTTTCGCCGGCCACCACCTCGTTGCCGTTTTCGTCGACGATGCGGCTGCTGTAGCCGATGACCATGCGGCCGCTGGTGCCTGCCTTGTAGTCGTCGGCGGTGTTGGAGATGAAGATGTGCAGCGCCTCGGTGGAGCCGATGCCGTCGAGGATCACCGTGCCGGTTCTCTCCTTCCAGCGGCGGAAGATGTCCGCGGGCAGCGCCTCGCCGGCCGAGACGCAGTAACGCACGGAACTGAAGTCGGCCTCGTGCGAATCGAGGTAGGCGAGTTGTGCGGCGTAGAGCGTCGGCACGCCGAAGTAGAGCGTCGGCTTGAAAGTGCCGATGGTCTCGAGGGTGTTGTCCGGCGCCGGTCGTGCCGGAAACAGCACGGCGGTGCCGCCGACCCAGAGCGGGAAGGTCATGCCGTTGCCGAGGCCGTAGGCGAAAAAGAGCTTGGCCGCCGAGAAGCAGACGTCGTCCTCTTGCACGCCGAGAGTTTCGACACCGTAGAACTGGCTGGTCACGACCATGTCGCGATGCAGGTGTACGGTGCCCTTCGGGGTGCCGGTGGTGCCGGAAGAGTAGAGCCAGAAGCAGTCGTCGGTGGCCGCGGTCTTCGCGGCGTCGAGGTTGGCGTCCGCGGCGTCGATCAGTGCCACCAGGTTCGGGCCGTCACCCTCGGTGCGCAGTGTCTGGGCCGGCTTGTGTGGCGATTTCTCCAGGGCTGGCTCGACTTCGGCGGCGAACTCGGGTGAGTAGATCACCGCGGCGCAGCCGGAGTCCTCGATCATGAAGGTGTAGTCCTTGGCGCGCAGGAGGGTGTTGATCGGCACCGGGACGATGCCGGCCTTGATGGCGCCCCAGAACAGGAAATAGAACTCGGCACAGTCCTTGACCATCATCAGCACGCGGTCGCCATGACCAAGGCCGAGGCCGAGCAGGGCGTTGCCGCAGCGGTTGACCCGTTCGGTCAGCTCGGCGTAGGTCACATCGCGGCCACCGGTCTCGCGGATCGCAACCTTGGCGCCACGGCCTTCGGCAAGATGGCGGTCGATGAACGGCACGGCAACGTTGAATACCGGCGCAAAGTCGACCTGAGCCTCAGCCTGGCCCGACGAAATGGTTAGGGCGTGGTCCTGCATCTCTTCTCCTCCGGTGACCATCGGCCTCATGGCGTATGTGACGCAACGGGACGTGTTCTTATCGCTCCATTATTCTTTACGTTTACGTAAACGTCAATAGAGCGGTTACCAAGCGAATCTAGTATGGCCCGATTTCGATGAATTGCAGGAGTGTTTCGCAGGCGATAGCCGTGGTGCTCCAGGTCGTTGGCACTCGCGTAGTGGAATGGGCACGATCAGTTGATGATCCCTGGCTAAGTGACCTTTCGGGCGTGCCCGTAGACCAGGGGCGCACGGTACACTTCCAGCTATGGATTCAGGTAGCTTTAGATGACCCGGGGCGAGGATCGCCTGCCTCAGCGCTCGAGCCGTGGCGAAGTCGATGCGTTCTTGCAGCGTGTCGCCAAGACTCCGGCCGTGGGCGGTGGGCGGTTGCTGTTCGCCCTCGACGCCACGGCGAGCCGCGAACCGACCTGGGACCGTGCCAGCAACCTGCAGGCCGAGATGTTCCAGGTGGCGGACGCGCTCGGCGGACTGGCGATCCAGCTTGCCTGGTACCGGGGGTTTCTCGAATTCGAGGTGAGTCCCTGGTGCACGGCCAGCGGCCCACTGCTTGAGCGCATGACGGCGGTCCGCTGCGCCGCCGGCCAGACGCAGATCGGGCGGGTTCTGGAGCACGCCGCCGCCGAGCACGGTCGTGGCACGGTCAGCGCCCTGGTCTTCGTCGGCGATTGTGTCGAGGAGACTCCCGCGGCGCTCTACAGCGCCGCCGGAAAGCTGGGGCTGCTAGGCCTTCCTGCCTTCATGTTTCTCGAGGGCGGTGACCCGCGCGCCGCCCAGGTGTTTGCCGAGGTCGCCCGGCTCAGCGGTGGCGCCTCCTGCTCATTCGACGCCGGCAGCGCGGGGCAGTTGCGCGCCCTGCTGAACGCCGTAGCGGTTTACGCCAGCGGTGGCCGTAAGGCGCTCGAGGCGCATGGGCAGAAACGGGGCGGTGAGGTGACGCGGTTGCTGGCGCAACTTGGTAAAGGCTGATGCTATTTCGCATCCTGCTGGTGGTCGGAGCCATCGGCCTTATCTACTGGTACATGATCCAGGGCATGCCGCCGGCGAAGCGGCGGGCGACGCATCGCAACGCCGCGCTGGTGGCACTGGGCGTGGTGCTGGTCATGCTCGCGGTCACCGGACGCGCCCATTGGCTGTTCGGGCTGATCGGCGGCATGCTGCCGTTCGCCCGCCGACTGCTGATGGTGGCCATCCAGAACCGGGCGATGCAGTGGCTTGGCAGTGTCGTGACCTCATCGACCGGCAGCGCCACGCCAGGCGCGGGACAGCAATCCGAGGTCGCAACCGAGATGCTGCGCATGACGCTCGACCACACCACCGGGCAACTCGGTGGCGAGGTGTTGAAGGGGCAATTCGCCGGCCGCACCCTCGATTCGCTCAATTTCGAGCAGTTGCTCGAACTGCTGACCGAGTGCCGTGCCGGTGATCTCCAGGGTGCGGCGCTGCTCGAAAGTTACATCGAGCGTGAGCATGCCGAGCGCTGGGCCGGGGTGTCGACGGGCGGTGGCCCAGCACCACCGTCGATCGATTTCGGCGAGGAAGAGGCACGACAGATCCTCGGCGTCGGACCTGACGCCGACATATCGGCGATCCGTGCCGCCCACCGCAGCCTGATCCAGCGCCTGCATCCGGACCGGGGCGGGTCGGCCTACCTCGCCTCCCAGATCAACCGCGCCAAGGAACTGCTGCTGGCCGGGCTGGGAAAGGGTTAGGTTGTGACAGTGGCTGTTTTGCCCCGGATCCCGAGACCAGGGGGCAGGTACCAGGCATCCAGGATCGAGACACGACAGGAGAGAACATGAACGACCAGGCCCCGCCCGAAGAGAGCGCACTGGCGCAGCGCACCACGGCCATGCCGGCCGATACCAATCCCAACGGCGACATATTCGGCGGCTGGGTCATGGCGCAGATGGACCTCGCCGGCGGCGCGGCGGCGATCAAGCGAGCCAAGGGGCGGGTTGCGACCGTCGCTGTCGACAGCATGAGCTTCCACCGCCCGGTGTTCGTCGGTGATCAGGTCAGCGTCTACACGCGGATCGCGCGGGTCGGGCGGACGTCGGTGTCGGTGCACGTCGAGGCGTGGGTCTGCCGTGGTATCGGCGGTGATCCCATCCAGGTGACCGAGGGCCAGTTCACCTTTGTCGCCATCGATGACAAAGGGCGACCGCGGCCGGTGGACGGGTAGGGATAGGCGAACTGCGGCACGGGCTGTAGGAGCGGCCCCCTGGCCGCGATTCAGGATCAATCGCGCCGTGTACCCGAAGGGCATAAAGGCGGCGCTCCTACAGTTTTTCGGTCAACTCCGGCACGGCCTGGAACAGGTCGGCGACCAGGCCGTAGTCGGCCACCTGGAAGATCGGCGCCTCCTCGTCCTTGTTGATCGCGACGATCACCTTCGAGTCCTTCATGCCCGCCAGGTGCTGGATCGCCCCCGAGATGCC
>CAXMPC010000074.1:0-12305 GCA_964195335.1 uncultured Gammaproteobacteria bacterium | reverse complement strand
AGGCTCGCAAACTGGCGTCACGGTCCGACGGTATCGGGCTGCTGGAGAACCGCTATGCGAGCCCGAGAACTCAAGTGCTTACTGGCCATGACGGCCAGGCTGACCCCGCACCAGCGAACGCAACTGCTCGACCGCCTTACCCACGACCTCGCGCTCAACGAGGCGCTCGCCCTGATCGAATCCAGGATGCCGGCGCGCTCGAGTTGCCCGAAGTGCCACGGTGCGTCGGTCGTGCGCAACGGGCAGGCCAACGACCTGCAGCGTTACAAGTGCCGCGACTGCGGCGTGACCTTCAACGTGCTCACGGGCACGCCGCTGGCCCGGTTGCGGCATCGCGAGAAATGGCTGCAGCAGGCGCGAGTGCTCGACGAAGGCGTAAGCGTGCGCAAGGCGGCGGCACGCCTTGGGGTGCATCACACCACGGCGTTTCGCTGGCGCCACCGCTTCCTGGCCGTACCCAGGGAACTCAAGGCGTAACGGCTCGAAGGCGTGGCGGAGGCCGATGAGACGTACTTGCTGCGCTCATACAAGGGGCAACGGCACCGCCTGGCCGCGTTGACGGGGGTGCAAGCACGACGGCCTCGCCGCCGAGGTGGCCGTGCCCGCAAGCGGGGGCTGTCCGCGGAGCACGTGCCGACCCTCGTGCTGCGTGATCGCACCGGTCATACCAGTGACTTCGTACTCGAGGTGGCGAACAAACGGTGCGTGCGTCCCGTGCTGCGCTCGGCACTCGCCGAGGATGCGGTGCTGTGCACTGACGGCAGCAACATGCTGGCCACGGTGGCCCGCGAACTGGGTATCGAGCACCACGCCGTGAACACCTTGCGCGGAGAACGTACCCGCGGCGCCTGGCATATCCAGAACGTCAACGCCTACCACGGGCGCTTCAAGGAGTGGCTGCGGCGCTTCAAGGGCATCGCCACCTCCTACCTGCCGCACTACCTGGGCTGGTTCCGTGCTCTCGACCGGAACGCGCAGATCGGCGCTCAACCCGCGCAGTTGCTGGCTCTCGCCGTCCGCGCTTGACGTCATCCTCAGGTAACGCGAACAGAGCCTTTTTCTTTGTGGCACCCGTTTGGAAAAAAGTCACTTGGACCGATGTTGGGTCTGGCATGTACCAGATTTTGGCGCGGCGCCAGGTGCGTGGGTGCAACTCGGATATAGATTGCGTCGGGGAGAAAGATCAGGGGCGGCGACCTAGCCGTCCCGAGGCCCTGGTCAGCTTGCCTTCGCCGTCCTGCCGGCCGCCAGCAATGGTGCCAGGAACCTGCCGGTATGTGAGCTGTCGACCATGGCCAGCTGTTCCGGAGTGCCGCTGGCGAGTATCTGCCCGCCGCCGTCACCGCCCTCGGGACCGAGGTCGACGATCCAGTCGGCCGTCTTGATTACGTCGAGATTATGTTCGATGACGATCACGGTATTGCCGTGATCACGCAACCGATGCAGCACGGCGAGCAGTTGGCGGATATCGTGGAAATGCAGACCGGTGGTCGGTTCGTCGAGCACGTAGAGGGTGTTACCGGTGTCGCGTTTGGAGAGTTCTCGCGCCAGCTTGACCCGCTGAGCCTCGCCACCGGAGAGCGTGGTCGCACTCTGGCCGAGGCTGATGTAGGCGAGTCCAACATCGAGCAACGTCTGCAGCTTGCGTGCAATCGCCGGCACCGCATCGAAGAAGGTCCGTGCCTCCTCGACGGTCATCGCCAGCACCTCCTGGATGGTTTTGCCCTTGTAGCGGATGTCGAGCGTTTCGCGGTTGTAGCGCCGCCCCTGGCAGGTGTCGCAGGGCACGTAGATGTCTGGCAGGAAGTGCATCTCGACCTTGATCAGACCGTCGCCCTGGCACGCCTCGCAGCGTCCGCCCTTGACGTTGAAGCTGAAGCGGCCCGGAGTGTAGCCGCGCGAGCGTGCCTCGGCGGTGGCAGCGAACAGGTCACGGATCGGCGTGAATAGCCCGGTATAGGTCGCCGGGTTGGAGCGCGGCGTGCGCCCGATCGGGCTCTGGTCGATGTCGACCACTTTGTCGAACAGGTTGAGCCCTTCTATAGCGCGATGCGCCGACGGGTCGTCACCAGCGGCGCCGTTGAGTGTGCGTGCCGCCTGGCGATAGAGGGTGTCGTTGATCAGAGTCGATTTGCCCGAGCCGGACACGCCGGTGACGCAGGTGAACAGTCCCGCCGGAATGGACAGGTCGACCTCCTTGAGGTTGTTGCCGCGGGCGCCGAGTACACGCAGCAGGCGTTTTTCGTCGACCGGCGTGCGTTGTGACGGCAGGGCGATCGATTCGCGACCGGAGAGGTAGGCCCCGGTCAATGACTCGGCGTGGTTGGCGATGGTTTCCGGCAACCCCTCGGCGACTATCCGGCCACCATGGATGCCAGCACCCAGGCCCATGTCGACCACGTGGTCAGCGGCACGGATCGCTTCCTCGTCGTGTTCGACGACGATCACCGTGTTGCCGAGGTCGCGCAGCCGGGCCAGAGTGCTGAGCAGGCGCTGGTTGTCACGCTGGTGGAGGCCGATCGACGGTTCATCGAGCACGTACATGACGCCCACCAGGCCGGCACCGATCTGGCTGGCGAGGCGGATGCGCTGCGCCTCACCTCCGGAGAGGGTTTCGGCGCTCCGCTCCAGGGTCAGGTAGTCGAGTCCGACATTGACCAGGAAGCGTAACCGCTCGCCGATCTCGGAGACGATCTTGTCGGCGATGGTGGCGCGGTGTCCGGCCAATTCCAGACCTTCGAAATGGGCTTGTGCGGCGCGGATCGACAGTGCCGCGGCCTCGGGTAACGTCATGCCGGCGACCTCGACGTGACGTGCCGCCTCACTCAGCCGGCTGCCGCCGCAATCGGGGCACGGTCTGTGGGTCAGGTAGCGGGCGAGTTCCTCGCGTACGACGTTGGAGTCGGTCTCCTGGTGGCGCCGCTCCATGTTCGGAACGATGCCCTCGAACGGATGGCGACGGGTGACGGCACGGCCACGCTCACCGAGGTAGCGGAATTTGATCACCTCCTCACCACTGCCGTAGAGCAGGGCCTTCCTGGTCGCTTCAGGCAGGTCCTTCCAGGCCGTTTCGAGGTCGAAATCATAGTGTGTCGCCAGGGCACTGATCAGGGCGAAGTAGTAGGCGTTGCGCCGGTCCCAACCTCGCACCGCACCGGCGGCGAGGCTCGACTCGGGGTGGGCGACGACGCGCTCGGGATCGAAGAACTGGCGCACGCCGAGGCCATCGCACGAGGGGCAGGCGCCGTGCGGGTTGTTGAATGAGAACAGTCGCGGCTCAAGTTCGCCCACGCTGTAGCCGCACTGCGGGCAGGCAAAGCGGGCGGAGAACAGCAGTTCGGTTCGATCCTCACCGAGGCCGGCGACGCGGGCGACGCCGTCGGCCAGGCGTAGCGCGGTCTCGACCGATTCGGCCAGGCGCAGCGCCAGGTCGGAGCGAACGCGGAAGCGGTCGACCACGACCTCGATGGTGTGCTTCTTGTGCAGTTCGAGTTCGGGGATGGTATCGAGTTCGATCACTTCGCCGTCGATACGGGCTCGCACGAAGCCCTGTGCGCGCAGGCCGCTCAGTAACTGGTAGTGCTCACCCTTGCGCCCGTCGATCACCGGCGCCAGAAGCATCAGCCGCGTCCCCTCGGGCAGCGTCAGCACCTGGTCGACCATCTGGCTGACGGTCTGGGCGTCGAGACGGGTGCCGTGGGTCGGACAGCGCGGGGTGCCGACGCGGGCGTAGAGCAGGCGCAGGTAGTCGTGGATCTCGGTGATGGTGCCGACCGTCGAACGCGGGTTGTGCGAAGTGGCCTTCTGCTCGATCGAGATCGCCGGTGACAGACCCTCGATGTGGTCGACGTCCGGCTTCTCCATGATCGAAAGGAACTGCCGCGCGTAGGCCGAGAGCGATTCGACGTAGCGCCGCTGGCCTTCGGCATAGATGGTGTCGAAGGCGAGCGAGGATTTACCCGAGCCCGACAACCCGGTGATGACGATCAGCCGGTTGCGGGGCAGTTCGAGGTCGATGTCCCGAAGATTGTGGGTCCGCGCACCGCGGATCCGGATAGTGTCCATACTGACTTATCGCAGGCCGGAATCAACCTGATACTATACGTCCACGGCGAAGGACTACGCAAAGACTATCCCCCTTGACTGAGACCCCCGCGCTGGACCCGACCAGCATGTTGCCCGGTGAACGACGCGCGGCTGTCGCGTTGGCCTCGATCTATGCGCTGCGCATGCTCGGGTTGTTCATGATCCTGCCCGTCTTCGCCCTCTATGCCGAGCGCCTCGATGGGGTGACCCCGCTTGCCGTGGGGTTGGCGATCAGCGCCTACGGCCTGACCCAGGCCCTGCTGCAGATCCCGTTCGGCCTCGCATCGGACCGCATCGGCCGCAAACCGGTGATCGTATTCGGCCTGCTGCTGTTCGCCGCTGGCAGTGTGGTCGCGGCCCTGGCCGAGAGCGTCAACATGGTCATTGTCGGTCGCGCCCTGCAGGGCAGTGGCGCCATCGCCGCCGCGGTGCTGGCGCTGGCCGCCGACCTGACCCGCGAGAGCGTGCGTACGCGGATGATGGCCTCGATCGGCGCCAGCATCGGTGTCGCCTTCGCCCTTGCCCTGATCCTCGGGCCACTGTTGGACAGCTGGATCGGCGTGCCTGGCATCTTCCTGCTGACGGCGCTGCTGGCACTGGTCGGGATCGCGGTGGTGATACTGGTGGTGCCGACCGCCAGCGCGACCGTGCACCGTGATGCCGAACCGGTCCCGGGCCAGTTCGGTACCGTGCTGCGCGACCCCGAACTGCTGCGTCTCGATGGCGGCATCCTCATCCTGCACGCCATCCTTACCGCCACCTTCGTCGTCTTTCCGCTGGTGCTGCGCGATGCCGCCGGCCTCGAGGCGGCTCGCCACTGGCAGGTCTACCTGCCGGTGCTGGTGCTCTCGCTGGCGGGCATGGTGCCGCTGGTGATCTATGCCGAGAAGCGACAGAAACTCAAGCCGGTCTTCCTCGCCGCCATCGCGTTGCTCGGTTGTGGCCAGTTTGGCCTCTATCTCGCCGGCGGTTCGCTTGCCGGTCTGCTGCTGGCACTGGTGATGATGTTCACTGCCTTCAACCTGCTCGAGGCGAGCCTGCCGTCGTTGATATCCAAGACCGTCGCCGGCAACCGCAAGGGCACCGCGATGGGGGTCTACTCGACCTCCCAGTTTTTCGGCGCTTTCCTTGGTGGCCTGCTTGGCGGTGCGGTGCACGGGATGGCCGGCACCGGCGCCGTCTTCCTGCTCTGTGCGGGACTCACCGTGGTCTGGTTGCTGCTGGCCGCGCCGATGCGTCCACCGCGCCATCTCGCCAGCCGCCTGCTGCGGGTTGGCCCGTTGTCGACGCGCCAGGCGCAGGACTTGTCGCGTCGCATCGGCAACGTCGCCGGCGTGGTCGAAGCGGTAGTCGTCGCCGAGGAGGGAATGGCCTATCTCAAGGTCGAGAGCGCGCGCTTGGACGAGGCCGCGCTGCGTGAATTTTCCCCGACCAGCGCGTAGACTTGAGCCGTGTCGCAAGGAACGCGGCTCGACAACGAAAACCAATGGGGGAAGTGATGGCCAGAGGCATCAATAAGGTGATTTTGATCGGCAACCTGGGGGCCGATCCGGAAGTGCGATACACGACCAGCGGCGGTGCAGTGGCTAACTGCCGCCTCGCCACGAGCGAGTCGTGGAAGGACAAGCAGACCGGCGAACAGCGCGAACAGACCGAGTGGCACCGGGTGGTGATGTTCGGTCGCCTAGGTGAGATCGTCGGCGAGTACCTGAAGAAGGGTTCCAAGATCTATGTCGAGGGCGCGATCCGCACCCGCAAGTGGCAGGACCGTGACGGCAACGACCGTTACACCACCGAGATCGTGGCCAATGAGATGCAGATGCTCGACGGTCGTGGCGACAGCGGTGGCGGCGGTGGCGGCGGCTTCGGTGGCGAAAGCCGCGGAGGTGGCGGTAGCAGCCGCGGCGGTGGCGGCAGCAACCGCGGTGGTGGCGAAGAGAGCCAGCGCGAGGGCATCGACGAACCCGACGACGACATCCCGTTCTAGGGAATGTCCAGGCTTACGGCAAGGCGAGGGTTATCCCTCGCCTTGCTCGTTAAGGATACTGAACATCGTGAGGAGCACGACATGAGCGAAAGCAACCCGCTGCTGCGTAGCGACGCCTTCATTGACGGGGCCTGGGTCCATGCCGACGATGGCGCCTGCTTTCCCGTCACCGACCCGGCGACCGGGATCACCCTGACCGAGGTGCCCAACATGGGCGCTGACGAGACTCGCCGTGCGATCGAGGCGGCCGAGGCCGCCTGGCCGGCCTGGCGGGCCAAGACCGCCAAGGAGCGGGGCGCGATCCTGCGCCGCTGGTTCGATCTGCAACTGCTCCACCAGGAGGAGTTGGCACAGCTGATGACGGCCGAGCAGGGCAAGCCATTGGCAGAGGCGCGAGGCGAGGTGGTCTATGGCGCCTCGTTCGTCGAGTGGTTCGCCGAGGAGGCGAAACGGGTTTACGGCGACACCATTCCGGCACCCGCCAACGACCGACGCATTGTCGTGATCAAGCAACCGATCGGCGTGGTGGCGGCAATCACGCCGTGGAACTTCCCGATCGCCATGATCACGCGCAAGTGCGCACCGGCCCTGGCGGCTGGCTGCCCGGTAGTGATCAAGCCGGCCGCACTCACTCCGCTGTCGGCCCTGGCGCTGGCGGCGCTGGCAGAAGAGGCGGGTTTCCCGCCCGGGGTGCTCAACGTGATCACCTCGAAGCGGTCCAGCGATGTCGGCGGTGAATTGACCGCCAACCCGGCGGTCCGCAAGCTCTCGTTCACCGGCTCGACCGAAGTGGGCAAGCTGCTGATGGAGCAGTGTGCCGGTACCGTCAAGAAAGTCTCGCTCGAGCTCGGTGGCAACGCGCCGTTCATCGTCTTCGACGATGCTGACCTCGATGCCGCCATCGCCGGGGCGATGGCCTCGAAATACCGTAACGCCGGCCAGACTTGTGTCTGCGCCAACCGCATCCTGGTCCAGGACAGCGTCTACGAGGCGTTTGCGATGAAGCTGGCGGCAGCGGTCGCGTCGCTGAACGTCGGCCCGGGAACCGAGGAGGGCGTCTCCCAGGGGCCGCTGATCAACGCCGCGGCGGTGACCAAGGTCGAGGAGCACATCGCCGACGCTGTTGGTAACGGTGCGCGTGTGGTCTGCGGCGGCAATCGCCATGCCCTCGGTGGAACCTTCTTCGAGCCGACCATCCTGGCTGATGTCACCACGGCCATGAAGGTGGCGCGCGAGGAGACCTTCGGCCCGGTGGCGCCGCTGTTCCGGTTCCAGGACGAGGCCGAGGCGATCGCCATGGCCAATGACACCGAGTTCGGACTCGCGGCCTACTTCTACAGTCGTGATATCGGCCGTTGCTGGCGCGTCGCCGAGGCGCTCGAGTACGGCATGGTCGGGATCAACGAGGGCATCATCTCGACCGAACTGGCGCCATTCGGTGGGATCAAGGAGTCGGGCCTCGGCCGCGAGGGCTCGAAATACGGCCTCGATGAGTTCGTCGAGGTGAAGTACCTCTGCATGGGGGGCCTCTGATCCGTCACGCATGTCGCAAACCGTCTACCCTGTGAATTGATCACGTGCGCGTTGGCAGGAAACCCTTCGCCAAGGAGTGAGCAATGCTTATCGGGGTGCCCAAGGAGATCAAGCAGAACGAGTACCGGGTCGGCCTGACGCCGGCCAGCGTGCGTGAACTGGCCCGGCACGGCCACGAAATCCTGGTAGAGGCCGGTGCCGGTGTTGGTGTCGGTTGCGACGACGCCGACTACTTTGCCGCCGGCGCCAAGGTGGTCGACAGCGCCGGCGAGGTATTCGCCCGTGCCGATCTGGTGATCAAGGTCAAGGAGCCGCAGCCGACGGAAACTAGCAAGCTGCGCGACGGCCAGGTGCTGTTCACCTACCTGCACCTGGCGCCGGCCCCGGAGCTGACCCGAGGGCTGCTCGGCAGCGGCTGTACGGCAATCGCCTACGAAACCATCACCGACGACCAGGGTGGGCTGCCGCTGCTGGCGCCGATGAGCGAGGTTGCCGGGCGCATGGCGCCACAGGTCGGGGCCTATGCCCTCGAAGTCAACAATGGCGGTCGTGGCCTGCTGCTCGGTGGTGTGCCCGGTGTCGAGCCGGCGCGGGTGGTGATCATCGGCGGCGGCGTGGTCGGCACCAACGCCGCGCGGATCGCGATGGGCATGGGCGCCGACGTCGTCGTGCTGGACAAGTCGCTGCAGCGCATCACCTACCTCGACGACGTCTTCGGTCCGCGGCTGAAGACCCTGTATGCCACCTTCGACGCCATCGAGGAACTGGTGCTGAATGCCGACCTGGTGATCGGAGCCGTACTCATCCCTGGCGCCGCGGCACCGAAACTGATTCACCGCGGCCTTCTGCACGAGATGCGCCACGGCTCGGTGCTGGTCGATGTCTCCATCGACCAGGGTGGCTGTTTCGAGACCTCGGCGCCGACCACCCACGAACAGCCGACCTACATCATCGACGGTGTCGTCCACTACTGCGTGGCCAACATGCCTGGCGCGGTGCCGCGCACCTCGACCTTCGCCCTGAACCACGCCACGCTGCCGTTCATCCTCGCCATCGCCGAGCATGGCTGGCGCGACGCCTGTCGCATCGACCGCCACCTGCGCACCGGCCTGAACGTCCACGCCGGCCGGGTGACCCATCCCGCGGTTGCCGAGGAACTGGGCCATTCGCTGCTGCCATCCGGCGAGGCGCTGACGCTATGAGGATGGGCCATGGTGCACCGGCGCTCGATCACTCAGGCCTCTGCCCTGGCACCTGTTCCTTTGTAGGCCGGACGTCAGTCCGACAACGTCGACGGTCAGGCTGAAGCCCGCCAGTATCCGTGTACGACGGTGTGCCATGAGTCTCGGTTATCCCTGTGATTATTGGCGGGAATCACGGTGTGAGGCGGCGTATAATCGACGTCCCTGAATCGGAACGGGCACGGGAATGGCCGGCAAGCTCTACGTCAAGACCTTCGGTTGCCAGATGAACGAGTACGACACGGACAAGATCCACGCCGTGCTCGGGCGCTCGCACGGCCTCGAGCCGGTAACCGAGCCGGAGGCGGCCGACGTCCTGCTGCTCAACACCTGCTCCATCCGCGAGAAGGCGCAGGAGAAGGTCTTTTCCCTGCTCGGGCGCTGGAAAAAGTGGAAGGCGGACCGTCCCGACCTGGTCATCGGGGTCGGTGGCTGTGTCGCCAGTCAGGAGGGAGAGGCCGTGCGTGCACGCGCGCCCTTCGTCGACCTGGTCTTTGGCCCGCAAACCCTGCACCGGCTGCCGCAGATGCTCGACGCCGTGCGCGGCGACCGGCGCCCGGTGGTCGACATCTCCTTCCCGCTGATCGAGAAATTCGACTGCCTGCCGGAACCGCGAGCCGATGGCCCCACCGCCTATGTCTCGGTGATGGAGGGCTGCAGCAACAAGTGCACCTACTGCATCGTGCCGCTGACCCGCGGCGAGGCCGCCAGCAGGCCAGTGGCCGACGTCGCCGCCGAGATCGCCGCGCTGACCGCACAGGGGGTGCGCGAAGTGACCCTGCTGGGCCAGAACGTCAACACCTACCGTGGCCGCGATGAGCAGGGCGGGGTGGCCGAACTCGGTGCATTGCTGGCCCGGGTCGCCGCGGTGCCGGGAGTCGAGCGACTGCGCTACCTGACCTCCCACCCGGGGGCTCTGAGCCGCAGCCTGATCAACCGCTACGCCGAGATCCCGCAACTGGTGAGCCACCTGCACCTGCCGGTGCAGAGCGGGTCCGACCGGGTGCTCAAGCTGATGCGCCGCGGCTACACCGCGGCCGAGTACCAGGAGAAGGTCACGCGGTTGCGCGAGGTGCGGCCAGGGCTGACGTTGTCGTCGGACTTTATCGTCGGTTTTCCCGGCGAGACCGACGACGATTTTCGGCAGACTCTCGCGCTGGTCGATGCGGTCGGCTTCGACGCCTCGTTCAGCTTCATGTTCAGTCCGCGTCCCGGCACCCCGGCGGCGACGGTGCCAGACGACATCCCGCTGGAACTGAAGAAGGCGCGCCTGGCCGAGTTGCAGACTCGCCTCGGTGCCTCGGCCCAGGCGATCGCCAGCGGCATGGTCGACAGCGTGCAGCGGGTCCTCGCCGAACGCCCGGCACGTCAGGGCAGCGGTGAGCTGGCCGGGCGCACCGAGAACAACCTGGTGGTCAACTTCCCGGCCCCGGCCGGGTTGCTCGGGCAGTTCGTCGACGTGCGCATCACCGCCGCGTTGCCCCATTCGTTGCGTGGCGAGCCACTCCTGCCGTCGTTGCGCGTTGCTGCGGCTAGCTGAGGCCGACCGGCTCTTGAGCGACCACCCTCACGCCGCCGAGCTGGCCCTCGAGCCTGACGACAACGAACGCCTGGCCAACCTCTGTGGCCCGGTCGACGAACACCTCCGGTTGCTCGAGCGTCGCCTCGGGGTCGAAATCAACAATCGTGGCAACCGCTTTCGCATCATCGGCGAAGATGATGCCGTCATTGCCGCCACCCGCGTCATCGAGCGTCTCTACCAGGTCGCCGGGAAGGAGCAGCTGAACCAGGCTCGGGTGCACCTTTACCTGCAGCAGTCCGGGGTCGACGAACTGGTCGACGGGGAGGTCGAGGACGAGCTCGAGATCCGCACCCGCCACCTGCGCATTCGTGCCCGCGGTCCGAATCAGAAGCGCTACCTGCAAAATATCCTCGAGCATGATGCCAACTTCGGCGTCGGGCCCGCCGGCACCGGCAAGACCTACCTCGCGGTCGCCTGTGCTGTCGACGCCCTGATGACCGAACGCGTGCGCCGCCTGATCCTGGTGCGCCCGGCAGTCGAGGCGGGCGAGCGACTCGGCTTCCTTCCCGGCGACCTGGCGCAGAAGATCGATCCTTACTTGCGGCCGCTCTATGACGCCCTCTACGAGATGCTCGGCTTCGAGCGGGTGGCCAAGCTGATCGATCAGCGGGTGATCGAACTGGCGCCACTCGCCTACATGCGCGGTCGAACCTTGAACGACTCCTTCATCATTCTTGACGAGGCACAGAACACCACCGTCGAGCAGATGAAGATGTTCCTGACCCGGATTGGCTTCGGCTCGACCGTAGTCATCACCGGTGACATCACCCAGGTCGACCTGCCACGTGGCCAGCTCTCCGGGCTGCGCCAGGTCATCGAGGTCCTGCGCGATATAGACGGCATCAGTTTCACCTTCTTCTCGGCACGCGACGTCGTTCGTCATCCGCTGGTGCAGCGCATCGTCTCTGCCTACGATACCCACGAACAGCTCGATGGCACCGATCACGGCACTTCATGAGCGGCATGATCAGCGGGCCTGTTGCGGTCCAGTTCGCCACCGGCCGTGCCGGGTGCCCGGCGCCGGCCACACTGCGTCGTTGGGCGCTATCGGTACTCACCAGGACCGGCCGCCCGGGCGCGGTGACGCTGCGTGTGGTGGGTGTCGACGAGGGTGCCGAACTCAATCGCACCTGGCGCGGCAAGCGTGGCCCGACCAACGTGCTCTCGTTTCCTCTGGAGGCGCCGCCGGGCGCCCCGGAGCCGCAACTCGGCGACATCGTCGTCTGTGCGCCGGTGATTGAGCGTGAGGCCGCCGAGCAGGGCAAGCCGATTGCCGCCCATTGGGCACACATGGTGGTCCACGGTCTGTTGCACCTGGCTGGACATGATCACCAGGCGGTTAACGAGGCTACGACGATGGAGCGGCTTGAAATCGACTTGTTGGCCCAATTAGGCTATCCAGATCCATACCATGACTGATGATGCGCATGAACGAAGATCGACCTAAAGGTGCCCAACGCTCCTGGCTCGGGCGCCTCGGCCAGGCTCTGATCAGCGAGCCCCGCGAGCTTGAGAAGCTGTTTGAACTGCTGCGTGACGCGCACCGCCGCGAGTTCCTCGATGTCGATGCCTTGCAGATGATCGAAGGCGTGCTCGAAGTCGCTGAGATGCGCGTCGACGACATCATGATCCCGCGCTCGCAGATGGTGGTTGTCAGCCGTGATGACCCACCCCGGGAGTTGATCCGCATCGCCCTCGAGTCGGGCCATTCACGCTTCCCGGTGATTGGTGACAGTCGCGACGAAGTGGTTGGCATCCTGTTGGCGAAGGACTTGCTCGCCTCTGGCAGTGCCCCCGGTTTCCATGTCCGCGACGTCCTGCGCCCGCCGGTCTTTATTCCCGAAAGCAAGCGACTCGACGCCTTACTCAAGGATTT
>CAXMPC010000073.1:0-7716 GCA_964195335.1 uncultured Gammaproteobacteria bacterium | reverse complement strand
ACCCGCCTCGCCCAGCGCCCCCAGGACGCCCCTGCCGCGGTCTTCGTCATCGACCGCGAGATGATCGATACCAGCGGTGCGCGGGAGATCGCCGACCTGCTGCGCCTCGCACCCGGCTTCCTCGTCGCCAGCGACGGCGGCAACCAGCGCGCGGTCAGCTACCATGGTTTCGTGGACTCTTTCGGCCGTCGCCTGCAGGTGCTGGTCGATGGCCGCTCGGTCTACACCCCGTTCTTCGGTGGCCTGGGCTGGTCGGACTTGCCGTTGGCGATCGACGACATCGAACGCATCGAGGTAATCCGCGGACCGAACGGCGCCACCTACGGCGCCAATTCGTTCCTCGGCGTGGTCAACATCTTCACCCGCCACCCGGATGCCAGCCAGGGACTCTACGCCCGTGTCGCGGCCGGTGACCCAGGCTACACACAAGGGGTCTTTCGCCACGGTTTCACCCGCGGCCCTCTCGAGATGCGCTACACCCTCGGTCACGAAAAGGACGACGGCTTCGACATCCTCAACGATGACGAGGTCGACGGAAAGTCACTCGGCCTCGCCACCTTCGATGCCATGTACACCGCCGGGCAGCGTGATCGAATCCGGTTCCAGGCCGGCATCAAGACAGGCGACCTCAACGAGGGCGGCTACGACATCGAACTGCTCACGGGCGTCAAGCGCCCCACCATCGATGACCCGGCCCGCACCGTCGAGGTTTCCAATGTTTTCGGCCAGGCGAACTGGGAACACGACCTGGACGATGGCGGGCTGCTCAAGGTTCTCGGTTATGTCCAGAGGAGTGAACGCGACGACGACTACCCCACGCTCATGGAGCCAGGCCACCCGGACAATCCGTTCCCCGTGGCCCTGGAAATCGACTTCAGCAAGACCCGCACCGAGGACCGGTATGCGCTCGAATTGCAGCACATCCTGCAACCGGCGGAAGACTTGCGCATGGTCTGGGGCGGTGAGTTGCGCCGTGACGAGGTCGACTCCCGCGGCTACTTCGGGCCTGGAAATCCGGTAGACAACACGCTGGTGCGGCTGTTCGGCAATGCCGAGTGGCGTGTCACGCAAATGCTGACGATGAATGCTGGCGCCATGATCGAGGATCACAAGATCTCCGGCTCCGACGTCTCCCCACGACTGGCCCTGAATTTCACCCCCAACGACGGCCACACCTTCCGCATCTCCGCGTCGCGATCGGTACGTGCACCGTCGATGTGGGAGTCACGCTGGGATGAGTACTACCCGCTCGACCTCGACCTCTCGGGACTCGGCGGCCCTGGCATCGACGGCACCACGGACCTGATCTACCAGATCGGCAAGTCGCCTGACACGCCCGACAACGAGACGGTCGAATCCCTCGAGCTTGGTTGGCTGTTCGATTTCTCCGACCGGGCTCCGCTGCGCGGTGACGTCAAGCTCTTCTACGAGCGCTACACGGATCTCCTCATCGATTACACCTATGAGTTCCTGACCCGCGATGACCTCGCCACCTGTGACCCGGCGCAGAACCCGGTACCTGGAGCTCTTGGCGTGAACTGCAACGTCAATTCCGGCAGTTCGGTGGTCGCCGAACCGGCCGACTCGATCACCTCAGCCTTCGCCAACCAGGCCGACCTGGACCTGTACGGCCTCGAAACCAGCCTGGAGTTCCGGCCGAGTCACCGCAGCCGCCTGATCGGTTCCTACAGCATCACCCGGATGCGCAACCTGACCTTCACCCAGCCGCAGTTGCTCGACTACCCGTTCGCCGATTTCGGCAGCAACCCGCTGCGACAGGACCCGACGCGACTGGCCAAGTACGAACGCGAGTGGAGCGACTCGGTCCCTTCGCACATTCTCAGTCTCCTCGCGATCCACCGCCCGGTCCAGAAGGTAACCCTGAGCGCCGCGCTCTATCATGTCAGCGGCATGCAGTTCCTCGAAATCGGCGATGATGTCCCGGCCTACACCCGCCTCGACCTGCGTGGCGCCTACCGTTTCCGGCTCAATGAGACCTGGCAGGGGGAGTTCTACGGCGTGGTGCAGAACACCGGTCTCGATTACCGCGACTTCGAGAACAAGAACATCTTCGAGACCCGCCTGTTCGCCGGCATCAAGCTCTACCAGTAAACCGTTCCGTACCGTACCCCGGGTTCCGAGCAAATATCCTACCCTCCCGCGCGGTTGTCATCCGCTCGATACGAGGGAAAAATAGGCGCTGGGGGTAGGTAGTTAGTGGGAATGAGGGGCAACCGATCCATTCGGCGGCCGTGCATTGGATCGAACCGATCCATGCGCGCTGGTGTCCTGCTGTGCCTGGCGGCCTGCACCGGCACGGTTATCGGTGACGAACACAGCCCGTACGATTCCCCCGAGAGCCTCTACCTCGGGGACATCCCCGTGGTGCTCTCCGGCACCCGCCTGGCCCAGCCGCTGACCGAGTCTCCCGTCGCGATCACCGTCATCGACCGCGAGATGATCACCGCCTCCGGCGCCCGCGAAATACCCGACCTGTTCCGCCTCGTCCCTGGGATGATCGTCGGCTCACGCACCGGTCACGACCGTGATGCCGGTTACCTCGGCCTGCTCGACGCCTTTTCGCGCCGCATGCAGGTGCTGATCGACGGCCGCACCGCTTACGACCCGCTGGTCGGCGGCGTCAACTGGTCCACCCTGCCGCTCGATGTCGAGGACATCGAGCGCATCGAGGTGATTCGCGGACCCAACGCCGCATCGTTCGGCAGCAACTCCTTCCTTGGCACCATCATCATCACCACCCGTCACCAGTTCGACATGGCACGCACCCATGCCGTGGCGCGAACCGGTTCCGATGGGGTATTCGACGTCAACGCCGGCTTCGGTGACAACGGCCCGACCTGGGACTACCACCTCACCTTCGGCCATCGCCAGGATGACGGCTTCGCCAACCTCCACGACGGCAAGCGCATCAACTTCCTGCAAGGTGACCTCGCGCGCAGTCTCGACGCGGCGACACGACTCGAGTTCAAAGGCGCCTACAGTGCCGGCGAACTCGAGACCGAGGACTCGATCGGACGCCGCACCGTGGACACCAACGAGGGCTTCCTGCTCGGCCGCTGGCAACGTGACTGGGACGTCGATAGCGGCCTGACCCTGACCGCCTACCACCAGTGGACCAGTTGGGAGGAGAGCGACAGCTTTGCCGATAACCTGGGGCCGTTCCTACTCGCCGCCGACATCAAGCGCGATTCCGATACCGAGCGGACCGATTTCGGACTCGAACACCGCTTCCGCCTGGCGTCGGATTGGCGCGGCGTCTGGGGTGGCGAGGCGCGCTACGACAGCGTCGAGGACCTGTTCGATCTCGGCACCGCGATGGCGATGGACAACGACCTCTACCGGCTGTTCGGCCACCTCGAGTGGCAGATGACCGACGCCGCCCAGGCGAGCCTGGGGCTGATGTGGGAAGAGAGCGACCTGATCGATGCCCAGCTGTCACCGCGTGCCGGTCTGGTGTTTCACCCAGGCGCCGGGCACACACTGCGGCTGTCGGCCTCGCGCGCCACGCGCTCACCGGTCATTTTCGAGGCCTACTCCGACCAGGGCGCCGTGCTGGACATCGTCTCACCGCCACCACAGGCCGGCTGCGATGCCCTCTACGGCATCCTGCTCGGGCCCGCCGCCCCCAGCCCGGCACCATGCCAGGTCACAACACTCCTCAACTGGACCCGCACCCCTCTCGATCCCGAGGAGATCACCTCCTACGAACTCGGTTACCGCTACGGTGCCGGTCTCGGCCGTCTGACTGGCAATCTCGCCGTGGATCTGAAACTGTTCCGCAAGGAACTCGATGACCTGGTGCTGACCGATTTCACCCCGGCCCCGGTCAGTTCGAAGGGCCTGGCCAACGTTTCTGGTGTTGCCATCGACTACCACAACGGCGGCCAGATGACCCTCGACGGCCTCGAGGGCAGTGTCGAATGGCGCCTGCCTCCGGGGACGCGCCTGATCGGCGGTTTCTCGCTTGTCAATGCCGACGCCACGGCCGATAACGGCAAGGCGGATGAACTGGCCGACAGCGTGCCGGACCACACCTGGATGGCGATGCTGATCCATCGCTTCGACAGCGGCATGACCGCGAGCCTGGTAGCCAATCATGTTGACGACATGTTGTTCCTCGGTGACGGCAACCAGGTCGACGCCTACACGCGGCTCGATGCCCGTGTCGGCTACAAGATAAGGGTCGGCGACAGCCGCGCCGAGTTCGCCTTCACGCTACAGAATCTCGGCGAAACCTACGCTGATTTCCATGATGAGAACCTGTTCGATACCCGCGTGCTGCTGTCGCTTCTGCTGGAAAATCCCTGACGGCAGCCACGCGGTGCCATTTGCCGAACGTCACCGCTTCGCATTTGGAAAAAAGAGCTGCTGGCCGCCGAGCCGGTAGCTGGCGATTGCCTGCTGGCCCTGCTCGCCGCGAATCCAGTCGATAAACGCCTGCCCCTCCGCCGCCTTGACCCGCGGGTGCCGAGCTGGATCAACCAGGATCACCCCGTACTGGTTGAACAGTTCGTCGTCACCCTGGACCAGGACCTTGAACTCGCCCCGGTTTTTGAAGCTGATCCAGGTGCCGCGATCGGTCAGGGCGTAGGCGCCCATGCCGACGGCGACGTTCAACGTCGCCCCCATGCCGGAACCGGTCTCGCGGTACCAGGTCCCGCTCGCCTCGTCCTGATTGATCCCCGCGGCCTGCCACAGCGCGACCTCTTTCTTGTGGGTACCCGAATTGTCGCCACGCGAGGCGAACAGCGCCTTGGCCGTGGCAATCTTTTTCAGGGCCGTGGCGGCGTCGCCCTGACCGCCGATGGCCGCCGGATCGGAGGGCGGGCCGACGATGACGAAGTCGTTGTACATGACGTCGAAGCGCTCGATGCCGAAGCCGTCGGCGACGAACTTCTCCTCGGCCGACTTGGCGTGCACCAGCAGCACGTCGCCGTCACCGTTGCGTGCGTTCTTTATCGCCTGGCCGGTGCCGACCGCAACCACGTTGACCCGGATGCCGCTCTGCTGCTCGAACATGGGCAGCAGGTGTTCGTAGAGACCCGAGTTCGCCGTCGAGGTCGTCGACTGCAGGATGATCGATCTCTCCGCGGACACGGCCGGCGACGCGACCAGTGCACCGAGCAGCAGCGCGGCGGTGATGTGACTGACGAACACCTTCCTTTCCATCGACAACCCCTGCGGTAGCGTAGTGATCGTGATATTCAGAAGACCAGTCGACCGGCGAGGTAATCCGCCGCCTCGGACGACGTCGGTCGATCGAAGAACCGTGTGGCGGGAGTCTGCTCCAACAGTCGCCCGCGGTGAAGGAAGATGACCTCGTCGGCCAGGCGGCGTGCCTGGCCACCGTCGTGCGTGACAAATACGACCGTCGTGCCTCGCTGATTTGCCTCCCCGACCAGGCGTTCGATGGCCGCTGTCGAGGCGGGATCGAGGCTGGCGGTCGGCTCGTCGAGGAACAGCACCCGTGGCTTGAGGGCGAGGGCGCGTGCCAGCGCCAGGCGCTGCTGTTCACCACCCGACAGCAGGCGCGCCGGCTGGCCGGCCTGGGCTTCGAGGCCAACGTGGCGCAGGATGGCGCGCACCGCGGCGGGATCGACCCGACCGCGCAGGTTCAGTACGAATTCGAGATTGGCCGCCACCGACCGGCGCAACAGCACGGGCCGCTGGAACACCAGCGACTGCTGCCGGCGCACCTGGTCGTCCAGGGATTTCCCACCCCAGTGGATAGACCCGGCACTCGGTTCGATCAGCCCGTGCAGCAGTCTCAGGAACAGGCTCTTGCCGGCTCCGTTGGGACCCATGATGACGGTGAATTTTTCGGCCTGGATGTCGAGATCGATGCCATCGAGCAGACGGCGGCCCCCGGCATCGTAGGCCAAACCGTGTACCACCCCCTGTCCCGGCGGGACCGATGTGGTCACAGGTGGCTCGATCACCAGGCCAGCGGCCTCCTCAGGCGTAGGCATGACGGGTCGCGGTCAGGCGCAGCGCCATCACCGCCGCGTTGACCGACAGCGCGAGGACCAGCAGCACCAGCCCCAGCGCCAGCGCCAGGCCGAGATCGCCCTTGGAGGTCTCCAGGGCGATGGCTGTGGTCATCACCCGGGTCAGGTGATCGATGTTGCCGCCGACGATGATCACCGCACCGACCTCGGCCACGGCGCGCCCGAAACCGGCCAGCAGGACGGTCAGCAGACTGTAGCGCCCGTCCCAGAGCAGCGCCCGGATCGCCTTCGATGTCGGCACGCAGAGCGAGCGGAACTGCTCGGCGTACTCGTTGTGTAACTGCTCGATCACCTCACGTGACAACGCAGCGACGATCGGCGTGATCAGCACCGTCTGGGCGACGATCATCGCCATCGGCGTATAGAGCAGTTGCATCCAGCCGAGCGGTCCGGCGTTGGAGAGCATCAGGTAGACCAGCAGGCCGACAACCACCGGCGGCAGACCCATCAAGGCATTGAGCAGGATGATGGTGGCATTGCGGCCGCGGAAGCGACCCATGGCGATGGCCGCGCCCAGCGGCAGGCCGATGACGCAGGCGATGGCCACGGCGGTGAGGCTGACCCGCAAGGAGAGCACGATGATCTCGAGCAGGTCCGCATCTGCCGAAAACACCAACTCGAAGGCCAATCGAAAGGCTTGACTGAAATCCTGCATTTTGTGTTGTTTAATGTAATTTAGTGCATTATTTACGACACAATGTCTCAATTTGCACGTTGGCGCAAGTGATAGCGGTCAATCCATGGCAGATAAACCGATGCAATTCATCCGCTTGCGAGCCCGCAGTGACCGGTCGGGAACCATGACCTTGGCGGACGTGCGGCCCGGCTCCACAGGCCATGGTCGCCTCCAACGACGTGTTGATTGTCGGCAGCGATGCTGCAACCATCCTTGAAGCAGGCGAGAAACGGCATGGAACAGCACGAAACCGAGTACCTCACCGCGAAGGAGCTGGCTGACCTGCTACGGGTCAAGCAGCGCAAGGTCTACGAGCTGGCGGCCGCCGGAGAGGTGCCGTGCTCCCGCGTCACCGGCAAGCTGCTGTTCCCGCGCCGGGCGATCAACGCCTGGGTCGCCGACAACAGCGAAGGGCTCGACCCGCCACCGGCCAGGTCGCGACCGGACGTCTTCCTCGGCAGCCACGATCCGCTGCTGGAGTGGGCCGTGCTCGAATCCGGTTCAGGCCTGGCGATGCTCTTCGGCGGCAGCCTCGACGGCCTCGAGCGCCACGCCGGGAGCGAAGGCACCATCACCGGCCTGCACCTCTTCGACCCTGAAAGCGGCTCCTGGAACCTGGCTGTTGCGGCGGCACGCTTCGCCCACGACCCGGTCGTACTGGTCGAGTTCGCCTGGCGGGAGCGCGGCCTGATCGTCGCCCCCGAACTGGTGGATGAAATCCGCGACGTCGGCGACCTCGCAGGACGTCGCGTGGTCTTCCGCCAGGCGCAGGCCGGCAGCCAGGCACTGATGGTGCACCTGCTCGCCAAGGCGGCCGTGCCCATCGAACAGCTGCAGGCCGTCTCCACCGCGCGCACCGAAAACGATGCGGCCGTGCCCATCCTCGAGGGCGAGGCCGATGCCGCCCTCGGCCTGCTCAGCGTCGCCCGTCGCCACCGCCTCGGGTTCGTGCCATTGCTGCGGGAACGCTTCGACCTGCTGGTCGACCGCCGCGCCTGGTTCGAGCCACCG
>CAXMPC010000072.1:0-38565 GCA_964195335.1 uncultured Gammaproteobacteria bacterium | reverse complement strand
ACCGGGGGCCACAATCCGCTGGAGCCGGCCGCGCTAGGGCTGCCGGTCATGGCCGGGCCGCATATGCACAACTTCGTCCGGGTCGCCGGGTTGCTCGAAGAGGCCGGGGCACTGACAACCGTCCGTGACGCGGCCGAGCTTGCTGAGCAGATCACCGGCTTTATCGGGTCATCTGCAGCTGCGTCAGCGGCGGGGGCGGCCGGGCGCGAGGTGGTGGCGCGCAACCGTGGGGCCCTCGATCGGCTCGAGGCCCTGCTGCAGGAGGTGATGGCGCGCGAAACCCCGGGTTCGACCGGGGTGTAAATCAGAACGCGAACGGTCGCTCGTCGGGCTCGTTGTCGAGTTTCGGCAGCACCGCGTCGAACAGCCCCTCGGTGGTCCACTCCTGCGGTCCGACGCGGGTGATCAACTGCGCTTCCATCATCGGTTCGGAACCGACCACAACGACCAGGCGGCCGTCGATCGATAGCGCTTCACGTAGCGCCTGCGGAACGCGGTCGAGCGCACCACCGACGGCAATGGCATCGTAGCGCCCGGGGCCCTCGTCCAGGCCGTCGGCGAACAGGTCGGCGGTGGCCAGGGTGACGTTGTCGATGTTGCGCGCGGCGAGATTCTCTCCGGCCTCCTCGATGAAGGTGGCACGGATGTCGATGCTGCGCACATGGCGCGCGAGGGCAGCGAGGCAGGCGGTCAGAAAGCCGCTGCCGGTACCGATCTCGAGGACGTTGTCGTAGGCGCCGATCGCCAGCGACTGCAGGATGCGGCCCTCGTACTTGGGGTGCAGCATGGCCTGGCCGTCGGCCAGCGGGATGGCAATATCGGCGTAGGCGAGATTGCGGCAGGCCTGTGGGGTGAAGGCCTCGCGTGGCACGGAGCCCATGACGTCGAGGACCTGCTGGTCGAGGACATCCCATGGCCGGATTTGCTGTTCGACCATGTTGTAGCGTGCCTGAGCGAAGTCGACAGCGGTCATCTGGGCGTTACTCGGCTCATGTTGCAGGGCGGCAAAGATAGCCCCGATGCCCTTTCCGGTCAAGACGATAGCCGGCCATGGCGGGTCGCCGACCGGCACTACTGGCGCCGCACCACGCCATGACCGGACTTGTCCGAAGCGGCGCTCTGTCCGGGAGAGTCCAGTCCTTGCGGGGTAGTCGGGATTGCGCTACGGTGGCCGGCGTCAGCTGGGGGTGCCCCGAAAGGGGCTGAGAAAGACCCTTGGAACCTGATCCGAGTCGTGTCGGCGTAGGAAAGCTGAGTCCTCCAGGAAGCCTGTTTTCCGCGCCAGACACGTTGCGGACGCCCCGCGTCCACTTGCCTGTCCGGGCCTGTCCCGGCATGCCGGCAGAGGCCCCACGTCTGCGCCGGCCCGATCCTTGGAGCCGCAGCATGAGCGCCAGACCCGACGACATTCACCTCCCCGACAAGCATCTCGGCGAGGCGGTGACCCGCCCGTTCCCCAATTCGCGCAAGATCTATATCGACGGCAGCCGCCCCGACCTGCGCGTGCCCATGCGCGAAATCCGCCAGGCGTCGACCCCGACCCGCGATGGCGATCAGCCCAACCCGCCGATCTACGTCTACGACACCTCCGGGCCCTACACCGACCCGGCGGCGACCATCGACCTCAAGGCCGGTTTGTCGGGCATCCGCGATGGCTGGATCACCGGCCGTGGAGATACCGCACCGCTCGATGGGCTGAGTTCCGACTACGGCCGCGCACGGGCCGCCGACCCGGAACTGGCACACCTGCGCTTCGGCCCGGTGCGGGTGCCGCGGCGCGCCGTGGCCGGTGCCAACGTCACCCAGATGCACTACGCCCGGCGCGGTGAGATCACCCCGGAGATGGAGTACGTCGCGCTGCGCGAAAATCAGCGCCTCGACGAGCTGCGCGCGCAGTACACTGAAGCCGGGCTGATCGCCCAGCACCCGGGCCAAGCCTTCGGCGCCGCGATCCCGGAGCAGGTCACGCCCGAATTCGTTCGCGATGAGGTCGCCCGTGGCCGTGCCATCATCCCGGCCAACATCAACCACCCCGAACTCGAGCCGTGCATTCTCGGCCGCAACTTCCGGGTCAAGATCAACGGCAACCTCGGCAACTCGGCGATCACCTCGTCGATCTCCGAGGAGGTAGAGAAGATGGTCTGGGGTATCCGCTGGGGTGCCGACACCATCATGGACCTCTCCACCGGCAAGAACATTCACGAAACCCGCGAGTGGATCCTGCGCAACAGCCCGGTGCCGATCGGCACCGTGCCTATCTACCAGGCGCTGGAGAAAGTCGGTGGCACCGCCGAGGATCTGACCTGGGAGGTGATGCGCGACACCCTCATCGAGCAGGCCGAACAGGGGGTGGACTATTTCACCATCCACGCCGGACTGCTGCTGCGCTACGTGCCGCTGACTGCGGAGCGGGTCACCGGCATCGTCTCCCGCGGCGGCTCGATCCTGGCCAAGTGGTGCCTGGCGCACCACCAGGAGAATTTCATCTACAGTCACTACGATGAAATTTGCGAAATCGCCAAGGCCTACGACGTCAGCTTCTCACTCGGTGACGGCCTGCGTCCCGGCTCGCTGGCCGACGCCAACGACGCGGCCCAGTTCGCCGAACTCGAGACCCTAGGCGAACTGACGAAGAAGGCCTGGGAACACGACGTCCAGGTGATGATCGAAGGGCCCGGCCACGTGCCGATGCAGTTGATCAAGGAGAACATGGACAAGGAGCTGGCGGACTGCTTCGAGGCGCCGTTCTACACTCTCGGTCCGCTGACCACCGACATCGCCCCGGGTTACGACCACATCACCTCGGCCATCGGCGCCGCCCAGATCGGCTGGTACGGCACCGCGATGCTCTGCTACGTGACGCCGAAGGAGCATCTCGGCCTGCCGGATCGCGAGGACGTGCGCGAGGGGATCATCGCCTACCGAATTGCCGCCCATGCGGCGGACCTCGCCAAGGGGTTCCCCGGTGCCCAGGTGCGTGACAACGCGCTGTCCAAGGCGCGCTTCGAGTTCCGTTGGGAGGACCAGTTCAATCTCGGCCTCGATCCCGAGCGGGCCCGCGAGTACCACGACGCGACCCTGCCGAAGGAGACCGCCAAGGTGGCCCACTTCTGTTCCATGTGCGGACCAAAATTCTGCTCCATGAAGATCTCCCAGGAGGTACGCGACATGGCCCGGGCCGAGTCGGAGCGCCAGCAGGGGCTTGTCCAGCAGGCCGAAGCGTTCCGTGAGGGCGGTGCCGAGATCTACAAGAAGGTCTGAGCGAGGAGCGTTCTGACTCCCGGCGAGAAAATGCGCGATCGCTCAGTCCGTGTCGGGCACCGGATGGATCTCGAACGACAGCGACTCGAGGTCACCGAGGACCCAGGTCGGCGGGGCGTCGATGCCCGCCGTGGTCCCGGCGTTCACGCAATACGACGTTCCCCCCGTCACGGTCCTGACCGACTCCACGGCGACCTTGTGGTTATGGCCGCAGCAGACCATGTCCCAGTCGCCGGTGGTGGCCAAGGCCCGGGCGTAGCGCGGGTAGTGGACCATGAACACCTTGCGCCCGGCCAACTCCAGCGCGGCCTCCATGCCGTGGTAGACCAGCCGCCCGTTGGAGCGCTCGGCAATCCGTGACAACGCGTAGATGTCGCCAGTGTTGTTGCCGTGGATGACGTGCAACGGGACCGGCAACTCGGGGAGCCGGGCCAGCGTCACCGCCGCGACCACGTCACCGCAGTGCAGCAGCGTCTCGGCCCCGGCGGCGACTGCGGCCTCGATCGCGAGCGCCAGTCGCGGTATGTCGTCATGACTGTCCGAAAAGATGCCGATCTTCATAGGTAACGGGTCCTTTCGCGTGTTAACGCTGGGCGCATGGGGAGGTTCATCTGGAAAGTCATGGGTTCCATGGGGTAGAATGTCCCGATCTCTGATGGGGGCATAAGTTTTGACTATCGCCCCATCAGTCGATCCGCATCTGCTGTGGCCCGGGGAGGGCATTCTAGTCGCAGCCAGCATGCAAGGACAGATACGGCCCGCCACTTTTCCGAACGGTGGCGACGGGCGTTATACGGCTTCACATAAAGCAGTCTGCAAGAGGGGAATTCAATGACCGCATCGATGCTGATCCCGCCGGTATTCGGCGTGTTGGGCCTGGTGATGGCGTACGTCATCTACGGCATGGTGATGAAGTATCCGGGTGGAGAAGACAAGGTCGCCAAGATCGGCGAGCAGATCCACGAAGGCGCCATGGTGTTCATGAAGCGCGAGTACCAGATGCTCGCCATCTTCGCCGGGGTGCTGGTCGTGGTGCTCTGGGTGCTGCTCGGCTGGAAGACCGCCTTCGCCTTCATCGTCGGCGCACTGGCTTCCGGGACGGCCGGCTACATCGGCATGTACACCGCCACCCAGGCCAACGTCCGCACCACCACAGCGGCGCACACCAAGGGCGCCGCGGAGGCGCTGACGGTTGCCTTCTTCGGTGGTTCGATCATGGGCCTCGCGGTCGCCTCGCTGGGCCTGTTCGGTCTCGGCATGCTCTACCTGATTTTCGGTGGTGATCCTGCGACCGCGCACGCCATCGAGGGCTTCGGCATGGGCGCCTCGACGGTGGCGCTGTTCGCCCGTGTCGGCGGCGGCATCTTCACCAAGTCGGCCGACGTCGGTGCCGACCTGGTTGGCAAGATCGAGGCCGGTATCCCCGAGGATGACCCACGCAACCCGGGTGTCATCGCCGACAACGTCGGTGACAACGTCGGTGACGTCGCCGGTATGGGCTCGGACATTTTCGAGTCCTATTGCGGCGCCATGATTGCGACCATCGCCATGGCCGCCACCATGACCGCCCAGGGGCTTACGGACCTGGCCAGCAGCCAGGCCTCGCTGATGTTCCTGCCGCTGGCCCTGGCCTCGCTCGGCCTGGTTTGCTCCATCGGCGGCATCTTCCTGGTGCGCCAGTTCTCCGACAAGAAACCCGAAGTGGCGCTCCGCACCGGCACCATCGGCGCCACGATCGCCTTCATCGTGCTATCGGCCGTGGTGATCGGCATGATGGACGTCACCAGCAAGACCTGGTTCGCGGTGCTGGTCGGTGCCATCGGCGGCATGATCATCGGCCTGGTGACCGAGTACTACACGGCTGGCAAGCCGGTCGAGCGCATCGCCAAGTCCGGTGAGACCGGTCCGGCGACCGTGATGATCACCGGCCTGGCGATCGGCATGCAGTCGGTGGTGATTCCGATGCTGACCATCTGCGTGATCATCGCCGTCTCGACCAGTCTGGTCGGCCTCTACGGGGTCGGCATCGCCGCGGTCGGCATGCTGGCCACGGTCGGCATCACCATGGCCATCGACGCGTACGGTCCGGTCGCCGACAACGCCGGTGGCATCGCCGAGATGAGTGGCCTCGGTGAGGAGACGCGCAAGATCACCGACTCACTCGATGAACTCGGCAACACTACCGCGGCGATCGGCAAGGGCTTCGCCATCGGCGCCGCGGCACTGGCGGCGCTGGCGATCATCACCGCGTTCGTCCAGACGGTGCGCCACTTCCTGCCCGAGGGCGCGGAGTTCTCGCTCGACCTGGGCAGCCCGCAGGTGCTCATCGGCCTGTTCATCGGTGGCCTGATCCCGTTCGCCATCGGTGCCATCACCATGACCGCCGTCGGTGACGCCGCATTCGACATGATCAAGGAGATCCGACGCCAGTTTAAGGAAATCCCGGGTCTGCTCGAGGGTACCGGCGAGCCGGACACCGCGCGTTGCATCGACATCGCCACCACGGCTGCGTTACGCCGCATGATCCTGCCGGGCGTTATTGCTGTCGGGATGCCGTTCCTGGTCGGCTTCGCCCTCGGTCCGTCGAGTCTCGGCGGCATGCTCGGTGGCGCGCTGCTCGGTTGCGTGCTCTTGGCGCTGATGATGGCCAATGCCGGCGGCGCCTGGGACAACGCCAAGAAGTATGTCGAGAAGGGCAACCTCGGCGGCAAGGGCTCCGACGTGCACAAGGCGTGCGTGGTCGGTGACACAGTCGGCGATCCCTTCAAGGACACCTCCGGCCCGTCGATGAACATCCTGATCAACGTCATGGCGATCGTCAGCCTGGTCATTGCCCCACTGGTCGCCCAGTACGGCGGCTGGTTGTACTGATCGGGTAAGGATCTCGGGGCCAGGGACGGCCCCAGGCCTTCTGCTACGCTGGTAATAGAGTGGCAGTCACAAGGAGGAGGCAGCGATGAAGGTCTTCATGCTCTACACCGGCAGTGGACCGATAGTGATCATGACCTCCTACGGGAAGGTCGAGGCACCGGGCCTGCTGGACAAGCTCACGGCCAAGGGCATCCACAAGTTCATCGCCTACGAGATTCCGCTGGAACTTGCGCGCAAGCGCTACGGCGCCCACTTCGACGTGGTCCGGGGCAACCTCGACGAAAGCGATGACCTGAGGGTGCTCGACTACAACGGAGAACGCGCCTTCCGGCTGTTCCGTTTCGATGAGCTTGGACGCGCACTCAAGCGTGAGCCGGACGTCTACTATGAAAAAGAGTTGCCCTGACGGAGACCGTCAGCGGGTGAATTGAACAGGGAAAGGCCGGCATTGCCGGCCTTTTTTTATCCGCATCTTTTTTGTGGGCCGGACTTCAGTCCGACGGAGATGTCGTGCGGCCTGAATTATCGGACTGAAGTCCGACCCACATGGGAAAGAGCCCCCAGCTAGACGTTGAAGGGCGTTTTCAGCTTCTTTTTGACTGCGACGTTCTTCAGTACCACGTAGCGCGGCAACCCGTTGCGATACGGTGGGTAGTCTTCGCCGCGGATCAGCGGCTCGAGGTAGGTCCGGCACTTTGGCGTGATGCCGAAGCCGTCGCGGGTGATGAAGCTCTTGGGCATCAATTTCTCGCGGTTGGCGACCTTGCCCAGCGGTGCCTCGGTGATCTTCCAGCGGTAGGGTTTGTCGGAGGTCCGGGTGATCGCCGGCATCACCGAGTTCTTTCCCTTCAGCGCCATCTCCACGGCGGCCTTGCCGACGGCGTAGGCTTGCTCGACGTCGGTCCTGGAGGCCAGGTGGCGTGCGGCACGCTGCAGGTAGTCGGCCACGGCCCAGTGGAACTTGTGGCCGAGTTCGGCCTTGACCATGTTGGCGATCACCGGGGCGACCCCGCCGAGTTGGGCGTGGCCGAAGGCATCACGCAAACCCTGGTCGGAAAGGAATTTTCCGTCCGCCCCACGGACCCCCTCGGAGACGACCACCGAGCAGAAGCCGTGTTTCTCGACCATGGCGTCGACGCGGGCCAGGAATTTCGTCCGGTCGAAAGCCACCTCGGGGAACAGGATGATCACCGGCAGTGGCAGGTCGTCGCTCGATGCCAGTCCACCGGCGGCGGCGATCCAACCGGCATGACGCCCCATCACTTCGAGCACGAAGACCTTGGTCGAGGTCTTGGCCATCGAGGCGACGTCGAAAGACGCCTCGCGGGTCGAGGTGGCGATGTACTTGGCCACCGAGCCGAAGCCGGGGCAGTTGTCGGTGATCGGCAGGTCGTTGTCGACCGTCTTCGGTACATGGATCGCCTGGATCGGGTAGCCGAGTTTCTGCCCGAGTTGCGAGATCTTGAGACAGGTGTCGGCCGAGTCGCCGCCACCGTTGTAGAAGAAATAGCCGATGTCGTGGGCGGCAAAGACCTCGATCAGCCGTTCGTACTCGGCACGATTCTCTTTGAGTCCCTTGAGCTTGTAGCGGCAAGAGCCGAACGCGCCGGATGGAGTGTGGCGCAGTGCGGCGATGTTGGTGGCGCGCTCACGACCGGTATCGATCAGGTCTTCGGTCAGTGCGCCGATGATGCCGTTACGGCCGGCGAAGACCGTCCCGATGCGGTCCTTGTGGCGGCGCGCGGTCTCGATGATGCCGCAGGCGGAGGCGTTGATTACCGCGGTGACACCGCCGGACTGGGCATAGAAGGCGTTGCGCTTGCGTTTCGTGGTCATGAAGGCTCTCCCTGAGTGGTGTTTCCGTGCCGAGGACCGGAGAAGTCAGCGTGGTGCCGGCTTCTCGTTCTCCTGTTGTAACTGCCGGGCGTGGTCGGCCTGGACCTGGAGCAGGGTGACCACGCATTCGGCGAGATTGTCGAAGCGGTTGATGCCGGTGCCGAAGTGCTGGTGCACGCGATAGAAGAACTCGCAGCGGAAATCGCCCGTGCCGGCCCTGGCGATCAGCAGGGTGCAATCGCCGTCGCTCCAGGCCGCGATTGGGCAGGCGACGAGGTGCCGGTCCTGGCGGTCGAGACGCATTTCGGCTTCACCGAACTGCAGTTCGACATCATGCCCGTAGCGCTCGCGCAGGGTTTCCCGCAGCGTCCACAGTTCGGCGTCAGTGAAATCGGTATCGGCGGATGTGCTTTCATTCATGGTCGGTCTGGAGCCTGCGACGTGTCTTCTTCAAGCGGTAGATCGGCGGTAGAGAAGGATACGTGTGGTCGTACTGTTGCGGCCACTGGAAATATTGTATAGGGTCATCCGTCGCTTTGATTCGCCCACCGGCGCCACTGGCCAGCATTGGTCACAACACTTGACGCGAGAGAGTCACCTCGGCATGCGTATCGTCATCCTCGGACCTCCGGGTTCCGGTAAGGGAACCCAGGCCAAACTGATCTCCAGGAAGTACGGCCTGCCCCACATCATGGCCTCGGAACTCCTGCGTGGCGACCGCGTGGCGGGCGCTGCGGTGCACGAGAACCCGCTGCTCGATTTCGCCGGCCGGCGGCTGCGGCGCAAGGACGCCAATCCCGGATTCATTTTCGACGGCTTCCCGCGGACCCTGCAGCAGGCGATGGCCCTGGACGAGGTGCTGATCCAACTGCGGCGACCAATTCAGATGGCGCTGCGGATCGCCGTCGACGCCGACGCCATGATCCTGCGGCTGGCCGGTCGTCGGCGCTGCACTGAGTGCGGTCGCCAGTACAACGTGCTGATCACTCCAACGCGACTCGACGACCAGTGCGACGATTGTGGTGGCTCACTGCGCCAGCGGGTCGACGACACCGAGGAGGTGATCGATAACCGGCTCCGGGTGTTCGAGAACCTCTCCAACCCGGTCGTGGCCTACTACCGTACCAACGGTCTGCTCTGCGACATCCCGGGCGTGGCCACCGTGGAGGAGGTTTTTGCCTCGATCACGGTCGCCCTGGACGATCTCCGGGCACGTACTCGTAGCGCTAAATCAAAGGGCGCTGCGGAAAAGGTCGTGGCGCAGCTGGCCGAGGTCGTCAGGAGCGAGGCTGCAGCTCAGCAAGAGAAGGCAGCGCCCCCGCCGAAGAAGGCTGCGCCGAAGAAGGCGGTCCCGAAGAAGGCCGCGCCGAAGAAGGCGGTCCCGAAGAAGGCGGCCCCGAAGAAGGCCGCGCCGAAGAAGGCGGTCCCGAAGAAGGCCGCGCCGAAGAAGGCGGTCCCGAAGAAGGCGACCCCGAAGAAGGCGACCCCGAAGAAGGCGACCCCGAAGAAGGCCGCACCGAAGAAGGCCGCACCGAAGAAGGCCGCACCGAAGAAGGCCGCACCGAAAAAGGCCGCACCGAAGAAGGCCGCACCGAAAAAGGCGGCCCCGAAGAAGGCCGCACCGAAGAAGGCCGCACCTAAGAGGCGTACCCGCTAGCCTGGCGATCGAAACCGCCTGGTCGCCCGGGTCTGGTGTGACCCCGGTTGAGGCAGAGGGAAGCCAGTTTCAGGTGTCTGCAGACGCCTCCACCACCAGGCCATCCGTATCGCAACGCAGGCGTATTCCGCCAGTCAGGAAGCTTTCCAGGAGTTCGCCGACCAGTCCGTGACGCCAATCCTGCATTAGCGGCAGGTCGCGTTCACCGCGGATCAGGGCCTCGAGATCACGCCGGGTGGCCAGGGTTGCCGGTGCCACCTTGTGGTGGTGCGCCTGCAGCCGGACCAGCGCCATCAGCGCATCGACACTCGCCTCTTCCGCAGCCGCCAGCGGCCGTGGGCGTTCCTGGCGGGACTCGGTTGCCGGTGGCGTCTCGATGGCGGCACGGATTACCTCCAGCAGGTCGGCGCCGTGGCGGCGTGCCAGCCCCTCACCGACACCACGCACCTTGGCCAGCTGTTCGCGTCGCGTCGGTGAGCTTTTCGCCAGTGCCAGCAGCGCCGCATCATCGAGCACCCAGCGTCGCGGCCGATCGGCCTCTGCTGCTTGCCGCTCTCGCCAGGCAGCGAGGCCCCTGAGGGTGGCGAGCTGGCGCCCGCGCATCTGTTTGGCACCACGCACCTTGCGCCACGCCGTTTCCGGATCGTTTCGGTATTGCTCGGGGTCTACCAGGGCGGTGAAGTCGTCATCGAGCCAGGTGAGCCGCTCCGACGCGGTGAGCTGTTCGCGTAACGTGATGTAGGCGGTTCGCAGGTGGCGGACATCGTCGGCCGCGTAGCTGAGCTGTTCCGGGTCGAGCGGCCGGGCGCTCCAGTCGGTACGCGCCTGGCTCTTGTCGAGCGAAATCCCGAGCAGGCGGCGTACCAGATCGGCGTAGCCGATCTGGTCGCCGAACCCGGCCAGTGTGGCCGCAAGCTGGGTGTCGAACACCGGGCCCGGGACGCGACCACCGGTGATGTCGTAAAAGATCTCGAGATCCTGGCGTGCCGCATGCAGCACCTTGACCGTGGCCGGGTCGAGCAGCAGGTCGAGCAACGGGTCGAGTCGTTCCAGCGCCAGGGTGTCGATGCACGCTACCACCTCGTCGGTCGCCACCTGGACCAGGCAGAGCCGGGCCCGGTAGGTGCGTTCGCGGATGAACTCGGTGTCAAGCGCCAGCCATGGCTGACCCCGCAGGCGTGCGCAAAGCGACTCGAGTTGCTCGGGGGTATCGATGAAAAGGTCGGTCATGTTCGTCCTGGAACGGGAGGTGTGCGGGATGGGCGTCGGTCTGCCCGGTGCGGGTATTATAGGCGCCGCCATTACCCGGTCACCGAAACCATGCCCCTGCTGAGGCTGCTCATCGATATCTGCCTGCTGCGCGCGACGCCCCAGCAACTGCCGGCCGCCCCGTTACTCCGTCGCATGGCGCTGCTGGCCTACCTGGTCAGCGGATTGCTGGTGCTCACGCCTGGAGAGGGTGTGGCGCGCGCGGCCGGTATGGTGACGGTCGATACCGTGGTCATGCTGGTGCTGCTGGGCGTGGCCCTGCACTGGCGCGGTCAACCGGCACGTTTCGACCAGGCCGCGAGCGCCTTGCTCGGGACCGGCGCGTTGCTCGGCCTGCTGCTGTTGCCGGTCTTGGTGCTGGGCGGTGCCGGCGAGGCGGCGGCCGGCGCCGCTTTCCCGCTCTGGCTGGTACTGTTTTTATGGGGCCTGGTGGTCAGTGCCCATATCCTGCGTCATGCGCTGGAGTTGCCCATGACCGGCGGCATGCTCGCGGCAGTCGTTTACTTCGCCGTCTCGCTGATGTTGATCGAGATGCTGTTTCCACGAGCCACCTGAACATGCGCATTCACGTACTCGGTATCTGCGGAACCTTCATGGGCGGGTTGGCGCTGCTCGCACGCGAGGCCGGCCACTCGGTCAGCGGCTCGGACGCCAACGTCTACCCGCCGATGAGTGACCAGCTGCGTGACGCTGGCATCGACCTGCACGAGGGCTACGACCCGCGGCATCTAGAGCCGGAGCCGGACTGCGTAGTGATCGGCAACGCCCTTTCCCGCGGCAATCCTGCAGTCGAACACGTACTCGATCGTGGTCTTCCCTACACCTCCGGTCCGCAGTGGCTGGCCGAGAACCTGCTGGCCCAGCGCTGGGTGCTCGGGGTGGCCGGCACTCACGGCAAGACCACGACCGCGGCGATGCTCGCCTGGATTCTCGAGGATGCCGGCCTCGAACCCGGATTCCTGATCGGCGGGATCCCGCTCGACTTCGGCGTCTCCGCCCGCCAAGGCAAGGCGCCGTTTTTCGTTGTCGAGGCCGACGAGTACGACACCGCTTTTTTCGACAAGCGCTCCAAGTTCGTTCATTACCGGCCACGTACCGTGATCCTCAACAACCTGGAGTTCGACCACGCCGATATCTTTCCTGACCTTGCTGCAATTCAGCGCCAGTTCCACCACCTGGTGCGCACCGTGCCCGGCAACGGCCTGCTGGTGGCGCCGTCGACCGATTCGAATCTCGAGGCGGTGCTGGCCCAGGGTTGCTGGACGCCGGTGGAGCGGTTTGCGAGCGATGAACTCGTCGAAAAGGACGGCTGGTCTGCCACCGACCTGGCCTCTGGTGAGTCGTCGTTCACCGTCCTCTGTAATGGTCAGGCGTGCGGCCGGGTCACCTGGGAGCAGAGCGGCCGGCACAACGTTGCCAACGCCCTCGCCGCGCTGGCGGCGGCGCGACATGCGGGTGTGCCGCCGGCGATCGGCATCGAGGCCCTGAACCGCTACCACGGGGTGAAGCGGCGTCTGGAACTGCGTGGCACGGCTTCCGGGGTCGCGGTCTACGATGACTTTGCCCACCACCCTACAGCGATCGCGACCACGCTGGCGGGCCTTCGTGGCCGCGTCGGCAGCGCGCGCATCGTGGCGATCCTCGAGCCACGCTCCAATACCATGCGCATGGGCCATCATGCCGATACCCTGGCGCCATCACTGGCCGCCGCCGATCGGGTGCTGCTCTACCAGCCGGCCGATCTCAACTGGGCGCTGGATACGATCAGCACGACTCTCGGCCCAAGCGGTTCGATCCATGACACCATCGATAGTCTGGTCGACGCGGTTTGCACCTGGGCACGCCAGGGTGATCACGTCGTGGTGATGAGCAACGGTGGCTTCGGTGGCATCCATGACCGGTTGCTCGATGCATTGCGCAGGCAGGCGGACGCTGGCTAAAGTAACCGCGGGAATCCGCCATGCGGGAAGCAGGTTGAACAGCAAGGCCTTCATCGACTGGCATGAAGATCTGGTGATCGGAATCGAGCCGTTCGATTGTGAGCACCGCGACATTGTCGATGCCATCAACCACCTGCACAGCCTCGGTGGTCCGGAGCAGGATGGCGCGGCCTTTTCCGCTGCGGTCGACCGGCTGATCCATGTTGCCGAGGATCATTTCACCCACGAGGAGCGGGTGCTGCGCCATCATCGCTGTCCCAACCTGGCCATGCACCAGCGCGAGCACGACGAACTGCTCGACGACGTCACCGCCTTGCGACTGGTGGGCAACGACCCGGTCGAGGTCACCGGAATGCTGCAAATGCTCCGTGACTGGCTGATCGATCACATCGTCCATTTCGACCGCGGCTACCACGACTGCCTCAAGGGCAAAGAGATCCGATAAGCCTGTCCAGGGCTGAGTCGAGTGGCAGCAAGGATGTCGATGGTCTGGCACTGACCGATGCCCGGGCGCTGTCTCAGCCTTGCGTCTGACCGCCAGGCTGGTTGAAACGACCATCCTGCTGGCGAGTTTCGTGCTCTGCTGCCACCTGCTGGTGCGCTGATGACCGAGTTCAGGGTCCGGGCGGACCGACACGCAGGCGCGCGCCATGGGATGCCCGTGGACCCGCTGTTTCCAGTGAGGCTTCCAGCGCGGCGAGATCGGCCGAAGAAGCCGGTGTGCCTCGGGCGTAGGTCAGCATACCGAGCAGCCGCTCCGGTCGTTCACGCGCGAGGCGGCCGATCCAGACCGGGATGCCATCCACGCGGCGGCCGCTGTCCCAGAATCGCAGCACCAGGCGCGACTCCCCGGACTCCTCTCTAACCCGCAGCAGGACCTCATCACGGCCGTCTCGAACCTGTGGCAGCGGCGGCAATTCGGCAAGGATTGCTTGAGGGCTCAACACTCGCAGCCAACGCTGGGGGCCTTCGTCGGTGAAGCCCGTCCAACCCGCCTGAGCCAGGTCTTCGGTCACCCGGCTCAGTGACGCGGCCCAGGCGAGCCGCGGTTCGTCGCTGGGTGCGACCGCCTCCGGCGTACGCTGCACCAGTTCCGGCCATGGGTCATCCAGCCAGCGCTCGGCACTGAGCGGAGCCGGCGCAACTGTCGGGTCGTAACGTGCCACGTCATCTGCCAGGCGCAGGGGGAGGTAGAGCGCGGCGATCAGGGCCAGCGGCAACAGCACCACGCCGGCCTGTCGCAAGAGCGGGGAGGAATCGGTGACGCGCACGCGGAAAGCGGTGCCGAGAAGTCCCACCCAGAGCAGGCCGAGCAGGGAGCCGGCGACCACGTCGCCGGACCAGTGGACGCCCAGGTAGGGGCGTGAGAAGGCGATGGTCGCGACCAACAGCGCGGCCGATCCGTAGGGGGCCCAGCGCCACGGTTGCGGCACGGCCCGCGCCAGCAGCACGGCCGCGAAACCGTAAATCACCGTCGCGCGCAGGGCGTGGGCACTGGGGAAGGAGGAGCTGACGAGCAGGGCATCGAAGGGCTCCGGCCGCGGTATCTGGAACAGTCCCTTGAGCAGCATCGGGGCGATCATCGCGAACGCCACGGCGGCGAGCCAGTGGCGCGCGGCGCTGCGGTCATGCCAGGCGAGCCCCAGGGCGACCAGCGTGGCATAGAAGGCGAGGAACAGGCCGTCGCCGAGCTCGGTGACGGCGATCAGTATCAGGTCGGACGGTGGTGAGCGCAGGCCAAGCAGCAAGCCGTGCAGGGTGCGGTCGAATGCACTTGGGTAGGTGAAGAGAAGCAGGGTGAGTCCGAACAGCAAAGACGCACTGCCGAGGAGTGCGACCGCGAGGACCGCCAGACCGCGCGCTTCAGCCCCGCCAGGGTCGCCGATGGCGGCCGTCAGAGCGGCGAAACGGGGGTGGTGCCGGCCCCAGTCGAGCAACCGCAGCACCGCCATGCGCGCATGTGGCGCTCCCAGCCGCCAGAGGATGCGTACCAGGCCGAAGGTGAGCCAGAACAGGCCGGCGAGCAGTAGCAGCAGCAGAGCCAGGCGCCCGGTCACCGCGGCCGCCAGTTCCAGCGAGGCGCCGAACAGCATGCCGGGCAGCAGGTAGGCCGGGGCCCAGGCAATGCCGGAAAGAACATTAATGGTCAGGTAGCGGCCGACCGGCATGCCGAGCATACCGGCGACCGCTGGCATGATCGGGCGCACCGGACCGACAAAGCGGCCGAAGAGGATGCTCTTGCCACCGTGGTGGTGGAAGAAGTCGACCCCGCGGTTGACCAGCCGCGGGTGGTTGCGAAACGGCCAGATCGTGCGCAGTTCCTGGCGGAAGTGGTGCCCAAGCCAGAAACTCAGCCCGTCACCGAGGATCGCTCCGGTCACCGCCCAGGCCATGGTGGGCAGGAATTCGAGGTGGCCGAGTGCGATCAGCGCCCCGATGCCGAACATCAGGAAGGCCCCGGGCATGATCAACCCGACGATGGCCAGCGATTCGCTGAAGGCGACCAGGAATACCGCCAGCCCGGCCCAGGTCGGGTGGGTAGCGATCCAGTCGAGCAGTGCCTCCATCGGCGGCGGTCGCCGCGATGGCGCTAGCCGGCGAGTTCGCGCAGGACGCGACCGGCGGCGGCGACGGTCTGCGTGATCTCGGCGTCACCGTGGGCGGCCGAAACGAAGCCGGCTTCGAACGCAGAAGGTGCCAGGTAGATGCCGGCCTCGAGCATGCCGTGGAAGAAGCGCTTGAAACGTTCGACGTCACACGCCATGACGTCGGCGAAGCAGGTCACCTCGTCGGCGTCGGTGAAGAACAGGCCGAACATGCCGCCGACGCGGTTTGCCGTCATCGGGATTCCGGCGGCTTGTGCCTCGGTGAGGATGCCTTCGCACAAAGTGCCCGTCTTGGCCGCCAGATCGTCGTGGAATCCCGGCGTGGCTACGATCTCGAGCGTCGCCAGCCCTGCCGCCATGGCCACCGGGTTGCCTGAGAGCGTCCCGGCCTGGTAGACGGGGCCGACCGGCGCCAGGTATTCCATGACCTCGCGGCGCCCGCCGAGGGCCGCCACCGGCATGCCGCCACCGATCACCTTGCCCAGCGTGGTCAGGTCGGGCTGGATACCGTAGTGCGCCTGGGCGCCGCCGAGGGCGACGCGGAAGCCGGTCATCACCTCGTCGAGGATCAACAGGCTGCCATGCTGGTCGCACAGTTCTCTAAGCCCTTCCAGGAAACCCGTGCGAGGCGGTACGCAGTTCATGTTGCCGGCCACCGGCTCGACGATCACGCAGGCGATCTCGGCGCCGAGGTCGGCGAACGCGGTGCGGCAGGCATCGAGATCGTTGTAAGGCAGGGTCACGGTGTGTTCGGCCAGCGCGGCAGGCACCCCGGGGGAGGTGGGTATGCCGAGCGTCAGTGCGCCGGAGCCGGCCTTGATCAGAAGCGAGTCGGAGTGGCCGTGATAGCAGCCCTCGAACTTGACGATGGTGTCGCGACCGGTAAAGCCGCGCGCCAGGCGCAGCGCGGTCATGGTTGCCTCGGTGCCGGAACTGACCATGCGCACCATCTCCAGGGTCGGCATCAGTTCGAGCACCCGGCGTGCCATGCGCGTCTCGATCTCGGTCGGGGTGCCGAATCCGAGACCGCGGGCGGCCGCCTCCTGCACGGCGCGCACGACGTCGGGGTGGGCATGGCCGACGATCATCGGACCCCAGGAACCGACGTAGTCGATGTAGCGCTTGCCGTCGCTGTCGGTCAGGTAGGCACCTTCGGCACGGTCGATAAAGACCGGGTCACCGCCGACACCGCGGAAGGCGCGTACCGGGGAGTTGACGCCGCCCGGGATCAGTTCCTTGGCCTCGGTGAACAGGTCGTGCGAACGGGTCATGCTGGCTCCCTGAAATCCTGGTCTCGGTTCGGTTGTCTGTTCGTGGCCAGCGCGTGGAGCGGACGGGCCAGAGCGGCGCCCATGATACCCGTGGCGGCCACATCACGCCCGCCCGTCGCGCTCACTGAAGCTTCCCTTTCTGGTCGATCCGGACGCTGCCATCATTCTCCTGGCGACCGGCCAGGCGCAGCAGCGCGGCCGTCTCCTGGTCGGCTGTGGCGCCCGGGGCGAGTCGGCCCTGGAGCCGGTAGCTGCCGTCGGCAGCGAGCAGCAGGGTGCCGTGCCCGGCCATTGTGGCTGAAGGTGGCAGTGTGAAACCGATCTCGAACCGATCACCGTCCATGCCGAAGGTGCCATCGGCTTCGCCAATGGGTATGGCGACGGGGGCGGTCAGCGCCGCTCCGTGCAGCTGTAGGCGGCCCATGGTCTGGCGTGGCCACCCATCCGGACCGAGGGTGACAGTCATGTCGTTGAGCATGAGGCGTCCGCGCGCCTGTACTGGCAAGCGTGGCAGCAACCGTCCCAGCCGCTCGAGATCCAGTTCACCAGCGATGCCCTGCAGTGTCACTTCATCGGACCAGGGTCGACGTGCCGCACGCAGCCCGACGTGCATGTCTCCGATGTGCATTGTGAGGTCAAAGGCGAGCCGGCCGGTGATCAGCGCCAGCGGACGCCAGCGCCACGTCACCCGCTCGATAGGTAGACCGCCGACAACGGCCGGGACCGCGCGGCCGGAGAGGGCATGGCCGTGCATGGTGCCCAGCCGTGCCGATGGCAGCACCTCCTGGAGCGGCCCACGGAGCAACTCCGCTGGCGCGGTGAAAAGCAGGGCGAGCGTGAAGCCGACGAGACCGGCGACCAGCAGTCGGGCGCGGGTCACGCAGCGCGGCCGAGCAGCAGCCTGGCCTCGATGCGGCCGCTGGTCTCGTTGCGTTCCATCTGCACGGTCAGCGGGTTGATGCCTGCCCGGCCGAGCGATTCGAGCCAGCGGATCGTGGCCTGGTAAGGGGCATCGCCAAGCCAGACGCGGACGCCGCGGTCGCTCTCGGGGGCCAGTCGCTTGACCGCGTCACCGAGTCCGGCTTCGGTGGCCGAGCGGTCGATCAGGCTCAGCAGTGACATCCCGTCGCCGCCGGTTGAAGGGGTGCCATGCGGGGTCATCGCGGCGACCTCGGCCGCCGCCGACGTCATCCAGGCGAGCTGGCTTCGCTGCATCTCGACCAATGAGCCGAGCCGCTGTTCACGTTCGACCAGCGGTTCCCAGGCGAGCAGAAACAGCAACGTGGCGACAAGCAGGGCCGTGCCACCGGCGAGAACCTGGCGTTCGCGTGCCGACAGGGTTTGCAGCCAGCTCATGCGTCGGGCTCCCGTAGGGTGACGCTGCCTCGCACCTCACCCTCGACGCTGCCGAGGGAACCGATTTCGGCGGTCACGCCGTCGCTGGCGACGAAGCGGCCACGCAGGCGCTCGAAATGGTCAAACCCGGGCATCCGCAACTGCAGTTGCAGAGTCCCGTCGCGGTAGTTCAGTCCGGCCAGCTGCCAGCCCTGTTCCTGGGCCAGGGCGTCGCCGGACGCGGCCAGCAGGTCGAGGAAGCGGCCATCGCTGCCTCCACCACGTAACCGTGCCAGGCGCTGGCGCATCTGCGCTACAGGGTCGACCACCCGGGTGATGTCGGGGAAGGTCGATTGCAGCGTGGCGGTGAGTTCGCTCTTGAGCCGGGCGCTCTCGGATTCGAACTGCTGAAGTTGCCACCAGCGCTGGCCGAACAGCAGCAACAGCAGGCAGGCGGCGAGTGCAGCGGCCCGGCGCCAGTCATGCCAGGTCACCGTGTTCTCGTCAGCGCGGGCGAAGGGGCCCTGGCGCAGGTCGAGTTCGCAAGGACCGCCCGGTGCGTGGTGTGCCAGCAGCGTAGGCAGGTCAGCCGCCGTGGCCGAATGCAATTCGGGCAGATCGCCGTCCTCGGCCAGAAGTTCATCGGGATCGATGCCGCAGAGTGTGATCGATGCGGGCGCGCTCACGGCGTCGGCCAGCGCCATCCGCAGCAGTGCTGGGGCCGCGTCACGATCCATGGCGTACCCGGTGAGGTCACCGCTTCGCAGCAGCACGGTCGTGTCATCGGCCGCCAGCACCCAGCCCGCTTCCGGGTCGGGCAGCGCAAGGGTCTCGGGGATCATCGCCTCCGGCTCCAGCCCGGCCGTGATCAGTGTTTCCAGCCAGGTCGCGAGCAACTCGCGATCGACGACGGCGACCGCCACCGTACCGTCGGCGTCTCGTGGACCGATGGCGAAATGCAGGGAATTTACGTCGGCGGCAAGTTGCTCCTCGAGCAGGTACGGCACCGCCTGGCGGATGTGGTGGTCCTTGCGGCTGGGCACTGCGACGCGGGTCAGGAGGATGCAGTCGCCCGGCACCAGGGCGATGAGTCGACGGTCCACGGCATGGGCCGGGGCCTCGATCAGTGCGTCGGCCCCCTGGGCGACGACGTCGCCGTCGTCGCAGGCCAGCCAGGCGATCGCCGCGCCAGGGTCGTGAGGCAACCTGAGCAGCAACCGGCCGACCATGTCAGAGTTGCTCCCGGCTGCGGCGTACGGTGGTGACCACGCCGTCATCAGCTCGTTGCAACAGGCTGGCCAGGCGCACCCGGCCACGCCCGAAACGCGCCTCGCCCTGGAACAGGAAGAAGTCACTGCCGACCGCGAGCGAGGCCTCCGCCACCTGGCCGCGTATTTCATCGCCGGCCAGCGTCTCGACCTGATCGAGGAAGTCGTCGACGCTGGCGAAGCCATCCTCACCGCGCGCGTCGACCAGTTGCTCGGCGATTCCTGGGTCGAACGAGTCTGCCAGTCCCTGGAGCAGGGCTGCGGATGCGGTGTTGACGTTCAGTGGAATCGGGATCGGCAACGCGGTGACATGAGGTTCGAGCAGTTGGTAGGCGACCATGTCGAATCCGTCGATCAGCAGAAGTTCGCTCGGGCTGGTCATGTGTCGTCCGGCGCTGCGGTAGGCCGGTTCGCGTCGCAAGTACTCAAGATCCTCGGCGCCGCCCGCGGGCGATGGATCCTGATTGTCGTCGAGCCAATCTACCACATTCCATGCGCCTTCCACCGGCAGGTCCAGCTGGCGCAGCAGGCGCTGGAAGCGGGCGATCGGGACGGTTGCCGGGCCCTCTGCGTCGACCAGGCGGTTGAGGTCGAAGCGGCCAGACAGGTCCTCGAGACGACCGAACAGGTCGCCGCCGTCGATCACTGTCGGTGGCACCAGCACGGCCCAGCCTTCGCCGAGGTGGTCGACCGGACCGTCTCCGGCATCGCGGCGCAGCACCTGGCGTGCGAACGCCTCGGCGCCCAGGACGTAGAGGTAGGCCTGTTCGGCGTTGAGAATGTTGGCGCTGCGCTGGATCTGGAGCTGCTGCTGGCGGGCCATGGCCGTGGCCGCGGCGGCGGCGATCGCGACCACCAGCAGCGCGGTGATCAGCGCCACGCCGGTCTGCCTGCGAGGCAGATGGGACAACACTTTAGCCACCGATCAACACCAGCCGTGTGATTCGGCCGAAGCCCTCGACCTCGAGGGCCAGTTCAACAGCGAGCGGCAGCGTCGGATCCCCGGGCGGGGCGTCGGCCGGTGGCCACGCCGACGCCCAACGCCCCTGGCGGTCGCCGCGAAATCGCAGCTCGAAGGCCGTGACGCCATCGAGCAGGCGCTGCTCAAGCGGGGTGCTGTCCGGGGCACGGTCGAGCACCGGCCAGACCCGTCGCACCAGGGTGCGGTCGACCAGGTCGTAGCCGATGCGCTGCAGTGAGCTGCGTGGCTGGCCGGTGGGATTGCGCCAGCCGCCACGTGTCAGTTCGAGGGCCGGCGTGACGCCAACGCCGGCACCGAGGGCCGGCAGCGGGTCGCCGAAGGCGTCGCGGACCGGGCGCGTGCCGGCCTGGGCGAGGTCGTCGACCAGGTGCGTCACCGTGCGTTGCAGGGCCCCGAGTCGCGCACTGTGGGCACCCGCCAGTGCGCTGCCGTCGAGTACGCTGGCCAGCCCGCCGTAGGCCAGCAGTGAGAGCACCGCGAAGATCGTCAACGCCACCAGCAACTCGATCAGGGTGAAGCCACGCCCGTGCATCAGCGTGCCGCACCCGCCGGGCGGTCGAGGTAGGCGACCAGCGTCACCAGCGGTTCCGTGTCGTCCGGATCGTGCTTTACAGCCACCTCGATCCGGCGCAGATCGGGATCGTCGGTGGTGGTCGTGGTGACCTGCCAGTGCCAGGTCTGTTCGCCCATGTCGCTGCGGCCACGACTCGTCCCCGGACCCGGCCAGCTGGCGTCGAGTCGGTAACCGGCGACGGTATTGCCTGCGACCCACTGCGCCAGCGTTCGCTCGGTGAGGTAGGCGGCATTGCGTGTCTGGCTGGAAACCGCGGTGATCAGGGCGCCGAGGCTGATCGCGATGACTGCCAGCGCGACCAGGATCTCGATCAGGGTGAAGCCGTGTTCGCGGCCACCTTGCATGATTCTGCTCACACCGGTTCGCACGTGGGCGGAGGCAGGTCGGCTAGGCCGTCACCGGTCAGTCGGCAGACGGTCGTCGTGCCCTCGATCTCGAGCATGAACGGGGTCATCTCGCCACTGGAGAAGAGCAGCAACTGCGGTTCCCCCTCTGCGGTGTCGGGCAGGGTGACCGCCCGGCCTTCGACCGTGAGCCGCAGGCGCAGCTCCGGGGGCAGGATGCGCGGTCTCCAGACCGGGTCGGTCAAGGGCTGCCAGGCACTGTCTTCGAGCATCAGCAGCCGGTAACCGCCGCTGTTCAACTCGAGGCCATGCTCGTCGCCCTGCAGCACCGCCTGTTCACGGGCAAGTTGCAACAGGGCCGCAAGGCGGGCGGCCTCGTCGTCGCCATCGGCTACGCCGAGTCCCGGGCGCACGGCGAGCGTGGCCATGGTCAGGATGATGCCGATCAGCAGCAGCACCACCAGCAGCTCGATCAGGCTGAAACCGCCGTCGGCGGTGAGCGGCTCAGTCGAGCTTCCAGTTACCGATGTCGGCATCGATGCCCTCGCCGCCGGGAACGCCGTTGGCGCCCAGCGTGTAGATGTCGGTATCGCCGTTCTCTCCCGGGCTGAGGTAGAGGTAAGGGCGCTGCCAGGGGTCGAGCGGCAGCCGGTCGATGTAACCGCCCGGCTGCCAGTTGCGAGCCTCGGGCTCTCCCGCTGGTTTGTTAACAAGCGCCTCCAGCCCCTGCTCGGTGCTCGGGTAACGGTAGTTGTCGAGGCGGTAGAGGTTGAGCGCGCTCTCCAGGGTGCGCAGGTCCTGCTTCGCCTTGACCAGCCGTGCGGTGTCGGGGCGATCGAGCACGCGCGGCACGATGACCGCGGCGAGAATGCCGAGGATCACGATGACAACCATGATCTCGATCAGCGTGAAGCCCGGGTTCCGTCCTGGAGTGTGCATCGTCGTCTGCCTGTACCTGTTCAGAGAGTGACCAGCTGATTGAGCTGGAAGATCGGCAGCATGATTGCCACCACGATGGCGAGGATGATACCGCCAAGCAGGACGATCATCAGGGGTTCCAGCAGGCCGACCAGCGTGGCGAGGCCAAGTTCGATTTCGCGCTCCTGCTGGGTTGCGGCGCGGTCGAGCATGTCGGCGAGACGCCCGCTGCTCTCACCGCTGGCGATCAGGTTCAGCGCCAGCGGGGTGAACTGGCCGGTCTCTTTCAAGCCGGCACGCAGGGTGCTGCCCTCGCGGATCTGGCGGCCGACACCGGCCAGAGAGCGGCGTAGCGCCAGGTTAGGCACCACCTCGGCAGCGAGGCGCACGCCGTCGAGAAGCTGTACCGCGCTGGCGGTGAGGATCGCCAGGGTGCGGATGAAGCGGGCGGTATTGAGGCGGCGTAAGGCACTGCCGACCAGCGGCAGCGCCAGCAACAGGCGGTCGGCGGTGAGGCGCGCGGCGGGCAGGCGCAACAGCAGGCTGCCGCCGACCAACGCGACCAGGCCGAGCAGCGCCGCGGGCAGTGCCAGCACGCGCGCGTGATCGCTGGTCGCGATCAGGGCGCGGGTGAACCAGGGCAGTTCCTGGCCGATGCCGGTGAAGACGCGCACCACCTCCGGCACCACGTAGACCATCATCACCCCGATAACGGCAATCGCCACCAGCAGCACCAGTGCCGGGTAGACCAGCGACAGCACCAGCTTCTGCCGCAGTGCCTGGCCGCGCTCGACGTGGTCTGCGAGTCGCTCCAGGACGTCGGCGAGCCGCCCCGACTGCTCCCCGGCGGCGATCGTGGCGCGGAAGAAGGGTGGGAAGACGCGCGGGTGTTCGGCCAGGGCGTCGGAGAGGGCCGAGCCCTCGATAACACGGCCGCGCACGCCAAGCAGTACGCGTCGCGCACGTGGCCTGCTGGTCTGCTCGGCCACCGTCGCCAGCACCTCGCCGATTGGTATGCCGGCCCGGGCCAGTGTCGCCAGTTGGCGGGTCATCACCACCAACTCGGCCACGGGCAGGGTCTGGCGCGACCCCTGGTGTTGCTCGCGGCCCGCCGTGCCGGCGATCGGTGAGACCTCGAGAGCACTGAGGTCACGCTCGCGCAGCAGCTGGCGGACCTGGCGTGCCGAGTCACCCTCGAGCACCCCACGCTGCTCGCGCCCACGGCCGTTCAGCGCGAGGTATTCGTAAGCGCCCAAGTTCAACCCACCTTATTCACGGTGGCGGCAGGAACCCGAGGTAACATTCTGTTATGTAGGTGCCCATCTTCAATGTCATCGTTTCATCCCGGCAGCGAAATGTTCCTGTCTATCGCAGCCCTGGCTGGTTCTGGCGCGCCTGGGCTTGCTCTTCACTCAAGGGGTAACCGCCGCTACCCCTTTCGCTCCAGAGCGGCGCCCAGTCTCACCAGCCCGGCGCCAGCTCCACGATCCACCGTGAATTAGGCGGGTTCACTCCTCCCGGGTGACGCGCAGCACCTCCTCGAGGGAGGTGTCGCCACCTAGCACCCGGCGCAGGCCGTCACGATGCAGGCCGGGGGCACGGGCGCGGACGTGGGAGGCAAGGTCTTGCTCGCTGGCGTCGTCGTGGATCAGCGTGCGCAGCGCCTCGTCTACCACCAGCAGTTCGAAGATACCGGTACGCCCGCGGTAGCCGAGCCGGTCGCAGGCGTCGCATCCGACCGGGCGGTAGAGGGTGAGAGGCTCGTCGCCGAGGCCGAGTTGGCTGCGCTCGGCGCTGTCGGGATCGTAGGCGCTCTTGCAGTCGGTGCAGAGCAGCCGGACCAGGCGCTGTGACAGGACCCCGATCAGGCTCGAGGCGAGCAGGAACGACTCGATGCCCATGTCACGCAGCCGGGTGACCGCGGCCACGGCACTGTTGGTGTGCAGCGTCGACAGCACCAGGTGGCCGGTCAGGCTCGCTTGCACGGCGATCTCCGCGGTCTCCAGGTCGCGGATCTCACCGACCATGACCACGTCCGGATCCTGGCGCAGGATGGCGCGCAGGCCGCGGGCGAAGCTCATATCGACCCGGGTGTTGACCTGGGTCTGGCCGACCCCTTCGAGGTAGTACTCGATCGGGTCCTCGACGGTCATCAGGTTGCGGCTCAGGTCGTTTAGCTGCAGCAGCGCGGCGTAGAGGGTGGTGGTCTTGCCTGAGCCGGTCGGCCCAGTCACCAGCAGGATGCCGTGGGGGCGTCGGATCAGTTCCTCGAGGCGTTCCAACTGGTCGGGTGGTACCCCGAGCTGCTCCAGCGTCAGGCGACCCGACTGCTTGTCGAGCAGGCGCAACACCACCCGCTCGCCATGCGCCCCCGGGATGCTGGAGACGCGGACATCGACCGCCCGCCCGGCGATGCGCAGCGAGATGCGGCCGTCCTGGGGCAGCCGCTTTTCGGCGATGTCGAGCTGGGCCATGACCTTGATCCGCGACACCAGCAGCGGACCGAGGGCGCGTTTCGGCCGCAACACCTCGCGCAGAATGCCGTCGATGCGCAGGCGCACTCGCACCGCCTGTTCCAGCGGCTCGATGTGGATGTCCGAGGCGCCACCGCGGATCGCCTCGGCCAGCAGGGCGTTGATCAGGCGGATGACCGGGGCATCGTCCTCGCTATCGAGCAGGTCCTCGGGTTCGCCGATCTCGCGCACAACATCAGCCAGCGCCAGGTCTTCCTCAACGTTGTCGATGATCGCTCCGGCTTGCTGGGCCCCGCCCTCGTAGATTCGCGCCAGGGTGTTGTCGAACGGCTCTTCGGCCACTTTTTCGAATGTCAGGGGCCGGTTGGCGAAGCGGCGCACTTCGGCGAGGGCGGTCAGCGTCGCGCCCGCTCGGTGGAGCGCGATGACGCGACCGTCGGTCGTCTCCTGCAGCAGGACCCCGTGGCGCTTGGCGAAGGCAAAGGGCAGGCGTAGTGGGGCCCCCGTGGTGACGTCTCCCGGTCCGCTCATTGTGACTCGACTTCGGGCAGCACCGGCTTGTCCGGGTGCTCCAGGAGCATGCCTTCGCGCTGCTGCTGCTTGAGCTGCTCGTTGCGGATCAGGTTGTACTTGCCGAGGCTGACACGCTCGCTCGATTCGCTGTCGCGCAGGATTTCCGGGCGCAGGAAGATCATCAGGTTACGCTTCTCGATCTGGTCAGTGCGGTAGCGGAACAGTGCACCGAGGCCCGGGATGTCGCCGAGCAGCGGCACCTTGCTGACCCCCTGGCGCAGGTTGTCGTCGATCAGCCCGCCGAGCACGATCAGGTGGCCGTCATCGACGATGACACTGGTCCGGATCTGGCGCTTTACGGTGATCAGGTCGACGGCGCCGGTGTTGGTGGCGTTGCTCAGGTTGGAGACCTCCTGCTCGATATCCATCTTGATGGCGTCGCCCTCGTTGATCTGCGGCGTAATTTTCAGCGTCAGGCCGACGTCCTGGCGCTCGATGGTCTGGAACGGGTTGACTCCGGGCGCGGTGGCGCCGGTGTTGGCGTACTGGCCGGTGAGGAACGGCACGTTCTGGGCGACGACGATCTCCGCCTCGGAATTGTCCATGGTCACCAGCGTTGGCGTGGCGAGGATGTTGGTGTCGGCGTCTGAGGCGAGGGCGCGCAGCAGGGCGCCGATGTTGAGGATCTCGTTGCCGAGCACGCTGATGGTGCCGCCGAGGTAGCCGAGGCTGAGGCCGTCACCGAGGGCGCCGGGGGTCCGACTGAGTTTCTGCAGTCCCTGTCCGGTCAGGTCGAAATTCGTTCCGCCGAAGCCGCCGCGGTTGTTGGCTGCGTCGCTGATGTAGCTCCACTGGACGCCGAGCTCGGCACTCTTGCCGGCACTGGTTTCGGCGATGATCCCCTCTACCAGGACCTGGGCCCGGCGGATGTCGAGCTGGCGTACGACGTCCTCGAGTGCACGGAACCGTTCCGGATCGGCCTGGATTACCAGGGCATTGGTGGTCTCGTCTGGCTGGATCAGCACGCTGGCGGCGCCAGTTCGCGTCCCCTCCTGCTTCTGCTCCTTGCGTTCCGACTCGATGATGCCTTGCAGTACTTTGGCCACATCTTCGGCCTTGGCGTAGTGCAGGTAGAGGACGTGGATGTTGCCGCTTGACTCCAGCGGTGTGTCGAGGTGGACGATCAGTGCGCGTGCCTGCAACCGTTGGCTCTTGTCGCCGCTGAGGATGATGCTGTTGGTTCGGGTGTCGGCGACGAAGCGCATCGCTTCGGTCGTGCCCGGGGCGTTGCCGGCCTTGCCCAGGTTGGCCTGCAATGCCGAGAGCATCTTGGCCACTTCGCTGGCGGAGGCGTGGCCCAGGCGCACGACCTCGACCTCGCTGTCGCTGTCCTGGTCGATGCGCCGGATCACCTGCTCGAGGCGGGCGACGTTGGCCGCCTTGCCGGAGATGATCAGGATGTTGCTGGTGTTGTGCGCGGCCAGGTGTCCCTCCTGTGGCAGCAGCGGCCGCAGCAGCGGCACCAGTTCGGCGGCGCGCACGGTGCGCAGTTCGATCACGCGGCTGACCTCGGCGTCGCCAGGGCTGAAATCCGGGTCAGTAACGAGCGGTGTTGGCCTGGTCTTGGCGCCGGCGGCGGGGATGATCTTGGTCACTTCGCCACTGTCGATGGCGGTGAAGCCGTTGAGCTCGAGAATGGAGAGGAAGACCTCGTAGACCTGGGTCTCGCTCAGCTGGCGACTGGTGATCACGGTCACCTTGCCTTGCACCCGCGGGTCGACGATGAAACTACGCCCGGTCAGTTCGGCGACCGTCTCGATCACCGAGCGGATGTCGGCGTCCTTGAAATTGAGCGTAATGTTCTGTGCCGTCAGCGGGGTGGCGTGCAGCAGCAGTACGAGTCCCAGCGCGACCAGCGCGCGGCGTGCGCCATGCAGTAACCTGCGGTTCATCCTGATCCCCTCTGTTCCTCGGCTCAGGTTACTGGCTGGCTCAGGAGCATTCAATCGATCGGTCGCATTCAGAGCTGGATGTCGAGTACCTGGGGCTGCCCTCGGCGCAGGATCTCGATCTCGAAACGGCTGGCGGAAGCGAGCTGGTTGAGCAACTCCATGCCCCGGGCGGGGTCGTCGAGGGGCAGGCCGTTGATGCGGGTGGCGATGTCGCCGCGACGCAGTCCGGCCTCGCCGAACAGTGCGCGCTGCTGCCCGGGGAAGAGGCGGAAACCCTTGAGAACGCCGTTTTCCATCACCGGCAGGGCGCGTACCAGCTCCGTCATCCGTGTCGGATCGCTCGGCAGCAGGCTAAGGTACTCGCGGATGCGGGTGCTCGATTGGGGCGAGAGCCGAATCTCGGACCCTCTCCCCCTGGTGGTGGCGGTGCGAGCTGCAGCGGTCGGTCTCGGTACTTCGTCGCTGAAGTAGAGTGCCTCGACCGCGCCATCGTGGCGCAGGATGACGCGGTCGGTCTCGATCTGCAGCAGTTCCGCCTCGCCGGGCAGTTCATCACCGATGCGGTAAGGCAGGCTCTGGCGGTCGGGTCCCTCGACGATCGCCCAGGAGAGCGCCTCCTCGTCGGCGACCGCGACGCCGCGCAGTTTCAAATCGAGTCGGGTCGGTGGCGCCTCGACGGGCAGGATGACGGTGGGCTGATTCGCGACTGTCTCTCCCGCCCCGAACAGCGGTACGGCGAGCCCGCTACGGGTCCGGGGCGGCTGGGTGACTGTGGCTCCGGCCGATAGAGAGCCCGGTGCCGACAGGCCTTCGTCTGACGTCGGCGGGAGAAGAAGCTGCCAGGTCAGCTGAGCCAGCACGGCACCGATGGCGACCACCAGCAGCAACGAAGCGAGGCCGGGCAGGCGTGGCAGCAGGGACGTGACCTGGGTGCTGGGCAAGGGGGTCGCCGTGACTCTGGATCCTGGCTCGAGTATACCCGAGCAACAAAGCGCACCCTCAGGGTTCGGAGGGAAAGAAAAGGGCGCTGTAGGCCGCCGCATGCGCTTCCGGATCGGGTGCCTCGGCGAGGTCGCTGATCACGGCCAACAGGTCGCCGCCGGCGGCGACGACAGCGCCCGCATTGTCGAGGGTGATGCCCCCGATGCCGCAAACGGGCAGTGCGAGTTCGTGCCGCGCCTGGCCAAGCAGCGCCAATGGGGCGGACACCGCCTCCGGTTTGGTCATCGAGGGGAACAGGCTGCCGAAGGCTATGTAGTCAGCGCCGCCGGCCGCCGCCGCGCGGGCGCGCTCCAGGTCCGCGTAGCAGGAGACGCCGATGATGGCGTTTGCGCCCAGTGCGGCCCGGGCCTCGGCGAGCGTGGCGTCGTCGCGGCCGAGATGGACGCCGTCGGCTCCGATGGCGAATGCCAGTGCCAGATCGTCGTTGACGATCAGCGGCACGCGATGCTCGCGGCAGAGAGCAAGCAGCGCGGTGCTCTCTTCCCGCCGTCGACCCGTCGGCACCCCTTTGGCCCGGTACTGCAGCAGTACCGCGCCACCACGCAGCAGGGCCGCAACGAGATCGAACAAGGCGTCACCACCACGGCCGTCGGTGACGGCGTAGAGACCGCGTCGCAGCCGGTTCATCTCAGACCGCGAGCCGAAGGTGCCCAGAAGAAACGGTCCGGCAGGTGCTGGCCCTGGCCGGGGCAGTGTCCGTGATTGAGGCTCTCCCAGGCGTAGGCCTGGGCCGCGGCGACCGCGCTGCGCGGATCCTGGCCGTGGGCAAGCAGGCCGGCCGTGGCCGCCGCCAGGGTGCAACCGGACCCGTGGTAGTCGTGGTCCAGCCGTGGCCAGGTACGGGCGTCGACCAGGCCGGCATCACTGTAGAGGCGGTTGGTCACCTGGGCGTCTGCCTCGTGGGTGCCGGTGACCAGGACCCAGTCGCAACCACGAGCCAGCAACCACGCCGCGCAGGCGTCCAACTCGCCGTCATCGGGCGCCAGGCGCCGCGCCTCGAGGCTGTTCGGGGTCACCACGGTGATGCGAGGCAGCAATTCGCGCATCGCGCAGAGCAACGCCTCACCGGCAAGTTCGGCCCCGCCACCGGCGGCGGTGATCGGGTCGAGGACGACCGGGATGCTCGGGTAGTCGGCGAGCAGGGCATGTACCGTGTCGGCGACGGCGGCACTGCCGAGCAGCCCGATCTTGAAAGCAGCGACCGGGAGATCGGCGAGGACGGCGCGAGCCTGGGCGGAAACCAGTTCCGGGGCAATGGATTCGACGCGGGAGACGTCACGCGTGTCCTGGACGGTGATGGCAGTGGCCACCGGGGCCGCGTGGCAGCCGACGCTGGCGAGTGCCTCGATGTCGGCCTGGATGCCCGCGCCACCGCTCGGGTCGAGGCCCGAGAAGGTCATTACCACCGGTGTCTGCTGTGCCTGGGCCGTGTCCGCCATGCTCTCTCCGCGGCGGAGTCTAGCATGTGCCCGCTCCGGTCTGAGGCGGATTATTGACTACACTGGGGTGGGTCCGCAGGTGTCGAGGAGGCTGTCGTGGCCGGTGACCTGAACGGTCAGCCGCTGACCCGTGAGATGGCGGAGCTGGCCCGAGAATTCTGCCGCCTGATCGAGAGCGCCGGTGAGCTCCGCGATCCTGGCTGGTTGCATGAGGTCTTTGGCCTGCTGCCGCGTCTCCACGTCGCTGTCGTTTCGCTGCACGATGCCAGCGTCTCGATGGTTGAGGAGCCCGATCCGGAAAACTGGCCCGGCGAGGAGAACGGTCACTTCGAGGTGCTCAATGATCGCTTCGAGTTCTATACGCGCCTGCGCAGCGAACTCGGTGAGCACGACGGCTACTGGCTCGAGTTCGACCCCGTCGGTGACGCACACGACAGCATGAGCGGCAGTCTTGCCGATGACCTGGCCGACATCTACTACGACGTCAAGGAGGGGCTTGCGCTGTACGATGCGGCGGAGGTCTCGGGCCATGCGAGCGATGCAGTCCATTTCTGGAAGCGCTCTTACCGCTTGCACTGGGGGCAGCACCTGGTTGACGCCGAGCGCCACCTCTACTCCCTCAAGGCGCGTAACCAACTGGGCCACTGATCGCCGCTTTGCTCATATAATCCCTGTGCCGCCAATTGACCCCGGTCACTTGGCGGCACGGCGCGCAGGTGCGACCATGGCGCGGTGGAACCCGCCGGTCACGGTGCGGTCCCATCATCACAGATCAGCCCCGGTCCCGGGGCCGAACAGACGGAGAGTCCGAATGAACGAAGCCACCGCCCAGTCAGCCGCGAGCGCAAGCCCGGCCTACAGCACCGAGCTGCGTGACTCGGACATGTTCATCACCGACACCGCGCGGGTCGCCTTGACCGACCTGCTGGGCGAGGCGGGTGAAGAAGACGGCGTTGACGCCGTGCGTGTCTATGTCTCCGGTGGCGGCTGCGGCGGCATGACCTACGGCATGACCTTCACCGACCAGACCACGCCGTACGACCGCGTCTACGATCGGGACGGCCTGCGTCTCTATGTCGACGCGGTGGCGCTGGGCTACCTGCGAGGCGCCGAGGTCGACTACGTCGACCAGGCGATGGGCGCCAGCTTCGTCTTCCGTAACGCCTTCCAGGCGGTCGGAGGCAGCGGCTCCTGTTCGGCCTGCGGCGCGGCCGGTGGCGGGTCCGGCGGCGGGTCCGGCGGCGGGTGTGCCTGACCACGCCGAGGCGTTACCGAACCGACCATCCCGTTTGCTGCTGCTGGCCCCGCCGGCCAGTTACCGCACTGTCCCCTATCTGCGCGCCGCCGAGCAGCTCGGCGTCAATGCGGTTATCGCCTCGACCGGCCGCCATCCGCTGATCAGCGGCCCGGGCGGTCTCAACCTGGACCTGCCTGACCTCGACCGTTCGCTGCAATCCATCATCGATGCGGCGGCGGATGACCGCTTCGACGCGGTCGTCGCAACCGACGACCTGACAGTCGACCTCGCAGCCCACGTGGCACAAGCCCTCGGTCTGCCCGGTAACGATCCCGGGGCGGCCCGCCTGGCACGGCGCAAGGATCTTGCCCGTGGCTGTCTGGCAGCAGCTGGTCTGCCGGTGCCCGAGCATCGTGTCGTCGACCTGCGTCGGCCGTTTCCAGCGCAGGTAACCGGTTTCCCCTTCCCGTGCGTGATCAAGCCCCTGGCACTTTCAGGGAGTCGCGGCGTGATCCGTGCCGACTCCGGGGAGGCGCTGGAGGCACTTCGGCCACGGGTGGTGGCCATAGCGGCCCAGACGCCGTTCCCTGACGAGCGTGATCACGCCCTGCTCGAGGCCTACCTGCCGGGGTCTGAGGTGGCCCTGGAGGGGCTTCTCGACGGCGGCGAACTCGAGGTGCTGGCCCTGTTCGACAAGCCAGATCCGCTCGAGGGGCCGTACTTTGAGGAGACCTACTACATCACCCCGTCACGTCATCCGGAAGCGTTGCAGCGGCACATCGCCGAGCGGGTGACGGAGGCTTGCCGGGCTTACGGCTTGCGCGAGGGACCGGTGCACGCCGAATTGCGGCTGCACGACGGCGAGGCCTGGCTGCTTGAGGTGGCGGCGCGGACCATCGGCGGCGAATGCGCCCGGCTGCTGCGCTTCGGTGCCGGCGGTGGGCTCGAGGAGCTGGTCATCAGACGGGCTCTGGGCGGGGCCGATCGCGCCATTCCGGTCGAGGGCGCGGGGGGGGTCCTGATGCTCCCGACGCCGCAGGCCGGGATATTGCGTCGGGTCGAGGGAGTGCTCGATGCGTCCCGGGTGCCCGGCATCGAGGCGGTCGAAATCAGCGTGCGCGAGGGCTACGAACTGGTTCCGCTGCCGGAGGGCGAGAGCTACCTGGGGTTCATATTCGCCCGGGCGGCAACGCCAGGCCTGGTCGAAGCGGCGTTACGCCAAGCGCATGCTTGCCTGCGCGTGGTCACGGCTCCGGTGTTGCTCCAGGGGCGGCTGGCTACCACGCCAGGCTGAGCGTGATGATTATTTTTTGGCCTTGGGCGCCTGCTGTTGAAAACCGGACGGCAGCTGGCCGTAGTCACCCTCGCTGAACAGGAATCCGACCATGTGTTTCTCGATCAGCTCGATACTGGTCGGGTCGGCGGTGTTCAAGCCGTTTTCGTTGATGATCGTCGTCAGCCGCTCCAGCCACTGGTCCCAGCCGGCCTTGGAGACGTTGTCGAAGATGCGTTGCCCGAGTTCGCCGGGATGGGGCGGCTCGTCGAGCCCTTCGGCCTTGGCGTTGAGGACGGGGCAGTTAACCAGTCGGGTCATCGGAATTCCTCGGCAGTTCCCGGGTCAGCCCGGAAGTCAGAATGGTTTCAGTGTTGCCAGCAGCATGATAGCGATCAGGAACAGGACCGGCACCTCGTTGAACCAGCGGTAATAAACGTGACTGTGCCGGTTGCGATCATCGCGGAACGCTTTCAGGTGCCGTCCGCAGACAAAGTGGTAGACCACCATGCAGGCGATCAGCGCCAGCTTGGCGTGGAGCCAGCCCATCTGACCGTAGACCTGCCAGGCATAGGCGTACAGCATCCAGAAGCCGAAGCCGAGGGTCAGCACCATCCCCGGCATGGTGATGCCGTAGTAGAGCTTGCGCTCCATCACCTTGAACCGTTCGCTGCCGACGGTGTCCTCGCACTGGGCATGGTAGACGAACAGTCGCGGCAGGTAGAACAGGCCCGCAAACCATGTAACCATGAATATCAGGTGCCAAGCCTTGATCCAGAGCATCTCGGTTCCTTTCCAGACTCATTCGATGTTCAGTTTTTTCAGACGGTAGCGCAGCGTGCGGAAGCTGACGCCGAGCAGTTCGGCGGCCGCGGTCCGGTTCCAGCGCGTCTGTTCCAGTGCCTCGACGATGCGCCGCCGCTCGACCTCTTCGAGGTACTCCGGAAGGGGCAGCCGGTCCGAGGGCAGGTCCGCTGGTGGCGGTGTCGTGCGCCGGTCGGCTGCCTGCTCCGCGCGGCGGGTGCCGCGCCGGTTGGGTGGCGACGTGCCCAGCCCGTTGGCCGACACGCCCGACAGTCCGAGGTCGTCGGGACGAATCACGCTCCCTTCGCACAGGGCCGCGGCGCGCTCCAGGATGTTCTCGAGCTCGCGGACATTGCCGGGGTAGTCGTATTCGACCAGTGCCTCCAGAGAGCCGTCGGCCAGAGTGACCGGTCCGGTCGTGCCCGCGTTCGTCAGCCGTTCGATCACATGACGGGTCAGTTCCGGGATGTCGTCGGGGTGGTCGCGTAGCGGCAGAATCGGCAACTCGATAACGTTGATCCGGTAGAACAGGTCCTGGCGGAAGCTGTTGTCGGCGACCAGTCCGGCGAGATCCTTGTGAGTGGCGCTGAGGATCCGCACGTCGACCCGTATCTCACGCTCGCTGCCGACCGGGCGCACCGCTTTTTCCTGGATCGCGCGCAGCAGCTTGACCTGCAGGTGCAACGGCAACTCGGCAACCTCGTCGAGCAGCAGCGTGCCGCCGTTAGCCGACTGGAACAGTCCCTGCTTGTCGCGCACGGCGCCGGTGAAGCTGCCCTTGCGGTGGCCGAACAGCTCACTCTCCATTAACTCCGACGGAATGGCGCCGCAATTGACGGCGACAAACGGGTTCTCGGCACGTGGCCCGAAGTCATGGATCATGCGCGCCGCCAACTCTTTGCCGGTGCCCGACTCGCCGCTGATGTAGACAGGCGCCTGGCTGCGCGCCAGCTTGGCAATCAGCGCCCGGGTGTGCTCCATCTGTTGTGACGCACCGATCAGGGTCAGGCGCGAGCCGCGGCGGGCGGTGCCGTCTCCGAGGCGCAGTGCCACTCTGGCGAGGTCGCGCAGCGCCTGCAGGTCGACCGGTTTGGAGACGAAGTCGAAGGCACCTGCCTTCAGCGCCTCGATCGCCGTCTCCATGTTGCCGTGAGCGGTAATCACGGCGGTCGGCAGGTCGGGTTGGTGGCTCTGGATATGGCGCACCAGGTCGATCCCGTCGCCGTCGGGCAGGCGCATGTCGGTCAGACAGAGGTCGAAACGGTGATTGCCGAGCAGCGCGCGCGCCTCCTTGAGGTCGTGCGCGGCGTGGCTGTCGACTTCCATCCGCTCCAGGGTCAGCCCGAGCAACTCGCAGATGTCCGGTTCGTCGTCGACGATCAGGGCGAGAGGGCGGGTCATGGCTCGGCGTCCGATGGTGTCAGTTCGGCGAAGCGGATGCGGAAGCAACTGCCCCCGACAGGCAACATGAGGTAGTCGAGGCGGGCGAAATTATGCTCGCACAGCGCACGGGCAATATACAGTCCGAGTCCGCTGCCACGCGAGTCGGTGGTGAAAAAGGGCTCGAAGATTTGCTGTGCCGCCTCTTTATCGATTCCCAGACCGTCGTCGACCACTTCGAGGTAGGGGCCACGGATGCCGGCCGTCTGGCCGCCACGCAGCCGCACCCTGGCCATTCCCTCCGCATCAGGGGGCTTGCCGTAGTGCAGGGCATTGGCGCACAGGTTTCTCAGGATCTGCTGCAACTGGACCGGGTCGAAGTTGATCCGGGTATTCTCGGGGTCGATCTCGACTGTGATCTGTCCAGGGGCGAGCCCTTCGCTGCGGCTGAACTCGTTGGCGAAATTCGACACGGTGGACCCCAGGCGGAGTGCCGCCGGGTGACTGCTACTGCGCCGTGACAACTGCATGACGCTCTCGATGATCTCGTTTACCCGTCCGGTGTGCTGACGGATGATCTCGAGCAGGCGGGAGTCGCCCTGGTCGAGCGTGCCGTTTTCCCCGAGCAGTTGTGCCGCGTGGCTGATCGCCCCGAGGGGGTTGCGGATCTCGTGGGCGATGCTGCCGGTCAACCTACCTAGCGAGGCCTGCTTCATCTGCACCATCTGGCGCATGACGCTGCTGCTGTCGTCAAGGAAGATCAGGGTGCCGCTTTCTGCCGAGGCGCCGAGGCGAGCGAAACGGGGCAGGACGTCGGTGCCGACGTCGGCCATGCGCAGGGTTCCGGTCTCGGCGGTCGGATCGCTGCGCCATGCCGCCAGACGCTCGGCAAGTTCGGCTGACAGGCCGCGCAGGGAGATTGGCTGCTCATGCTCCGGCAGGCCCAGCAAGGCGCGGGCCGAAGTATTGATCAGGCGGATGCGGGCGTCGGCGTCGACCACGATCACCCCGGACTGCAGACGGCGGATAATGTAGTCGTTCAACTGCGCCAGGTTGGCGAGGTCGAGGCCGCGTTGGGCCGCGATGGCCTCGCTTTCGCGCAAATGGCCAGCCAGCCAGCGGGCGCCCAGGGCGGTGGCAAAAAAGACCGTGCCGTGGATGCCTGCCTGGGTGTAGTGAGTGTCGTTGAACAGGCCAAACCACTGGGCGAAGATCTGCTCGCCGAGGATGCTCAGGGCCGCCAGCGCGGCGAAGAGCAGCACCATCTCGCCGGTCACCAGTACGCTGCCAGCCGCAACCGGGATCGCCAGCAGCATGCCGAGACCGCTCGGCAGACCACCACTGGCGTGCATCAACAGGGTCAGGGCGGCGATGTCGATCAGCAGCATCAGGGCGACCTGGACCCCGAAGTCGGGCTTGCGTCGGGCGACCAGGGCCAGGCCAAGCGCGGTCAGGACCAGGTAACCGATGCTGCCCTGGGCGAACAGCCTGCTGTCGAACGACCCGAGCAGGCTCGGTCCGAAACGGGAGAAGTGCAGGCCGGCGAACAGCCCTGCCAGCAGCACCCGGTAGCTGGCGTAGAGGAGCAGGGGGTCCCAGGGACGGCCGTCGACATAGGCCGGGGGCGCTGTCACGCGCTCCTGCGGAAGGGTGGCCGAGATTCCTGTTTCAGCCGTCGTCACGGGCGTGCTCCGGTGAGCAATAGTGGCGGCCGTCGGCGTGTTGAAGTGCACGGTGGGTGGGGAGGTGGACTCCGCAGCGGGCGCAACTGACGGTGGCAACGACCGGACCCATGGGGGCGTTGCGCGCACGCCGTCGCCGCATGGCATCGCGGATAATCACCAAAGCGATCCAGATCGCCAGCAGCAACAGCAGCGTGCGGAGCATCATGGCCCGATTGTAAGGGCGCCCCAAACAGGTGCAAGCGAAGACCTCATGGTGGCGAGCGCCAATGGCCGGTAGAGTGGCGTCCGCCGTGGTCGAGCGACTGTACCTGCGGCGACCATCAGGGATATAATTATCTTTTATGTGCCGATAATTACATGTTGTCGATACGCGGGGAGTCAGTATGAATCTGCATGAATATCAAGCGAAGCAGCTGTTCAGGGAGTACGGGCTGCCCGTCTCAGAGGGATTTGCGGCCACTACAGCCCAGGAAGCCGTTGATGCGGCAGGAAAAATTGGTGGTGAACGCTGGGTGGTCAAGGCCCAGGTCCACGCCGGTGGGCGCGGCAAGGCCGGTGGCGTCAAGCTGGTCAGTACCAAGCAGGAGATCGAGGATTTTGCCCACCACTGGCTGGGCAAGAATCTGGTCACCTACCAGACCGACGCCAACGGTCAGCCGGTGAGCCGCATCCTGGTCGAGTCCTGCACCGACATCGATCAGGAACTCTACCTCGGTGCCGTGGTCGACCGCAGCAGCCGCCGGGTGGTGTTCATGGCCTCGACCGAGGGTGGCGTGGAGATCGAGAAGGTCGCCGCCGAGACCCCGGAGAAGATCCTCAAGGCCGAGATCGACCCGACCGTCGGCGCGCAGCCCTTCCAGGCGCGCGAGATGGCGTTCAAGATGGGGCTGAACCCCGACCAGGTGAAGCAGTTCACCAAGGTCTTCCTCGGCCTGTCGAAGCTGTTCCACGACTTCGATCTGGCGCTGCTCGAGATCAATCCGCTGGTGATCACCAGCGAGGGCAACATCCACTGCCTTGACGGCAAGATCAATGTCGACGGCAACGCCCTCTACCGTCAGCCCAAGATCCGTGAGATGCACGACCCGTCGCAGGAGGACGCCCGCGAGGCGCACGCTGCGCAGTGGGAACTGAATTACGTCGCCCTCGACGGCAGCATCGGCTGCATGGTCAATGGCGCCGGTCTGGCGATGGGCACCATGGACATCGTCAAGCTCTACGGCGGTTTCCCGGCCAACTTCCTCGACGTCGGCGGCGGTGCCACCAAGGAGCGCGTCTCCGAGGCGTTCAAGATCATCCTCTCCGACGACAACGTCAAGGCCGTGCTGGTCAATATCTTTGGGGGCATCGTCCGCTGCGACCTGATCGCCGAGGGGGTCATCGGGGCGGTGCAGGAGGTCGGGGTCAACGTCCCGGTCATCGTGCGCCTCGAGGGCACCAAGGCCGAAGAGGGCTCCAAGCTGCTCGCGGAGAGCGGGCTGTCGATCATCGCGGCAACGAGTCTCGCCGACGCTGCGCAGCAGGCGGTCAACGCCGCGGAGGGCAACTGATGAGCATCCTGGTCAACAAGGACACCAAGGTCATCTGCCAGGGCTTCACCGGTGGCCAGGGCACGTTCCACTCGGAGCAGGCGATCGCCTACGGCACCCGGATGGTCGGCGGCGTGACCCCGGGCAAGGGCGGCCAGACCCACCTCGGCCTGCCGGTGTTCGACACCGTGGCCGATGCGGTCGAGACCACCGGTGCCGAGGCCTCGGTGATCTTCGTCCCGGCGCCGTTCTGCAAGGATTCAATCCTCGAGGCGGCCCACGCCGGCATCAAGCTGATCGTCACCATCACCGAGGGCATCCCGACGCTGGACATGCTCGAGGTCAAGGTGATCTGCGACCAGCTCGGCGTGCGCCTGGTCGGCCCCAACTGCCCCGGTGTCATCACCCCGGGCGAGTGCAAGATCGGCATCATGCCCGGGCACATCCACCTTCCCGGCAAGATCGGCATCGTTTCGCGCTCCGGTACGCTGACCTACGAGGCGGTCAAGCAGACCACCGACGCCGGTCTCGGCCAGTCGACCTGCGTCGGCATCGGTGGCGACCCGATCCCGGGTTCCAACTTCATCGACGTCCTCAAGCTGTTCCAGGACGACCCGCAGACCGAGGGCATCGTCATGATCGGTGAGATCGGCGGTACGATGGAAGCTGACGCTGCTTACTACATCAAAGAACACGGCACCAAGCCTGTCGTCGGCTTCATCGCCGGACAGACCGCACCGGAAGGCCGTACCATGGGCCACGCTGGTGCCATCGTTGGTGGCCACGAAGACACCGCAGAAGCTAAGATGAAGATCATGGCAGAATGTGGTATCCACGTGGTGAACAGCCCGGCCGATATTGGCATCATGATGAAGAAGGCGATGGGCAAGTAATTGCCTGCTCCGTTTTCCTTCGGACGACGCTGCCTCCGGCAGCGAGCCGATCGCGTGTACCCTCCGGGTGCGCGTAATCACAATTAGAATATCATTGGCCACGCGCCGGAACCTTGGAGAAGGTTCCGGCGCGTTGCCTTTTACTTTAAACCCAGTTGCTGCTTCAAGTAATTGAAATTGTCAGCTTTGTTGCTGTAAGTCTGAATGAACAACGACGAATCACGATTGGCAATAGTAGTAATTACACCAGCG
>CAXMPC010000071.1:0-2399 GCA_964195335.1 uncultured Gammaproteobacteria bacterium | reverse complement strand
CACGTTGCGTTCGACCATGGCACGCACCAGCCGCTGCGCGGTCGAGATGTGATTGGTGTGGGTTTCGAAAACGTTGCTGCCGAAGTTGAGGACGTAGCTGGTGTTGTCGAAGTCCCAGTTGTCGTAATGGCCGCCCCAGGTCAGTTCCTGGGCAGTCCACTTGCCGCCTTCGCAGAGGCTGGTGTGATTGCCGATGGTGCCGGTGCCGTAGGTGGCGAGGAAGTTGTGTACCAGCTTGCTGGTGCCGCCCTTCATGCGCCCGTAATGGAACATGAACTTCTCAGGCGTGCCGTCGTCGCGCAGTTTCTGCATCCGACCGGCCAGTTCACCGAGTGCCTCGTCCCAGCTGATCCGTTTCCACTTGCCTTCACCGCGCTGGCCGACCCGGCGCATCGGATAGAGGATGCGGTCAGGATCGTAGAGCTGGTTGATGCCGGCCTGCGACTTCGCACAGATCTTGCCCAGAGAACGGATTGAATTGGGCTGACCCTCGATCTTGGTCAGCCGTCCGCCCTCCTGGTAACCAACAATCGGGCAGCGTGATACACACTGCCAGCAGGCGCTCGGCAGCGCTTTTTTCGCCGTGCCGCGCAGGTAAGAGAAATCCTTGCCGCCCATCAGGAATTCCTGGTGCTTTACGAACGGCAGCGTGGTGCCGTTACGGGTCGTCGGCCGGGCCGCCAGGGCCGGGGTCACCTTGGCCGCCGAGACCAGGGCCGCCGCGGCAGCACCGAGTTCGAGGAATTTTCGTCGACTGACCATCTGTCCTCTCCTCAGAGTCCCACCGGGCCGGTAATCTGCCCGCCGATGACGATGACGTATCGCAGGATGAAACCGCCGGCCAGGATCGCCAGCGGGGTGACAATTTCGACCGCGTAGGGCACCCGGAACGAGCCGGAGCGCATTTTCCTCAGCACGTAGAACGCCTCGATGCAGAACGGCAACAGCAGACCGACACCGACCAGGCCCCACCAGAACAGCCCTGCCAGCTCACCGCCGGAGAGGAACACCTGGATCGCATAACGGACATCGCCATAGGAGAAGTAGGCGGCCATAAAGAACAGCGCGATGATCATCAGTTCGAAAGCGATCAGAATCAGGTCGGCCATGGTCAGCGCATAACCGCTGTTGTGAAAATGCCTCTCGGCTTCGCGATCACCGTTGGCGCGGTAGGTCAGGCGCTGGCCGAGCATGATTACAGCGATCCCGGTGGAGAACGCCGAGACCGTGAACAGCGCCCACATCACCGGCGTGTTCCACAGCGGCCGCGCCGGCACCGCACCGAGCAGTACCGCGGTGTAGATCGCGGTCGCGACACTGAGCGGCGCCATGATCATGCCGAGCGGGCCGCGCAGTTTTGCCGACAGGGTATCGAGCGTCGTCCCATGCGCCCCTGGCAACCAGCGTTTCCAGGGCATGAAAGCGAGCATGTAGAGCACGCCGAAGAAACCGAACGGCAGCAGCATCCAGCCACCGAAATTCATCGGTGACGGGTTGATCGGCATAAACCAGAAGTTGCTGGTCATAATATTGAAGGCGCGGAACGGTCGCCCGAGCTCGAAGATCAGGAAACCGGTGCCGATGATCACCGGCAGCGGGCCGATCATCGCACCGATGCGGGCGACGTCGAAATAACGCGGACCGAAGGCGCCGCCGGCCCCGCGCATTAGCACCACGGCACTGATGGCCGTCGCCCCGGCGCCGGTACCGGCGAGGAACAGATAGCCGTAGATCGGCCAACTCCACATGAAATGGTGTTCCATGGTTACCCTCTCTTCTTGCGGCTGCCCTGGTGGGTCGTGACACGCACGTACTCACCTGGCCGCTTGAGGTTTTCGTCGGCGAAATCGAGATCGATGTAGTAGACGTTCGGCTCGGTACCCATGCCCCGACGCAACACCGTCACCGGGTTGGTCGCGACCATTATCGAAATCTCGCTCTCCGGATCGTTGAGATCGCCGAAGATCCGCGCCCGACCCTGGCAGGTGTTGACGCACGACGGCACCACTCCCTGCGAGACACGGTGCGCACAGAAGTCACACTTGTCGGCGAAGCGAGTCACCGGATTCAGGAAACGCACCGTGTACGGGCAGGCCTGGGCACAGTAGAGGCAACCGATGCAGATGCCCTGGTCGACGACGACGATGCCGTCCTGCGGTCGCTTGTAGGTCGCCCCGGTCGGGCAGACCCGGGTGCAGTGCGGGGTCGTGCAGTGGTTGCACAACCTTGGCAAGAAGCTGCGGCTGACATTCGGATAGTGGCCTTTTTCGGTGTACTCGACCCAGCTGCGCGCGACACCGAGCGGTACGTCGGCTTCCGATTTGCAGGCAATGCTGCAAGCCTGGCAGCCGATGCAGCGACGCAGGTCGATCAGCATGCCGTACTGGACGTCAGGCTCG
>CAXMPC010000070.1:0-2821 GCA_964195335.1 uncultured Gammaproteobacteria bacterium | reverse complement strand
CGCTTGCCGACCCGTTTGACCAGCGCATTGGCAGAGCGGTCGCGACTGATCGGGATGGTCTCCTTCATTTCACTGAAAGTAGCGAAGCCGAGCTGGAGTTCATCCTCGGAGGAGAGAATGTTGAACTGGGTACGGCCGGTTTCGGGCACGGTCGTGCATGACGCGGCCAGCAGGCCGGCCAGGACGACGGCGGGAAGGTGGGCCGTGTTGGACATCGGGTCGGCCACTCAATGGGCTCCGTGGTTACTGTAACTGGATAGCATAATCCCGGATTCAGCCACAACGACCCTGACCGCCCGCTGAACGGCGTCTTTGTGCCCCGTGCGGCTTGCCGCTAGAATGCGCCCCCTTCCCGCGGTCGCCTGCCGCACCTCATCCGATGCCCGAAACCGAACGCCACTCTCCGCTCGACCCGCCACTGCCGGACCGCGAAGGCCAGCAGCTGACCTGGGGTCACCTGCCGCAGAGCGCCACGGCGCTGGCGCTGGTACAGGCTGCCCGGCGCCATCCCGGGCCGCTGGTGGTGGTCATCCCGGACACCCCGACGGCCGACCGTCTCGAGAGTGCATTGCGTTTCTTTGCCGGTGACGACGGGCTCGAAGTGCTCGGCCTGCCCGACTGGGAGACCCTGCCCTACGACCTTTTTTCGCCGCACCAGGACATCGTCTCACAGCGCCTGGCAAGCCTCTATCACCTCCCGGAGCTGACCTCCGGCCTGCTGCTGCTGCCGGTCTCGACGCTGATGCAGCGCCTGCCGCCGGTGCCCTACGTCACCGGCAATGCCCTCCTGCTCGACAGCGGCGCGCGACTCGACATGGACGCCCTCCGTCGGCGGCTCGCCGATGCCGGTTACCGCAGCGTGGCCCAGGTGATGGAACACGGTGAGTTCGCGGTACGCGGCGCCCTGCTCGACCTGTTCCCGATGGGTAGCGAGACACCGCTGCGCATCGACCTGTTCGACGACGAGATCGAGTCGATCCGGGCGTTCGACCCGGAAAGCCAGCGCAGCGGAGAGCGCCTGGAACGGATCAGGTTGCTGCCGGCGCGCGAGTTCCCGTTGACCGACGAGGGCATCGCTCGCTTCCGCCAGGCGTGGCGGGTCCGCTTCGAGGGCGATCCCGGGCGCTGCCCGATTTACCGAGACGTCGGCCAGGGGCTCTCACCGGGTGGGCTCGAGTACTACCTGCCGCTCTTTTTCGAGGCGACGGCGACCCTGTTCGACTACCTGCCGGAGGATGCGCTGTTCGTCCGCCTCGACGGCAGCAGCGACGCGGCCGAGGGCTTCTGGACACAAGTCAGCACGCGTCACGAACAGCGCCGCCACGACGGCGAACGACCGGTGCTCGACCCGGCCGAACTCTATCTCGATCCGGAAACGGTCAACAGCGCGCTGAAACCGGCACGACGCGTGGCCGTGAGTGTCGCCGAGACACCCCTGACCCGCGCCCGTGGCGGCATCAACTTCGCCGCCGCACTGCCGCCTCCGGTCGCGGTGCAGGCACGCGCGCCCGACCCGGCCGCATCGCTGAAGCGTTTCCTGGCCGATTTCGAAGGTCGTGTGCTGTTCACCGCCGAGTCGGCGGGCCGGCGCGAGGTGCTGCTAGACCTGCTGCGCGGCTGGGAGATCGAGCCCCAGGCGAGCGACGGCTGGAGCACCTTCGCCAGCGGAACGCAACGCCTGGCGCTGGCGATCGCGCCGCTCGAGCAGGGGCTGCTGCTGCAGGAGCCACCCCTGGCGGTCATTCCCGAGAGCCAGCTGCTCGGAGAACGGGCGCCGCAGCAGCGCCGGCGTCGGCGTCCGGGCAGCGATCCCGACCAGGTGATGCGCAACCTGACCGAGTTGCAACACGGTGCGCCGGTCCTTCACGAAGAGCATGGGATTGGCCGCTACCTCGGCCTGCAGACCATGACCGTAGGCGATGTCGAGACCGAGTTCCTGACCCTCGAGTACGCCGACGGCGATCGCCTCTATGTCCCGGTGGCATCACTGGCGCTGATCTCACGCTACAGCGGGGCCGATCCCGACAAGGCCCCGCTGCACAAGCTCGGCAGCGGCCAGTGGGAACGGATCCGCAAGAAGGCGGCGCAACAGGTACGCGACGTCGCCGCCGAACTGCTCGACGTCTACGCCCGCCGCGCCGCGCGTGAAGGGCACTCGTTTACCCTCGACGAGGCCGACTACCGCGCCTTCTGTGCCGCTTTCCCGTTCGAGGAGACCCCCGACCAGGCCAGCGCAATCGACGCCGTGGTCGACGACATGCGCGCCGGGCGGCCGATGGACCGGGTGGTCTGTGGCGACGTCGGTTTCGGCAAGACCGAGGTGGCCATGCGTGCGGCATTCGTCGCCGTTCTGGGCGGACGCCAGGTCGCGGTACTGGTACCGACGACCCTGCTCGCCGAGCAGCATGATCAGAACTTCCGCGACCGCTTCGCCGACTGGCCGGTCCGCGTCGAGGCGCTGTCGCGCTTCCGCAGCGCCAAAGAGCAAAAGGCGATCCTCGCTGACCTCACCACCGGCAAGGTCGACATCGTCATCGGCACCCACCGGCTGCTGCAAAACGACGTCAGCTTTGCCAACATCGGCCTGGTGATCATCGATGAGGAACATCGTTTCGGTGTTCGCCACAAGGAGCGGATCAAGGCGCTGCGGGCCGAAATCGACATCCTGACCCTGACCGCGACACCGATCCCGCGCACCCTGAACCTGTCGCTCTCCGGCCTGCGCGACCTGTCGCTGATCATGACCCCGCCGAACGAACGGCTGGCGATCAAGACCTTCGTCAACCGCTGGGACCGGGCAATGATCGCCGAGGCGATCCAG
>CAXMPC010000069.1:0-13971 GCA_964195335.1 uncultured Gammaproteobacteria bacterium | reverse complement strand
ATGTAATCCGCCGCCTGACCACTGAGCCGGCGCTCGTCGAGGTTGGCGACCAGCCGGCCGAGCCGTTTCGCCTCGGCCTGATTGTGGACCATCAGCATCAGCTTGTGGGTGGCGTGAAATTCGACCAGGGCCGACTTGGTGATGCCATGGGCGACCAGCCGCTGCCAGCGGTGCAGCACGAAGACCCGCTGAATGAAGTTCTCGCGCAGCACCGGGTCACCGAGACGCCCCTCCTCCTCAACCGGCAGCAACGGCCAGCGGGCCATCAGCGCGCGGGCGAATATGCCGCGTCCCTTGCGTGCCCCGACCCCACCCCGTTTCTGGTAGACCTTGACCCGCTCCATACCGCAACTCGGCGAGTCTTTTTTCAGGATGTAGCCGGACAGTCCACCCAGCGTCATGACCCGCGTCGCGGCGTGGTTCTTGAGCGTCGTGGTGACGTCGAGATCAGGCTTGTCCACACCGACCACGCGTGGATGCTCGACGTCGCCGATCAGCCGGACTGGCGGTCGCGGCAGGCCGAGCCCGGCCTCGAACTCGGGGCAGATCGGTACGAACTCGAAGTGGTCGGCGAGGGTGCCGCAGATGTAGCTGTCGCGCTTGTGACCGCCGTCGAAGCGGACCTCGTTACCGAGCAGGCAGCTGCTGATGCCTACCCGGATGGTGGCATGGTCGCCGCTCACGCGAGGTCTTCGATAAGCGCCTCGGTAGTGTCGACCCGTGCGAACGGCAGTGCCAGCGCGGCCATGAAGGCGGCGTGGACGTCGGCCGCGGCAACCTTGTGGCCGGCGAACTCGAGGTCACGGGTGGCACAGGCGTCGGCAGCCACGCTGCAACGGTAGCCGAGATCGAAGGCCGCGCGGACCGTGGTGTCGATGCACATGTGGCTCATGGCACCACAGATCACCAGACCCTCGATCTCGAGATCTTCCAGCTCCTGTTGCAGCCCGGTATCGCGGAAGCTGTTGGGGAAGTTCTTCTCGAACACCGGTTCGCCCGGCGAAGGATGCAGCGTGGGATGGATCTCCGCTCCCGGTGTCGCCGGCAGGAAGAAGGTCGCCCCCGGATGGACCGACAGGTGGCGGACATGGATTACGGGCCGTCCATCGTCGCGGAAATGGTTCAGCAACCGTGCGGCCTGGGCCACCGCAGCGTCACTGCCGACCAGCGGCATCGCTCCTCCGGGGAAATAGTCATTCTGCAGATCGACGATCAGTAGCGCGGTCGTCATCGGTATTCTCCATCAGGCGGGTGGATCACCTCGGGCGCGGGTAGCCGCGACGGTCCCAGGGTACCGATTCAGCATAGCAGCGGGGGAATATTCGGAACGACCGGCGCGCGTTCCATGCGCGCGGTGGATCGGGCAGTAATTTAGTGGGCCTTGCGGACCAGGATCGACCAGTAGCCCTTGACCTCCTCCATGCCGAGGAGTTCGTGGCCACTCTTCCTGGCCCAGGTCGGAATGTCGTTGGTGGAACCCTTGTCCGAGGAGAGCACCTCGAACTCGTCGCCGATGGCCGCGTAGCTGATGGCGGCGACCAACTCATCCAGCGGCTGCGGGCAGAACGCCCCGCGGGCATCGATCATGCGTCTACCTGGCATCTTGTCATTCCTCCTCTGGTGCCGCGACCGCCTCGCCGGCGGGTACGGTTTCCCCGGTAGTGGTCCGAGCCTGTCGCTATCCTGCGACATGGTCCCGTGGTGTGGTTTGGTGTTGTGATCGACCCGTTCGGGGTCGTGCCTATGATGGCCGGGAGGTCGATTATTACCCGATGTGAGGCCGGCATGACAGGGCTTTGGCATGAGAAAATTTTATGACCCAGCTACCGTCCATAAGCGCTTATCTCTTTGTTTGCACTGCACCATTCGTCTTTTAGGAAGCGCGATCAATCGCTTGCGATACCGATCTCGAAGCGGTCGATAGCGTGCCCCGTAGATAACCGTTTGCGGTATGTCAGGAGACCGTCACTACGGAAAGTCACGGTAACCATTCCAGTCACCATCTCCGACGTCGACCGGCACCCCGCCACCGGCGTCAAGCACGGCACGGTCACCGGCATCCCCGAACCGATTGCCGTCACGGCCAGCCGGCAGATGGCGACTACAGCGGACTGGTTTTGATCACGCCGGCATGGAGCCGCGTCGGTCTGTACGCCCGATCTCTCCTCGCGTCGGGAGGCACCAAGGCGCAGCCGACGGTCTAGACTTCCTCACGACACCGCCACTGCTCCGGAGTCCCTATGGAAGAGCCTACTGTCGCCGCCCGTGGACCGATCGAGATCGAACTCGAGACCGGGACCGACTACTTCTTCTGCACCTGCGGCCGCTCGCAGAAGCAACCGTTCTGCGACGGCTCGCACAAGGGCAGCGAGTTCCGGCCGCTGAAGTTCCAGGCCGACCCGTCCGGTACCGCCTGGCTGTGCCAGTGCAAGCGCACCGGCAACCCGCCCTATTGCGACGGCAGCCACAAGCAACTCGACGCTCCCGTGATACCGATCCCCGAGGCCACGGTCCGCCGCAGCTGGATCAAGGTCGCCGAACCCAACGAACTCGAGGAAGGCGAGGTGCGAACGGTCCAGGCCGGTGGCACCACCCTCGCCCTGACCTGTTTCGAGGGCCGGATCGGCGCCCTCGACAACGCCTGCCCGCACCAGGGAGGTCCGCTCGGCGAGGGCGCGATCGAGGCCTGCTGGCTGCGCTGTCCGTGGCACGGCTGGGACTTCCACCCGTTGACCGGGGCATCGCCCGAAGGCCACGGTGACCGTGTGCCGACCTACCCGGTCGAGGAGCGCGACGACGGCGTCTTCGTCCAGGTCGAAGAGGAGGTGACCGGGCAACGCACAGTCAGCGACCTGATGGTCGAATCCATGGTCAACTGGGGTGTCAGTCACGTCTTCGGCATGGTTGGCCACTCCAACCTCGGGCTTGCCGAGGCGATCCGCAAGCGCACGGAACACGACGGCCTCGACTACATCGGCGTCCGTCACGAGGGGGCGGCGGCTTTCGCCTGCTCGGGCTTCGCCAAACTCAGCGGCCGGCCCGCCGCCTGCCTGACCATCGCCGGTCCCGGGGCGACCAACCTGCTGACCGGCTTGTGGGACGCCAAGGTCGACCGCGCACCGGTGCTGGCCCTGACCGGCCAGGTCAACACCCAGGTGTTCGGCCCGGGCGCATTCCAGGAGGTCGACCTGGCTTCGGCCTTCCAGGCTGTCAGCGCCTTCAGCCAGACGGTGCTGCCCGGCAGCCGCCACGCCGAACTGATGGCGCTGGCACTGAAAAACGCCCGCGTGCAGCGCGATGTCGCCCACCTGATCTTCCCGGACGAGGTGCAGGTGCTGCCGGTCGATGACGACAGCCCGACGACCCACCCCGAAGGCCGCCTGGCACCGACGGCCATCACGCCCGACCCGCAAGCGGTCGACGCCGCCCTGGCCGAACTGGCCGGCACCGAACGCCCGGCAATCGTTGTCGGTTACGGCGCGCGTGATGCCATGCCCATGGTGGTCGCACTGGCCGAGGCCCTCGATGCCCCGCTTCTTACCACCTTCAAGGCCAAGGGCCAGATCGCTGACAACCACCCGCTGGCGGCCGGAGTCCTCGGCCGCAGCGGCACCCCGGTGGCAAGCTGGTTCATGAACAAGGCCGACTTGCTGCTGGTGTTCGGCGCCTCGTTCGCCAACCACACCGGCATCGCGGCCAACAAGCACATCGTCCAGGTCGACTTCGAGCAGATGGCACTGGGCAAGTTCCACCCGGTCACGGTGCCGGTCTGGGGTGAGATCGGCGTCACCGCGAAATTGCTGCTGGATCGCCTGCCGGACGGCAAACGGGTCAACCCGCGCACCGAGCTGACCGAGCGCTGGTCGACCTGGCGCACGGAGAAGGCGCGGCGGGCCGGTCGCGACCGCGGCCAGGGCCTCAACTCGGCGGCGGTATTCGCCGCCTTGACCCGACAGGCGCCGGCCAACGCCGTCATCGCTGTAGACGTAGGCAACAACACCTACTCCTTCGGCCGCTACTTCGAGTGCCAGCAGCAGCGGGTGCTAATGTCGGGCTACCTCGGCTCCATCGGCTTCGCCTTCCCGGCCGCTCTCGGTGCCTGGGCGGCGACCCGTGCCTGCCCCGAGCACCGTGACCGGCCGGTGCTGTCGATCAGTGGCGACGGCGGTTTCGGCCAGTACCTCGGCGAGTTCACCACGGCGGTCAAGTACGGCATGAACATAACCCACCTGCTGCTCAACAACAGCGAGCTGGGCAAGATCTCCAAGGAGCAGCGTGCCGGCAACTGGCCGGTCTGGCAGACCGACCTGGTCAACCCCGATTTCGCCGCCTATGCCGATCTGTGCGGCGGACTCGGCCTGCGCGTCACCACTGTTGACCAACTCGATGACGCCCTGGAGCGGGCACTGGCGCATGACGGTCCAGCGCTGGTCGAGGTGCTGACCGACGCCGAACTGGTCTGAAGACTCCTACGCACGGTAACGCTAAACTACAATCGTCCGATTGATCCAAATGAACGGAACGCAAACGATGCACAAGGATGGGACGCGGTGCTGAGACGGATCCTGCTGCCATCGATCTTCCTGATCCTCGCCTACGGCTTCTGGATTAGTCCCGACTTCAAGGTCATCTCCGCTGGCGTGGCGATCTTCCTGTTCGGCATGCTGTCGCTCGAGGAGGGTTTCAAGTCCTTCACCGGCGGCTTGCTCGAGCGGCTTCTGCGCCGGACCACCGACAAGCTGTGGAAGAGCCTCGCCTTCGGCGCAGTGTCGACCACGTTTATGCAGTCGAGTTCGCTGGTGTCGGTGATCACCATCTCGTTCCTCAGCGCCGGCCTGCTCGACCTCGGCGCCGGCATCGGCATCATCTTCGGCGCCAACCTCGGCACCACGACCGGCGCATGGCTGGTGGCCGGCTTCGGCCTCAAGGTCAAGATCGCCGCCTACGCCATGCCGATGCTGGTGTTCGGCGTCATCCTGGTGTTCCAGAAGTCCAAGGCGCTCAAGGGCGTCGGTTACATCCTCGCTGGCATGGGCTTCCTGTTCCTGGGCATCGCCTACATGAAGGACGGCTTCGACACCTTCAAGGACACCCTGGATCTCTCCCAGTTCGCCATCCCCGGCCTGACCGGCCTGTTGATCTACACCCTGATCGGCATCGCCGCGACGGTGATCATGCAGTCGAGTCATGCCACCCTGGTCATCACCATCACCGCGCTGGCCGCCGGCCAGGTCACCTACGAGAACGCGCTGGCGCTGGCCATCGGCGCCAATGTCGGCACCACCATCACGGCGATCCTCGGTTCGCTCAGCGCCAACGTCGAAGGCAAGCGGCTGGCTGGTGCGCACCTGATCTTCAACGTCATCACCGGCACCATCGCCATCGTCATGATCAAGCCGTTCGCCGCCAGCGTCGACGTCATCAGCGGCATAATTGGCATCGCTGCCGACGACTACACGCTGAAACTCGCCGTCTTCCACACGCTGTTCAATCTCACCGGCGTCATCGTCATGCTGCCGTTTGTCGGCCGATTGGTGACGTTCCTCAATCGCACGTTCAAGGCCAAGGCGAAGCATATTTCCGAACCGCGCTACCTGACCGAGTCGGCCATGGAATTCCCGGACACCGCGGTCAAGGCAGTGCGTAACGAAACGCTGCATATCTACGAGAACGGCCGCGACATCATTGCCGCCAGCCTCTACCTGCGCCCGGCCGATCTGGTCGATGACATCGACCTGGGAATGCGGGTCAAAGAACCGGTGCACGGCAGCCCGCTGGACATCGACAGCGCCTACGAGACCCGGGTCAAGCCGCTGTTCAATGCCGTAATCGCCTTCATCAGCCAGTCCACGTTCGGCTGGGATCAGCACCAGAGTGCCGACCTGCACTGGCTGCGCGATGCCAACCGCCACCTGGTCGAGGCGATCAAGGGCACCAAGCACCTGCAGAAGAACCTTGCCCTCTACGTTCGCGGCGACAACCCCTACATCCGTGACGAGTACAACCAGCTGCGGCTGCAGATCGCCAACGTGCTGCGCGCCCTGGAACAGATGCGCGGTGAAGAGGACTCCGACGTCGCCATCCTCGCCCTCGACAACATCAAGGCCGAGCTGGAGCAGAACGACGTAGCCTTCTCCGACCGCCTCTACGAACTGATCCGCGAAAACCGGATCACACCGCAGATGGGCACCTCGCTGATGAACGACAACGGCTACGCCTACGACATTCAGCGTGACCTGATCACCATGGCGACCACCCTGCTGTCCGGGCCCGAACCTGAACTGGCGCATGCGCAGCGCAAGCTGACGCTGGACGAGGATGAGATGGCCGAAGCCCTTGATGAAAGTGACAACAAAGAAGCACCGGGAACCCCGCCCGGCAAGATGGATGGAGTGTGAGATGAAGACCCGGAAACTGCTCGACAAGCTGGTGGCCTACCTCGACGGAGACGCACGTAAGCACAAGCAGGAGCGCGACGACCTCAAGGCCGTGCTGAAGAAGCTCAAGCAGCGGGAGAAGAAGTTGCTCAACCGTCTCGAAGACGAGAAGAACTCCGATCGCCGCAAGGCGCTGAAGAGCGAAATAGACATCATCCACGCCCAACGCAAGAAAGGCGTCCGGCTGCTCAAGAGCGAGTGAACCCTGTGCCGGGCCTACCGGCATCCCCACCGGATCCCGGTCTCACGGCACTGGCTGCCGCGTTGTGTGATTCCGCCCTGGCCGGCAACCACCGTCGTCTGCTGCTGCTCTCCGGGACGCCTGACTGGTGCCACGCCGCGACCCTCGTAGCCACGTCTCCCGGTGGTCGACTCTGGATCGGCGATCACTGTGCCGACAACGAAGCATGCGTCCCCGCAAGCAAGGCGCGCACGCTCCTCGGTAGCGAGCAGGCGACCGTCATCTACGACGCCCACGCCGGCCTCGACGTCGATGCCCTCGCCGCCACCGCCGGTACGCTGCGTGGCGGCGGCCTGCTGCTGCTGCTGACGCCACCACTGGACGCCTGGCCGAGACATCCCGATCCCGCCCTGGCACGGCTGCTGAGCAGCCCGGCCACGCCCGCCGACGCCAGCAACCGTTTCATAACGCGCCTGGTCGAGCTGCTGCGCATGGACCCGACAGTGACCATCTGCGCACAGAGCGAACCACTGCCACGCCCGGCCACGCCCGATCCGGTAACCGCATCATCACATCGCCCTGGGCCGGACGGCTGTGTCAGCGACGACCAGCGACGCGCGTTGAACGCCGTCGTTGGCGTCGTCGAGGGCCTACCTGTCGTCCTGACCGCCGACCGCGGCCGCGGCAAGTCGGCGGCCCTCGGCCTGGCTGCGGCCCGTCTACTCGCCGCCGGGACCCGACGCATCGTCGTCACCGCACCGCGACGCGCCGCCGCCTGGGCGCTGTTCCACCATGCCGCGGAACGGCTGGGCCTCCCACGGGAGTCCGGGAACCTGAAGACCGCGGATGGCGGCGAGATTCGCTTCGTCGCCCCGGACTGCCTGCTCCGGGAACCACCTGAGGCTGACCTCGTCCTGGTCGACGAGGCGGCGGCGATCCCGACGCCCCTGCTCGAGGGTCTTTTGCGCCACGACCGACGCATCGCCTTCGCCACCACAGTCCACGGCTACGAAGGAAGCGGTCGCGGTTTCGCGCTGCGTTTCCGCGCCACCCTCGACCGCATGGCGCCTGGTTGGCAAGACGTACGCCTGAATGACCCGATCCGCTGGTCGACCGGTGACCCTCTCGAAGCACTGCTGTTCCGTGCCCTGCTGCTGGATGCCGAACCGGCGAGTGCCCGGCACGATGCCAGCGTTGATGATGTGCGGTTCGAGCACCTCGATCGCGACCGCCTCGCCGGTGACGAGACACTGCTGCGTTCACTTTTCGGCCTGCTGGTCCAGGCCCACTACCGGACCACGCCATCCGACCTGCGCCAGCTGCTCGACGCCCCCGGCATCGCGCTTCATGTAGCCCGGATTGAGGGCACCGTCGCCGCGGTCGCGGTCACCGTCGACGAAGGCCGCATCGATCCAACGACCGCCTTCGCCATCTGGGCCGGGCACCGGCGGCTGCGTGGACACCTGGTGGCGCAGTCGCTGGCCAGCCATGCCGGGCTGATGGAGGCGCCGACACTCGGCTACCGCCGCGTGCAGAGGATCGCGGTCGTGCCTCGCCTGCGTCGCCGTGGCCTGGGTCACCGGCTCCTGGAACAGGTGGCCTCGACCGCACGTGCTGATGGCTTCGACCTGGTCGCCACCAGCTTCGGTTTCACCCCCGAACTGGTCGCCTTCTGGCGAGCGTCTCACTTCACCCCGGCAAGGGTCGGTCTGCGCCGCGAGGCGGCCAGCGGTAGCCATGCACTGATGATGCTGCAGCCAATATCTGCGCGTGGCGAGGCGTTGGCCGGCACGGCCGTGGCACGGCTGTCCAGGCAACTGCCCACGCTCCTGGCCGGTCCCTTGGGCGACCTCGAACCTCCGTATAGCGAGGCGCTGCGATCACTGGCCGAATTGGAAGATACCGACGACGCACCCGACCCGACCGACTGGCAGGAAGCGGTTGCCTTCGCCTTCGCCCATCGCGGCCCGGATGCCGCGGTTGATGCCCTGCGCCGGGTGACGACCGTGCTGTTACAAACCACGGGGAATGGCGAACTGCCGGGAGACGTCAGCCACGCTCTCGCGGCCCGTTTCTTAGAAGGCCGTGACTGGGGTCGGATGGCCGGACTGCTCGGCGTCGATGGCCGCGCGGCGGCGACCGAACGGCTGCGCCAGGGCCTGCAGCCGTTGCTCCGCGCTCGATCCGACAGCTCCCTCGCCGACTTGATCGACCGGCTGACGCAACTGAACTAGGCTCAGGTATGAAAGCGGGTCGTCAGCGCATACACACCTCTATACCGAGCCTCGACGACGAACTTAAGACCATGAACGAAGCGGCCACCGAATACGTCTGGGATCCTCTGGTACGGCTGTTCCACTGGATATTGGTCGCCACCTTCATCATCGCCTGGCTGACCGGTGACGATTGGCTCGATCCGCACCAGTTTGCCGGCTACGCCATCGGCGGGCTGGTGCTGTTCCGTGTTGCCTGGGGATTCATCGGTCCTCGCCATGCCCGGTTCGCCGATTTCGTTCGACCACCACGCGAAGTCGCGGCCTACCTCGGCGACGTGGCCCTGTTCCGCGCCCGACGCTACGTCGGTCACAATCCCGCTGGCGGCATGATGATCGTCGCGCTGCTGGTGAGCCTGCTGCTTACCGTGGGCAGCGGTGTGCTGGCCCTGGGGGTCGAGGAAGCACAGGGACCCGCCGCTGGACTCGCCACGTGGGGCGGTGGCGTGGTCGGCGAAATCATCGAGGAATCCCACGAGCTGCTCGCCAACCTAACGCTGCTGCTGGTCTTCGCTCATGTCGCCGGGGTGCTGCTGGCCTGCCTCCAGCACCGTGAGAACCTGGTCCGCGCCATGGTCACCGGCTACAAGCTGCGCGTGACCAGCCACTGACCGCGCGGAAAACCCCGAACACGCTTTACGCCGACCGCATCGCGATGGCCGATTACAATGGCCTTTCCACCACGAGGAGCGATCTGTTGGCCAACATCACCCTCTACAGCGCGCCGAGCTGCCCCTACGCCCAGCGCACCCGGCTGCTGCTGCATGAAAAAGGGCTCGACTTCGAACTGGTCGAAGTCAACCTGAAGCAAACCCCGGACTGGTTTCTCGAACTCTCGCCAACCGGCAAGGTGCCGCTGCTGCTGCACGGCGAGGAGAAGGTCTGGGAGTCAGCGGCGATCAACGAGTACCTCGAGGAGTGCCATCCTGAACCGGCATTGATGCCATCGTCACCTTTACAGCGTGCCAGGGTGCGCATCGCCGTCGACGTCGCCAACAACGTCTTCGCGCCGCTCTACTACAAACTACTGCTCGCCGAGACCGCTGACCGGCGGGAAGGTGTGGCGCAGCGTCTTGATACAACGTTACGCGAAATGGATCGCGACGGGCCGGGTGCCAGCAACAGCGGGCGATGGTGGGTCGGCGACAGCCTTACACTGGCCGATATCGCCTTCTACCCCTTTTTCGAACGCTTCCCGGTGCTCGCCCACTACCGCGGTTTCGAGCTGCCCGCGGATTGCGATGGCCTGGCGAACTGGCTCGCGGCCATGCGTGCGCGCACCTCGGTCAGGGCACTGGCCAGATCGGCCGAGTTCTACATTGACGCCTACGCCCACTACGCCGACGGCAGCGCAGACGGCAGCACCGCGCAGGAGATGCGTGAGGCCTGACACCACCGACGACCGGAGCCCCTGATGACCCGCATCGCCGTCCTCGACGACTACCAGGGCGTCGCCCTGGACCTGGCCGACTGGAGCACACTGCCGTCGACAGCCGACGTGTCCGTGTTCCGTGAACCCTTTGCCGACGAGACCGACGCCGCGGCGACACTCGACGGCTTCGATGTCATTTGTGCCATGCGCGAGCGGACCCCGTTCCCACGCACGCTGTTCGACAAACTGCCCGGCCTGCGGCTCCTGGTAACGACCGGGATGCGCAATTTGGCCATCGACCTCGACGCGGCCAGGGAGCACGGAGTCACCGTCTGCGGCACCCAGTCACCCGGTCACTCGGCCTCCGAGCTGGGCTGGTGCTGGCGCTGTCGCGCCGGATCATCGCCGAGGATCGAGCCACCCGTCGCGGTCTCTGGCAAACCACGCTCGGCAACGACCTGCGCGGGCGTACGCTCGGCATTCTTGGCCTCGGCCGCCACGGCGGCCTGGTCGCCGGCTATGGCAAGGCCTTCGGCATGGAGGTGCTGGCCTGGAGCACCAACCTGACCGATGAACGCTGCAGCGAGGTCGGTGCCCGGCGTGTCGGGCTCGACGAACTCCTCGAACGGGCCGATGTCGTCTCCATCCACCTGGTCATGGGTCCGCGCTATCGCGGCCTGATCGGCGCAACGCAGCTGGCGAAAATGAAACCCACCGCGTTGCTGGTCAACACCTCGCGCGGTCCGATCGTTGATGAAGACGCCCTGGTCGAGGCGCTGCGCGTACGGCGGGTCGGCGGCGCCGGTCTCGACGTCTATGACCGCGAACCGCTGTCGCCGAATCACCCGCTGCTGACGCTACCGAACACCGTGCTGACCTCGCACGTCGGCTTCGTCACCGAGGAGACCTACCGGATGATGTACGGGGAGACGGTCGAGGCGGTTGCCGCCTGGCTGACAGGGGAACCGGTCCGCGTACTCGCCTGAGGCGCGAGATGGATTACTCGGGCAGCGCCCGGTAGACAACGCAGCGGCCCTTGAGGCAGAGTCGCTCGGCTTCATCGTCAGGACCACGTGCCGTCACTTCGACATCGAGATGACAGACCGGCTTGCTGTCATGCAGCCACGCCACCTCGCCTGTGGCCATCAGTAGGTCACCGACGCAGGCCGGACCGACGTAGTCCAGTTCCTGTTTGATGAAAACGCTGCCCGGCCCCGGCATCACCTCGGCGACCAGGGCATTCAGTGCTCCGGAAGTGATACCGCCGTGGACGATCAGCCGGCCGAAATTGGTTGCGGCGGCATAGGCTTCGTCGAAGTGGAGCGGATTGGCGTCGCCGGTAATCTCGCGGTAGGCAGTGACGTGACCGGGTTCGATTTTCCGCTGCCAGCTGGCCCGCTGGCCTACAGTCAGATCGAGTTTCATTACACACTCCCCGGCGATTCACTCCCGTAGCGTCCTGCTGTGGGCCGATCACCTTGTTTGCAGAAAGGTCAACCGCGTCCGACAAATGGCATCTTGGTCGCCATGATGGTCTGGAACAGCACGTTGGTGTCGAGCGGCAGGTTGGCCATGTAGAGAACGGAGCTTGCGACATGCTCGAGGTCCATGCGCGGCTCCGGCCGGCTCGAACCGTCAGCCTGCGGTACGCCGATGGCGAATTTCTCGGTCATTTCGGTGGCGGCGTTGCCGATGTCGATCTGGCCGCAGGCGATGTCGTGGGCGCGTCCGTCAAGCGCGGTGCACTTGGTCAGCCCCGTGATGGCGTGCTTGGTGGTGGTGTAGGGCACCGACATGGGGCGCGGGGCGTGAGCCGAAATCGAACCGTTGTTGATGATGCGGCCGCCTTTGGGTTCCTGCGCTTTCATGATGCGGAACGCGTGCTGGGTGCAGAGGAAATAGCCGGTCAGGTTGACGTCGACCGAGGCCTTCCAGTCGTCGAACGGGATTTCGTCGAACGGTTTACCGGGAACGAAGATGCCGGCGTTGTTGAACAGCACATCGAGGCGCCCGAAGCGCTCTCTGGCGGCGTCGAACAGGGCCGCGACCGCCTCCGGATCGGCGACGTCGGTCGGCGCCACAAGAACCTGGTCCGGGCCGGCGCCGGCTTCGGCGACCGTCTGCTCGAGCGGCTCCTGGCGACGACCGGCAAGGACGACGTGGTAGCCGTCCGCCAGAAAGGCCTTGGTGACGACGCGGCCGATGCCGCTGCCGGCTCCGGTGACGAGAGCGACCTTGGGTTGCGATGACATGGCTTGGTCTCCTGCAGGTTATGTCTCAAGGCTGGACCCCATGGTAGTCCATGCACGGATCTTGATTTATGCGGCTATAAGACAGAAATCCAGGGAGGTTCATAAGTGCTTATCTATGACAGATTAATCTGCTCATCCTCCAACTCCTTTCCAATCCTCAACACCGCATCAAGCAAGCCGTCCACCTGTGATTGATCGGCACGCGCGCCGACGAAACAGGGGCGCAGTGCCAACTTGCCGTTGACCCGCGTGGTGCTCGGCATGTATTCGTTTTCCCTCACCAGGCGTCGGTGGAGCCTCTGGTTAAACAGGTCGAGATCGGACACCCCGGGGGCCATGTAGCGAAAACAGCAGATCGACAGTGTCGGTTTGCCAAGAACCTCGAGATGCGGGTGCTCGCTGGCAAATCGGGCGACGTGGTTCGCCATGTCATTATGGCGTTTCACTCTTTCACGCATCCCCTCGACTCCGATTTCGCGAATCATGGCCCAGACCACGACACCGCGACATGGCGCACTCAACTCGACGCCGTAATCGAAATAGGGAATGCCGAAATCATCCAGGGAGTGCTCGATGCCCGCACCGGGGCTATCGGCCTGGTCCAGCGAGCCCTCAAGGTAGTCGGCCGGTTCCTGGGTAAACGCTCGTAGCAGAATGTCCCGGTCACGAACGAATGTCGCGGCAACACCCACCGCGGCACCAAGCCATTTATGCGGGTCGATAATCACTGAGTCAGCCATCTCCAGTCCCTGGTAAAGGTGGCTGATCCGCTCATCCAGAATCCCCGGCAACCCATAGGCGCCATCGACATGAAACCAGATGGCGTTATCCTTTGCGATTTCTCCGATCTCCCGCAATGGATCGATCGCGCCAGTGTTGGTGGTGCCCGTATTGGCGACGATCGCCAAGGGCAGCACGCCCCGTTCCCGGTCTCCGGCAATCGCCTCCTGCAGGGCCTCGATGACCATCCGGCCCCCGCCGTCACAGGCGATCGGCCTGATGGCACGGCGGCCGATTCCCAGCACGCCCCCGGAGCGCTGGATGGTGTGGTGACATTCCTCACTGGCGTAAACACTGACCGGCCTGTCCACTCCATTAGCGGCCGGATCATGACCGAGTCGTTCAAATGCGGACTGGCGAGCACCGCCCAGTGCCACCAGGTTCGCCACCGATCCACCACTGCTGTAGACCCCTTCCATGCTTCCGAGGCCGCACATTTGCGCCAGCCATTGCAGGGATAGTTCCTCCAGGAAGTTGAAAGCGGTACCCCAGTAGCGTTGTGGGGAAGCCATGCTTGCCGCGGTGGACGCCAGCGTGGAAACAGTGGTGGCGCCGGTGGTAATAAACGAAGAGAAACCGGGTTTCGGTACCGGAGACCCGTTGGGAATGACCTGATCGGTTAATTCGCGGACAACCTGCTCGATCCCGACCCCTTGTTGCGGCAATGGCTGATCCA
>CAXMPC010000068.1:0-59907 GCA_964195335.1 uncultured Gammaproteobacteria bacterium | reverse complement strand
TGCACCGTCTGGATACCCACTTCGACACGATTGCTCGTCTCCGCGCCCGATTTGGCGCGGCTATTAATGTATACGGAGTTTCCAATGGCTACTGGTACTGTCAAATGGTTCAATCCTGCGAAGGGTTTCGGGTTCATTCAGCCGGAAGACGGCTCGAAGGACGTGTTCGTCCACATCAGCGCTGTCGAAGCCGCTGGCATGGGTTCCCTGGCGGAAGGGCAGCGCATCAGCTACGAGGTCACCACGGAGCGCGGCAAGCAGGCGGCTTCTGATCTCAAGGAGGCCTGACGGGCCTGGGTCAGTCCTCTCTTTAGGGCTGGCCAGGGGGCAGACGATCACGTCTGGACTCGGTTTCGACGGTGACAGTGGTGCCCTTTCAGGGAACGTTGGCACCGTCGGCCGAGTCGCCCCCTTTAATTTCAACGGCACTCGCATCACCTGATGCCTGCTTATCGACGACTGTTCCCCATTTCGCCAGGAGTACATGCCCTATGGCGCGAAAACCCAATTATTCGTTCGAACGTAATGCCAGAGCCAAGGCCAAAGCCGAGAAAAAGGAAGCCAAACGACTGGCCAAGCTCGCCGCCAAAGCCGAGAAGGAGGCTGCCGAATCGACTCCTGAGACCGACGACAGCGCCCTCCCGTCCCAGTCCGAATCCGACGATGTGACCCAGCCTCCAACTGATTGAAGCCTGACCGGAACGTTTGCCGCCATCGGCATACGGCTCCGGGTGGCGCCTTCAGCGACTGTCGGCAGCCCCACGGGGAGCTTCGGGGTTCCCGTTTTCTTCGTCATCCAGTTTCGCTAACCTTGCCAGTTGACTCGATGCCTCGGGGTTCGAGATGGACTGACCAGGGGCCTTTCCCGGTGACGGGCATCCGTACCAGGCGCTTCGCGTGGAAGGCACCGGGATGACGTATCGATGATCGAATTGTGGACCACCCTGACGCCGATCCTGTTGGCCGACGTGGTCAACCCGGTGTTGTTCGCGTTCATGGTCTACGCCGCCGGGGCTGGGCGTCCGGTGCTAACCAGCAGCATGCTGCTGCTCGGCCACACGGCCGCCTACCTTGCCGCCGGATTCGTCGTCGCACTGGGCATCGACAAGGTGTCCGACCGGCTGGCGAATCCGCATGCCATCGATTTTGTCATCAGCCTGGTGGTCGGCCTGCTGCTGCTCTGGGTCGGCTGGCGGTCGACCCGGCCCCAGCAGAAGCGTGAACCCGAAGTGAGTGGCCAGCTGACTCCGGCCAAGGCGTTCGGGTTCGGTGCGGTGGTCAACTTCGTCGGCATCCCGTTCGCGCTGCCGTATTTCGCCGCCGTCGACCAGATGCTCAAGGCCGATCTCGCCACCGCCGGGGCGGTGCTGACGCTGGTCGCCTACAACATTCTCTACGCGCTGCCATTCGTTGTGGTACCGGTGCTGGTCGCCGTGCTTGGCGAACGTAGCCGTCCGATCCTCGATCGGATCAACGGTGTTCTCGAGCGGATCAGCAAGGTGATGATGCCGTTACTGCTGCTGCTGATCGGGCTGGCGCTGATCGCCGACGCGATCTCCTATTTCGTCACGGGCGAGGGGCTGGTCTGATGACGGTTGCGCAGGCTACGCCAAACCCGGCGGCCGACACGGTCGTCGTACTCGACTTCGAGACCAGCGGTCTGTCGCCGAACCAGGGAGACCGCGCGATCGAGATCGGTGCCGTGGTGGTCGAACAGGGACGCATCACCGAGCGCTTCCAGCGGCTGATGAATCCCGGGCTCCGAATCAGCCCGTTCATCGAGTCCTACACCGGCATCAGCAACGCCATGTTGCGTGATGCCCCGGGTTGCGAGGAGGTGATGGGGGAGTTCGCCGATTTCATCGGCGGGCACAACCTCGTGGCTCACAACGCCTCCTTCGACCGGCGTTTTCTCGATGCCGAGCTGTCGCGCATCCAGCGTGACTATGCTGGTGAATTCGCCTGCTCGATGCTGGTAGCGAGGCGGGTCTACCAGGATGCCCCGAACCACAAACTGGGCAGCCTGGTGCGCTGGCGCGGCATCCCTAACGACGGTGTCTTTCACCGCGCCCTGGCCGATGCTGAGATGACGGCCCGCCTCTGGCTCGGCATGCTCGAGGAGATCGATCGTCGCTACGGCCTTGCCCCGGTCTCGTTTCCGGTCATGCAGCGACTGGCATGCACCCCGAAGTACAAGGTCGACGACCTGCTCGATGGCCAGCCATGCCCGGCGTGAGCACCCTGGCCCGCAATCCTTTGCGACCGTCGTCTATGGCGGGCCGCTGTCGCGTCCCGCCTGACAAGGAGATGGCCCATGGAGCCTGAACTGATCCGTGCATTCCTCGGCTGGTGCACGCTGATAAATTTCGCCATTCTGCTCTGGTGGTTCGGCTTTCTGGCCTTTGCTCGTGATTGGGTCCTGCGCATGCATCGCCGCTGGTTCAGGCTTGAGGAGTCGACCTTCGACGCCATCCATTACGGCGGCATGCTGGCCTTCAAGCTGGCGATCTTCTTTTTCAATATCGTGCCTTACATCGCCCTGCGCGCCATCGCGTCTTACTGACCGCTCACATGGCCCTCAAGGCGACCATCTTCAAGGCCGAGCTCCAGGTCAGCGATCTTGACCGTCACTACTACGCCGCCCATGCGCTGACGCTCGCTCGCCATCCGTCGGAGACCGACGAGCGGATGATGGTGCGGTTGCTGGCGTTCGCGCTTCATGCCGACCCGGATCTGGCATTCACTCGCGGCCTGTCCAGTGACGATGAGCCCGACCTGTGGCGGCACGAGCCCGACGGCAGTCTCGCGCTCTGGATCGAAACCGGGCTGCCCGACGAGCGTAGGCTGCGCCAGGCGTGCGGACGGGCCGGACAGGTCGTGGTGGTTACCTACGGCGGGCGCGCTGCCGAATTGTGGTGGGCCCGGAACGCTGAGGCACTCGGTCGTCGCGCCAATCTGAAGGTGGTCAACATCCCGGCCGAGGTGTCGGCGGCCCTGACCGGACTGGCCCAGCGCAGTATGCGGCTCGATTGCACCATCGACGGTGGTATGGCCTGGCTCGCTGACGGCGACTCAAGTGTGGAGGTCGTGCCGGAGGTCTGGAAATGACCCGGTTGCAGTCAGTGCGTAGTTAATCGAATTTCGGAAACGGCGTAATCAGCCACCAGCGCTTGCTTTCCTTGTCGTACTCCCAGGTTTGCACCCGGTCGATCTTGCGTACCTGCGCCTCGCCCTTGCGAATGTAATGGATGCGCAATTCCAGCGTGGTCTGGTTCCCGTCTTCGCTGTTGATGGTATTACGCACCTTCCAGTCGGCAATCTCGATGCCGTCGTAGGAATCGAAGTCGATCGGTTCCATGAGTAAGCCCGGCTTGAGGTAGTTGGCGGCACGCTTGTAGTCGCCCCAACGCACCGCATTCTCGTAGGAGAGGAGCTGCAGTCCGAAGTTGGAGTTGCGCCGATTCTCCTCGAGCCCGCTACAGCCGCCGAGCAGCAGTGTGAACAGGGCGGCGATCAAGATGAGCTGGGCGCCGAGCCTCATTTGCTTACTCCTTGATAAAACCGGGTGCGGGGCAGCGGCCTGTATACCACAAGCCACCCGGGTGGTGGACCCAGCCTCCCCCATCGTGGATAGTTGACTAAAATAGTCTGATATTATCTACTGTGGCGCCATTGACCAGTGCAACCATGAGAACAGGAGCCACCCATATGACCGCCATCCAACTGCCGGCACGCGACGGCGACGGTTACCTCGAGGATATGAACGACTGGAGCGAGGTCGTGGCCCACGCCATGGCCGAGGGCGATGGCATCGAGCTCGATGGCGACCGCTGGGAACAGGTACTGAAGGCGCGCGAATACTACGACGGTAATGCCTCGGTCCCGCCGGTGCGCAAGTTTGCCAGGTACCTCGGTGTAGACACCCGGGCCCTGTTCGACCTGTGGATGACCGGACCGATGAAGCCGATCACCAAGTACGGCGGCCTGCCGAAACCGACCGGCTGCGTCTGAGCTGTACACGTCACCCATCCACGTCTGGCACGATCCGGCTTCAATCACGACGCTATCCCCCGATGGCGAACCGGTCGTTGCGTCGTGGAGATGCCGCGGTCAGGAGATGAGAATCACCTCGTCGCCGCTTGGCGACGTGGTGATCGCGAGGTTTGGCGTATCAGGCGGCGTTCTGACGGGTGGGGATGCCGCGAGCGTGTTCGCCGTCCTGGCGGGCGGAGATGCGCAGGGCGTATGGGCTGCTGATGCAGTCGGCCAGGGTGCGGTGGTCGAGATAGGAGTAGAGCTGCTCGCTGAATTCGATCCACAGAGCCTGGGCCGGGTCGCCTTTTTGCGCGGCGCGGGAGACATCAACCTTCTCGTCGACGGCTCGCAGGATGTCGGCGATGGAGATCTCGGTCGCGGGTCGGGCGAGGCGGTAGCCGCCGCCGACGCCGCGGACGCCGACCACCAGCTCATGCTTGCGTAGCTTGGCAAAGAGCTGCTCGAGGTAGGAGAGCGAGATCGTCTGGCAGGTGGAGATCTCGGTAAGTGGGACCGGCCCGTCCTGCTCGTGCAGGGCCAGGTCGAACATGGCGGTGACGGCGTAGCGCCCCTTGGTCGAAAGTCGCATGGTGCAGACTCCGGTAGCGGACAAAAACCAACTTAACTGGTAGGTTATTCAACCAGTCGCCCCCCTGGCCGTCAACTGGTGTGGCAAGGAAGCGCGCGGAACCTGATCCAGATCAATTGATCTTGGACGCGCATCAACTGCCCGTCAGACTGGCATCGTGGCGAAGATGGGTCACAATAGGACCGGGCGGTCACGCCCCTCCTGACCAAACAAGGGAACCGTTGCGTCATGATCCGTCACACTGCACCCGTTGCCGTGCTCCTGGCCCTGCTGGCTGGCACGTCGTCCGCTGTCGCCGAGAACCTGCTCGACGTCTACCGCCTGGCCCAGGTTGAGGATCGCCAGCTGCGCGCGGCTGCGGCCGAGCTCGAGGCCGTACGTGAGGTGATCCCGCAGGCGCGATCCGAGTACCTGCCAAATATTTTTCTCGGCGCCGATGTGGCAAGGAACTACTCGAATCCGGAAAACTTTCCATCGGATAGCTTCAACGGCAACAGTTACTCCCTAAGCCTGCTGCAGCCGGTGTTTGACCGTGCGGCGTGGCTGCGCCAGGGCCAGGCATCGAACCGGGCCAAGCAGGCGGAGGTCAGCTACACGTTCGAGGAGCAGAACCTGATCGTGCGTGCCTCGCGGCTCTACTTCAACGTCCTCAACTCGGTGGTCGATCTACAAGCCGTGCGCGCTGACAAGGAGGCCACGGCACGACAGCTCGATCAGACCAAGCAGCGCTTTGAAGTGGGACTGATAGCGATCACTGACGTCCATGAAGCACAGGCGCGTTTCGATCGGGTTGTCACCGAGGAGATCGTGACCCAGAACGAGCTCGACAGCGCGCGCGAATCGCTGCGCGTCATCACCGGCCAGTCCGTCGGCGAACTTGCCGAACTCGACGAAGAGGTACCGCTGGTCCGCCCTGAACCCGATGACATGGAAAGATGGGTCGCCCAGGCCTACGAGGGCAACCTGACCTTGCTCGCGGCACAGTTCGGCGTCAACGTGGCCAGTGACGAAATCGAGGTCCGCCGTTCAGACCACTACCCGACGGTCGACCTGTTTGCTCGCTATGGCGACAACAACACCAAGAGTACCTTCAACAGTGACCTGGAGACAGGTGCCATCGGCCTGGAACTGAACCTGCCGATCTACACCGGCGGGCTGGTTTCATCTCGCACCCGCGAGGCCGAGTCGCGACTGGTCGAGGCCAACGAACTCTACGAGCAGCAGCGGCGTTTCGTCGGGCAACAGACACGGGATGCCTTCCGCACGGTGATTGCGTCGATCTCCGCCGTTTCGGCCCTGCAACAGACCGTGGTCTCGAACCAGAGTGCCCTCGACGCCACCCAGGCCGGCTTCGAGGTCGGCACGCGCACCATTGTCGACGTGCTCGATGCCCAGCGTGACCTGTTCCAGGCCAAGCGCGACTACGATGTCGCGCGCCATGCCTACGTTCTCAGCAACGTCTCACTGAAACAGGCCGTGGGGACTCTCAACCTTGCCGATGTAGAGAAGGCCACCCAGCTGCTCAAGTAAGTAGCAGGAGTGCCGCCGGGAAACCCGGCCACCGGTGCCGTCTGCTCAGCCCGGCTCTTCCTGGCCGAGTAGGGTGTCGCGGTCGAGCAGGCGGATGGTCCGCCCGTCGACCTCGATCAGCTGCCGTTGCTGCAGGTCGTGCAGGACACGCGAGAAGGTCTCGGGTGTCAGGTTCAGTTGCGAGGCGATCAGGGCCTTGCTTGCTGGCAGGGCCAGGGTGTCCGGGTCGTCGTGGCCGCGGTCGGCGACCAGGAAACCGATGACCCGTTGGGTCGCGTTGCGGGTCGACAGCGCCTCGATTTCGTTCACCATGCCGTGCAGCCTGGTGCTGAGCCCGGCGAGAAGCTTGAGGGCGAAGCCCGGGTTGCCGTTGAGCGCCTCGATCAGCGGCGTGCGCGGAATGAACAGCAACTGGCTGGCGCGCAGCGCTTCGGCGTAGGCGGGAAACGGGCGTTCGATGAACATCACCGCTTCACCGAAGGTCATGCCGGGCTCGATCAGCTGGATCACCTTCTCCTGGCCGTCGGGCGCCAGCAGGGCCAGCTTCACCTGCCCCTCGACGAGGTAGTAGAAGCCGAGCGCCGGGTCGCCTTTCTGGAACAGCATTTCACCACGGAGCAGGCGATGGTGATGGGTCGCGTGCGAGATCACCCCCAGTTCGTCGTCGTCGAGACTCGCGAACAGCGGGATTTTGCCCAGGGTGGTGGTGAGGTCGTCGTGGGTCATGTTGCCGGGCACCATAGCGCTCGTCCGCCGGAGCGGCAAGCGGCTCTTGATGTTCATCAATGCCGATGCCAGCGTGCCGGGGGATAGTGCCAGTCGACACGATACGGAGAGTTTAGAGATGAGTGATGTGACAACCTACATGTCCCATGACCACCGCCGCTGCGACGACCTGTTCGCCGCGCTCGAGGCGGCGGCCGGTGAGGGCGACTGGGATACGGCTACGGCCGGCCTGGAGACGTACCTCGAAGGCATGACCCACCATTTCGAACTGGAGGAGACACAGGTGTTTCCGGAGTTCGAGCGCCTGACGGGCATGGCCATGGGTCCGACCCGGATCATGCGCATGGAGCACGATCAGATGCGTGGCCTGTTCGAGGAGTTGCGTGCGGCCATTACCGCACGGGATGGCGACGAGGCGCTCGGTGTTGCCGAGACCCTGAACATCCTGATGCAACAGCACAACCTCAAGGAGGAGGAGATCGTCTACCCGATGACCGACCAGGCTCTTGGTGAAGGCGCCACCGCCTTTGCCCGGCAGCTCGGGGCCGCGGCCTGACTGATGTCCGCACGTGAGCGGCGCCTCGATGTCTCCGGGCTCGAGCCCTGCGAGCCGCTCGAGCGCACGCTGGAGGCCGCCAGCGAGCTGGCCCCGGGAGAGTACCTGCGCGTGCTCCACCAGCGCGAACCGTTTCCGCTCTACCCGATGCTCGAGCAACTCGGATGCGCCTGGCGCTGCCAGACCGGTGCGACGACACCCTACGAGGTGCTGATCTGGCGTCGCGACGACCCGGTCGCCACGGCCGCTGCCGCGGACGCCTGAGGTGAGTTACCCGGGCCTGGCGCTGGAACAGGCGCCGCCGGTCAATGCCCCGTTCCGTTTTTTCATGACCGCGCCACTGTTCGGAATTGCCGCGGTGGCGCTGCTCCTCTGGTCCGGGCCCGACCTGCTGCAGTCGCGCTGGACGCCGGGCATGCTCGCCCTGACCCATCTGTTCACCCTCGGTGTACTGACGATGGTGATGTTTGGCGCCATGTTGCAGATGCTGCCGGTGGTCGCCGGTGCCCCTGTGGCGCGTCCGGTGATCGTCGCGACGGTGGTGCACACGCTGCTGGTTGCCGGTACGGCCACGCTGGCGCTCGGTTTCACCCTGCCGGCCCCGAGCCTGCTGCAGGCGGCCGCGCTGCTGCTCGCCGGCGCGGTCGCGGCGCTGGTCGCGGCGGCGGCCCACAGTCTGGCGCGTGCTCCACGCCGCCACGCCGCCGTTCGCGGCATGACCCTGGCGATAATGGCACTGGCAGTGGCGGCGAGTCTCGGCTTCTGGCTGCTCGCCGGTCACGGCTGGAGCGGTGTCACCCTGCAGCGTGGCGTCGTGACCGACCTGCACGCCGGTTGGGCCCTGCTCGGCTGGATCGGCATCCTGGTGAGCGGGGTCGCCTTCCAGGTGGTGCCGATGTTCCAGATGACACCGGAATACCCCGAATGGCTGACACGTCACCTCAACCGACTGGTGTTCGCGGCCCTCGTCCTGTGGACGTTGGCGCTGGCGTGGCCGGCGGCGGCCCAGGCCGGCGTCCTGGCTGCGGTCGTGCTGGTGCTCGGCAATGCTGCGTTCGCCCTGGTCACGCTCGACCTGCAACGGCAGCGCAAGCGGCGGCTGCCGGATGTCACCTTCAGTTTCTGGCGGTTGGGCATGGGCTGCCTGCTGGTGACCCTGCTGTTCTGGGTCGTCACACGCGCGGCCCCGGAGTGGATCAATGACCCGCGCACGGTACTGCTGCTCGGCGCCGGCCTGGTCGTCGGTTTCGCGCTGTCGGTGATCAACGGCATGCTCTACAAGATCGTGCCGTTCCTGGTCTGGTTCCACCTGCAGAACGGCCTGCTGCACAGCGGCCGGATGGGCACCGGTTTCAAGATCCCGCACATGAAACAGGTGCTGCCGGATGCCGTCAGCCGGCGCCAGTTCCGCGCCCACGCCGGTGCGGTGGTCCTGTTGCCGTTGGCCGTGCTCTGGCCCGATCCGCTGATCTACCCGTTTGCCCTGGTGCTTGGCGTTTCGTTCCTGTTGCTGGCGCGAAACCTCTGGGCGGCCAGCCTGCTCTATCGCCGCGTTTCGCAACGACTTGCCGCTCCGCTGGAGAGCGACTGATACCCGTCTGTACCCGTCACCATGGCGAAGCGCTAATCTTTGGGTTAGGTCACCGCCGTCGGCGGGACGTTACAGCCGGGAGATGAAAGTGAAGCGAGACCTACTGTTGATTTTACTGCTGGCGACATGGCTGGGTGGCTGCACGCTACCCGAGGGCAGGACAGAGGAGTCCCAGGCGAGGCTGAGTGCCCACTGCTCAGACCTCAGCAGGCAGATGGGTGAAGCGGCGAATCAGCCGGTGCGACGCAGCGAACTGCAGCGCCAGTTTGACCAGGAGTGCCTCGCCCGATGAGGCGTCACGTGAGCAGATCGTGAATCCTGCGCCCAGGCTGCGGCTGCTCGCCGGGGGGCGTCGCACCAGGTGGTGTCACGGTGATCTCGAACTGGTCGCGGCACCTCCCGAAGAAGCCCCGTTTCCTGTCGATCGGCACGTCGTCGAAGAGGACCGCTGGCGGGTCCTCGGCGCGTCTCCAGAGTGGCGTCCGTCCCTGCCAGAGCACCCGGTGCGCCTGCATACAGCACTGGCCTTCGACACCCCGGCGACACTCGGTAGCGTCGCGAGTCACGGGCGACGCTGGCATGCCGTGGTGGTCGATCTCGAGGCCGAACCGCTGGTAGTCGCCGATGTGGTCGCGATGGCGCTGACCGAGATTGCGGCACGCTGCCGCCACCATGCCGTCGCGCGGCTGGCGTTGCCGTTGCTCGGCACGGTTCACGGCGATCTCGACCCGCAACGGGCACTCGGGATCTTGCACGAGACCCTACTGACGACGCCTCCTCCCAGCCTGCGACGCCTCTGGCTGCTCACACCCCTGCGCCACCAGGTGGTCATCGAGCAGACGTTGACCCGGTGGGCCAAGGGGTGTGACTGACGGCGGTCATGGACGGTCCCGCAGCCTCGGCTATGCTCATAAGCCATCGATTGCACCGGCTTGGAGGCCACGATGAGCGACGCACTGAACTACCTGATCAAGACCCGACCGGAGGCGATGACGAGCTATTTCACCTTCCTGAAGAAGGCCGGTGATCACCTCGACACCCGCAGCCGTGACCTAATCTCGGTAATCACCAAGGTCGCGGTCCAGACCGAGGGCGGTTTCCGCCAGTACCTGACCCGCGCGCTGCGCAACGGCGCCACCCCGAACGAGATCATCGATGCGTTGCTGATGGCCTTTCCGGTCCTCGGTCTGGCCAAGATCGTCTGGGCCACCGACATCCTGCTGGAGATGGACATCCCCGAGTTTCGCCCGGAGAACCTCGACGCCGAACCGGGCTGGCACGACCTGGCCCCGGTGGCCGAGATCCCGGACGGTGAACCGGTGCGCCTGGAGGCCGACGGTCGCGGCGTGTTCGTCTACCGAACTGGTGAGGAACTGCGTGTCTACGACGGCCGCTGCCCACACCAGGTGACCGACATCCCGCACCTGGCCGTCGACGGCCTGCGCCTGACCTGTCCCAAGCACGAGTGGGTCTTCGATCTAGACAGCGGTGACTGTATCGCCAAGGGGTCGCGCCCGCTGCGCCGCTTCGAGCACAAGGTCGAGGACGGCCTGCTCCTGGCCCACTGGTGAGGCGGCCATCCGGGTGAGCTACTCTCTGTTCTTGGTCCTGCACGTCGCCGGTGCGGTGCTGTTCATCGGCAGCCTGCTGCTTGCAGGCTGGTGGAAGAGGCGCGCCGATCGTAACGGCGAGGCGCGGCTGGCTGCATTTACTCTCGATGGCCTGGTCGCGGGCGACCTGCGCTTCACCGCCAGCGGGGCGCTCTTGCTTCTGGTCGGCGGGGGCGGGATGCTCGCGCTGAGTACGGGTCAACTGGCAGAAAAAGGCTGGCTTTCCGGCGGCATCATCCTGTTCCTGGTCGCTGCCCTGGCCTGGGCGGTGGTCCTGGTGCCACTGCAGCGGCAGTTGCGCGTGCTGGCCCGTGGCGCGGGTGACGGACCGCTCCCGGAGACCTATCGCCGGATGAGTCGTATCTGGCTGCTGGCCTCAGGAGTGGCGAACCTCACCGCGCTGGCGGCATTGATACTGATGGTGGGTAAGCCCGGTGGCTGAAACAGGTTCCAACATTCCCGGCTTGCGCCTGCTCTACCATGCCGAGGTGACCATCGACGCGCCGCTGGTGGTTGGCGAACTCGCGGCCGGTACACGACGAGTGATACCGATCACCGGTGGCAGCTTTCGTGGCCCACGGCTCGCCGGCCGGGTGCTCCCCGGCGGCGCCGACTGGCAGATGCTGCGCCGTGATGATGTCACCGAGGTCGAGGCACGTTACACGCTGCAGACCGACGACGGTGCGCTGATCGAGGTGACCAACTGGGGGCTGCGTCACGGCCCGCCCGAGGTGATGGCGCGGCTCGCCGAAGGCGCCTGGGTCGACCCGGCGAACTACTACTTCCGTACCACGCCACGCTTCTCCTGCGGCCATTCGAACTACCGCTGGCTCAACGGCGTGGTCGCCGTCGCCCGTGCCGGGCGGCACGCCGAAGGGGTCATTCTCGACGTCTTCGAGGTCACCTGAGGGCACGGATCTTGTTAACCCGGGGCATGGTTCGACGGCAGCAACCCTATGCGGCCGGCCCAGGCCATCCAGATCCTCGGTCGCGAGTTCACCAGCGCGAGTGCCGGCCAGCACACGCCGGTGATTAGGGCGGCGTCACCGAGCGTGATCCTGGGGCCGGTTCCGACCCGGTGGCCGCGATGCTGCTTGCGGCGGTCCCGGAGCTGGTGGACGAGGTGGATGCCCTGCAGATGCTGGCCGGTTGCCAGGAGGCGCTCTGCTACCCGGTGTTCGCGCGCAGTACGGCCAGCGGTTCGTTGTTGCGTGACAAGCTGGAACAGGTGTTGCGACCCCGGCGCGAGGCCATCGCGATCCTGCTCGGAGGGGAGGGGGTGACGACTTCGCCGCGCCTCTGGCGGCGCTCGTCCGCGACCCGTCTACCCAATTGGGGGTAGCCATTGAATAATACCGTACCTATTTGGTCGGACTTTACCGGGCGTCCTGTCCCATCTATCTTGACGATTGTCAGAATGCCCTTTATACGACGCGACCGAGGTTATGCCGATGGCGACCAAAGAGATGCACCCGACCCCGATGCTCGACGAGCTGGAGACCGGCCCCTGGCCGAGCTTCGTGACCGGCCTCAAGCGGCTGGCAGAAGACGACAATCCGATGATGGTCGACCTCCTCGGGCAACTCGAGCACTCCTACGAGACGCGCCTGGGCTACTGGAAGGGCGGTACCGTCGGCGTCTTCGGTTACGGCGGTGGAATCATCCCGCGCTTCTCCGAGGTGGCCGACAAGTTTCCCGAGTCGTCGGAGTTTCACACCCTTCGCGTCATGCCCCCGCCCGGGTTCCACTACGATTCCGGGACGCTGCGCAAGATGTGCGACATCTGGGAGAAGCACGGCTCGGGCCTGATCGCCTTCCACGGCCAGTCCGGCGACATCATGTTTCAGGGCTGCACTACCGAGAATGTGCAGAAGGCGTTCGACGAGATTAACGAACTCGGTTTCGACCTCGGCGGTGCCGGCCCCGCGCTGCGCACTGCGGCCTCCTGCGTCGGCCACGCCCGCTGCGAGATGAGCTGCTACGACGAGCCCAAGGCGCATCGGCAGATCATCAATACCTACCTCGACGACATGCACCGCCCGTCGCTGCCGTACAAGTTCAAGTTCAAGTTTTCCGGCTGCGCCAACGACTGCGTCAACTCGGTGCAGCGCGCCGACTTCGCCGTCATCGGCACCTGGAAGGATGACATGAAGGTCGATCAGGCCGAGGTCAAGGCGTTCGTCGAACGCAAGGGGCGCAAGCACGTCATCGACAACGTCATCAGCCGCTGCCCAACCAACGCCCTGAGCCTCAACGACGACGACACGCTCGAGGTCGACAATCCGAGCTGCGTGCGCTGCATGCACTGCCTCAACGTCATGACCAAGGCGCTCGCTCCGGGTGACGAAAAGGGTGCGACGGTGCTCATCGGCGGCAAGCGCACGCTGAAGATCGGCGACCTGCTGGGTACGGTCATCGTGCCGTTCATGCCGCTCGACACCGAAGAGGACTACGAGGCGCTGAACGACCTCGGTGGGCGCGTCATCGACTTTTTTGCCGAAAACGCCCTCGAGCACGAGCGTACCGGCGAAATGATCGAGCGCATCGGCCTGGCCAACTTCCTCGAAGGGGTCGGCGTCGAGATCGACCCGAACATGATCAACCACCCGCGCACCAATCCCTACGTTCGTACCGACGGCTGGGACGAGGAGGCGGAGAAGTGGTTCGCGCGCAAAAAGGCTGGCTGAGCGCCTGATCAAACGAACGCCTAACGAAGGCCGGGACCCAGTCCCGGCCTTCGTCGTTTCAGGTGCCTGTTATGCGGTCGTGGAAACGGGCGCGGTAGAGCAGCCGTCCATCCGATGTACCGTTATGGAAGGCACTGCGACTGTGCAAGACGTTGTTGCAGAGAATGCCCTCGCCGGGGCCCAGGCGGTGTTCGAAGGCACCGGATAGCGGATCGGCCAGCAACGCCTCCAGGCGCGCGACCGCTGTACGTGTGGCCTGGCCGTCGCGCCAGCGGATGCTGCGGGTGCGAGCGGTGTAGCGCAGGTGCAGCGCCGGGCGCGGGCCCCCGGTCAAAACTGAAAAAACCGGGCCGCTCTGTTCCGGTCGTAGCTCGACGCCCTCCTCGATATGGGCCGGGATCATCATCGCCGCCGGGTGCATCAGCGCGGCGACCAGGTCTGGATCCTCATCACGCAGGCGCAGGTAGAGCAACTCGGGGTCGAGTAGGCGGTTGACACCACCCTCGGACGCCGGCCGCACGCAGTGCAGGATGAAGGCGCGGATCTGTCGCTCGGGCGGGTTGTAGTAGCCGTCGGTGTGCCAGCGGATCGCCCGGTCGGTGTAGGGAATGAACTCGCTAGATTGGCGCTCGGCCTGGACCTGGATGGCGCTCAGGCCGTCGTCTTCGGTGGCCGGGTTGCGGTCGAGGTGGAGCAGGCCGAAATGCTCGGCGAAACGCAGCACAGAGCCACGGTTCTCGGTCAGGCCGCAGTGGTAGAGGGCCATGTTGGCCCGCCTGATCCGTTCCAGCAGGGCGCCACGTTCGGCGACTGTAGGGTGTTCGAGATCGCGGATCTCGACCGTCAGTTCGTCGAGTCGCTGCGGGGCCGTGGCCAGCTTCAGTTCACGCCAACGGCGGTAGGCGTCCTCGTCGGCGAGGTCGAACGGACCCCTGCCGGCCACCGGCGAACGTCCTGCGATCCTTCCATCAGCATCCATGCACCTTAACTGTAGCCCAACTTTCACCATCCCTCGGCTATAATGTTGCAGTGCAAAAACACGACGCCCCCTAATGTCTTTGGGCGTCAAATTCATTGGGACAAGCAAGTCATGAGCGTCAGGAACCTCGAATACCTCTTCCGCCCCAAGTCGATTGCCGTCATCGGCGCCTCGAACCGCCCGCAGCGGGTCGGTACGGTGCTGATGCGCAACCTGCTCGAGGCCGGCTTCTCCGGCCCGATCATGCCGGTCAATCCGAAACACGACTCCATCGCCGGGGTCCTCGCCTATCCTGACGTCGCCAGCCTGCCGCTGACCCCGGACCTGGCGGTGATCTGCACCCCGGCACCGACGGTTCCGGGTCTCATCGACGAGCTCGGTCAACGCGGCACGCGCGCCGCCATCGTCATCACCGCCGGCCTCGGTGCCCACGAGGACGAGGAGGGCGTGTCGCTGCAACAACGGCTGCGTGAGCGCGCCCGCGAGCACGGCATGCGCCTGATCGGGCCCAACTGCCTCGGCCTGCTGGTGCCGGGTTCCGGCCTCAACGCCAGTTTTTCGCACGTACGGGCCGCGCCTGGCCAGATCGGCTTCATCTCACAGTCCGGGGCGCTGGCGACCTCGGTGCTCGACTGGGCCGCGTCGAAGAACATCGGCTTCTCGCACTTCGTTTCGCTCGGTGACGCCCTCGACGTCGATTTCGGCGACGCCCTCGACTACCTTGCCGGCGATCCCGGAACGCATGCAATCCTGCTCTACATCGAGTCGATCCACGAGCGCCGTACCTTCATGTCGGCGGCCCGGGCCGCGGCCCGGATCAAGCCGGTGGTGGTGATCAAGGCCGGCCGCGTCGCCGAGGGGGCGAAGGCGGCGGCGTCACACACCGGGGCCCTGGCCGGGGCCGACAATGTCTACGATGCGGCGATCAGTCGTGCCGGCATGCTGCGCGTGTACACCTTCCATGAACTGTTCGCCGCGGTCGAGACCCTGGCGCGGCCCTCGCTGAGACGCCAGCAGGGTGAGCGGTTGGCGATCATGACCAACGGCGGTGGTCCAGGCGTCATGGCGGTCGACCGGCTGATCGATATTGGCGGTACGCTGGCCGAACTCGATGAGGCCACTATTGCCAAGCTTGACGCCGTGCTGCCGTCTAACTGGTCACGTAGCAACCCGATCGACATCATCGGTGACGCCCCAGGCAGCCGCTACGCCGCCGCGCTGGAGATCCTTTTGTTGGCCAAGGAGGTCGACTCGGTACTGGTGATGCATGCGCCGACGGCGATCGCCTCGAGCACCGTGGGGGCGCAGGCGGTGCTCGACACCCTGGAAAAGATGAAGGGCAAGCACGGCAAGTACGTGCTGACCAACTGGATGGGTGAGAACGCCGTCGTCGAGGCGCGTGATCTCTTCTCTGCGGCCGACATCCCCACCTACCGCACCCCGGAAGGTGCGGTGGGGGCGTTCATGCATATCGTCAACTACCGTCGCAACCAGGAACTGCTGACCCAGACGCCGCCGACGGCGCCCGAGGAGTTCAAGCCGGCCACGGCGACGGCGCGGTTGGTGATCGAAAGTGCGCTGGCGGCCGGGCGGAGCATGCTCGGCGAGGCCGAGGCGAAAGCGGTGTTCTCTTCGTACACCATCCCGGTGGTCGAAACTCACGTGGTCGCCGATCCGGCCAGTGCCGCGGCGACGGCGCAGCGCATGGGATTCCCGGTGGCGCTGAAGGTGCTCTCCGACCAGATCAGCCACAAGTCCGATGTCGGCGGCGTGGTGCTCGATCTCGACAGTGCCGATGCCGTCAGCAGCGCCGCCAAGGGCATTCTCGGTCGTGTCGCCGAGGCCTTTCCTGACGTGCCGACGCCGGGCTTCACGGTGCAGAAGATGGCGCGCATGAAGGGGGCGCAGGAGCTGATCATCGGCGCCACCACCGATCCGATCTTCGGCCCGGTGTTGCTGTTCGGCCAGGGCGGGACGGCGGTGGAGGTGATCGCCGACCGTGCCGTGGCCCTGCCGCCGCTGAACATGAGCCTGGCGCGTGAGCTGATCACTCGCACCCGGATCTACAAGCTGCTCGAAGGCTACCGCGACACGCCGGCGGCCGACCTCGACGCCATCTGCCTGACGCTGATCAAGGTCGCCCAGTTGATGATCGACCTGCCGGAAATCGTCGAGCTCGACATCAATCCGCTGTTTGCCGGACCCGAGGGGGTGCTGGCGCTCGATGCCCGGATCAGCGTGGCGCCGGCCGAGTGCAGCGGCCCGGAGCGGCTGGCGATCCGTCCTTATCCGGAGGATCTCGAGGAGCATTTCAAGCTCAAGGACGGCCGTGACGTGCTGTTGCGACCGATCCGCCCCGAGGACGAAACGGCGCACTACACCTTCCTCGACAAGTTGTCGCCACAGGACATCTATTACCGGTTCTTCGGCGTCGTCAGCAGCCGCATGAGCCACCGGGAGATGGCGCGGCTGACCCAGATCGACTACGACCGTGAGATGGCGTTCATTGCCACGGCCAAGGGCGAGCGCGGCGAACAGGAAACGCTCGGCGTGGTCCGTACCCTGACCGACCCGGACAACACCGTGGCCGAATACGCGATCATTGCCCGCTCGGATCTCAAGGGCCAGGGACTCGGTCGCAAGCTGATGCAGAAGATGATCGACTACTGCAGGGCGCGGGGTACGCCCGAGATCATCGGCCAGATCCTGCCGGACAACCGACCGATGATCAGTCTGGCACGGGCGCTCGGCTTCAGTGCCGAGCACGACAGCGAAGAGAATGTCACCGTCGTGCGGTTGAAGCTCTGACGAGACGGGGAGAGGCGCAGCCACCGTCCATCGGGCCGTGGGCGGCCCTCCTACAGGCGCCATCCTCGTAGGAGCAGCTACGGGTACACGCCGCGATCCGTCCTGTGCCGTAATCACCGCCCATCGGGCTGTGGGCGGCCCTCCTACAGGCGCCCTCCTTGTAGGAGCGGCGTCTTTATGCCCTTTACGGGTACACGCCGCGATTCGGCCTGTGCCGTAACCGCTACCCATCGGGCCGTGGACGGCCCTCTTGCAGAACCGGTGCCATCCCGTGTCGGGCGTTTCCGGCTAGATACCCAACATCGCCCGCACGTGCACCGCGGCGCTGCGACCGAGTGCCGACAGGGCGTAGCCCCCCTCGAGCGCCGAAACCAGGCGCCCATTGGCGTGGCGCGCCGCCAGTTCGACCAGTTCGCTGGTGACCCAGGCGTAGTCCGACTCCACAAGCTGCATGCCGCCCATGTCATCCTCGAGATGGGCGTCAAACCCGGCCGACACCAGAATCAGCTCGGGGGCGAAGGCGTCGATGGCCGGCAGCCAATGCTCTTCAACCGCGGCGCGGAAGCCCATGCCGCCGGTACCCGCAGGCAGTGGACAGTGGATCAGTGTCTCCCGTTCGAGCGGGGCGGTGTAGGGGTAGAACGGGTGCTGGTAGGTCGAGCAGACCAGTACCTGGCTGGTGTCGGCGAAGATCACCTCGGTGCCGTTGCCATGATGGACGTCGAAGTCGGCAATGGCCACGCGCTTCAGGCCGTGGGCGGCCAGCGCGTGGGCGGCACCAACGGCGATGTTGTTGTAGAAGCAGAAGCCCATCGCCTGGTGGCGTTCGGCGTGGTGACCTGGCGGACGGACATTGCAGAAGGCGTTGTCGGCTTCGCCTGCGAGCACCAGGTCGACGGCGCGTACCACCGCCCCGGCGGCACGATGGGCGGCGTCGAGGGTAGCTGCATTCATCCAGGTGTCGGGATCGACCTCGGCCAGCTCGTCGTCGGTCGGCGCCAGTGCCTCGAGACGGTCGAGGTGGGCCTCGCTGTGGACCCGGGCCAGTTGGTCGCGCGTGGCCGGGATCGCTTCGTGGTAGCGCAGCAGGTCGAGCAGGCCGCTGGCGATCAGCCGGTCCTCGATCGCACCAAGGCGTGACGGCGCCTCCGGGTGGCCATCGAACATGGCGTGGCGGTGGCAGTCGGCGTGGGTCAGGTAGGCGGTACGGCGCATTGTCGCGAGCGGCAGATCAGCCTTCGGTCACTTTTTCGTTGAGCGCCGTTTCGGCACGATGGCCGATCCAGTCGGCGACCTCTTCGGCCGGCATCGGGCGTGCGGTGAAGAACCCGGTGACCAGGTCGCAGCCGAGGGAGCGGACCTGCTCGAGCTGGGCGGTATTCTCAACCCCTTCGGCCAACACCTGTGTGCCCAGTCGGTGCGCGGCACGGGTCAGGGCATCGACCAACGCCAGGGTGTCCTCCTCTTTTTCGAGCGAGGCGATCAGCCGTGAGTCGAGTTTCACCGTGCCGCGCGAGAGCTGCTGCAGCACGTGAAGATGGGTTGCCGAGCGACCGATGTCATCAAATGCGAACCCGGAACCGAGTCCAATCAGTTCCTTTACGGATTTGAGCAGCAGCCCACCGTCGCTGGCCAACAGGCTCGGCGGCAGATCGAACACCAGATCGCCCGGCTGCAGGCCGTGGTGCTCCAGGGCTTGCTGCACGGTATGGATCAACTCGGTATCGCGCAACTGGCGCAGCGACAGGTTGATGGTCAGCGTAGGCACCTGCAGTCCGGCGTCGCGCCAGGCGCGCAGTTGCGCGCAACCGGCCTTGAGGACGTATTGGCCGAGTTCGATGATCAGGCCGGACTCCTCGGCCGTGTCGAGGAACGCCGTGGGCAGCAGCAGGCCCTGCGTCGGATGGTCCCAGCGGACCAGCGCCTCGATACCCACCAGGCGGCCGTCACTGGCATCGATGATCGGTTGGTAATGAAGGCTCAGCTGATCGTTGCGAATCGCCTGACGTAGCTCGAGCAGGCGCGCGATGTGATCCGCGGTGTCCGGGTCTAGGTCGGCGCTGAAGTACTGCATCGAGTCGCCACCCAGTTCCTTGGCCCGGTACATGGCGATGTCGGCGTTCTTGAACAGCGTTTCGGGGTCGTGACCGTCCTGTGCGTATAGCGCGATGCCGATGCTCGCGGTAAGCGAAAGCGAGATGCTGTCGATGGTCAGTGGCAGGTGCAGGGCGTCGAGCATCCTCTGGGCGACGTCGCCGGCGTATTCCGGTTCCACCAGGTCCGGGATCAACACGACGAAGGTGTCGCCACTCCAACGGGCCACGGTGTCGATACTGCGCAGCGGGGTCTGCAGGCGCTTGGCGACGGCGGCGAGTGCCTGGTCACCCATCGGGTGGCCGTGGTCCATGTTGACCTGCTGCATGCGGTCGATGTTCAGGAACAGCACGGCGATACGGGAGTCGTAGCGTGCCGCGTAGCTGAGCGCGCGGTCGATGCGGTCGCCGAGCAGCGTGCGGTTGGGCAGCCCGGTCAGCGAATCGTGGGTCGCCATCTTGCGCAGCTGTCCTTCGGCCGCCTTGCGCTCGGTGATGTCGCGGGTGAAGGCGCAGTTGAACTCACGCTCGCCGATCTGGATGAAGTTAGCGGTCACCTCGACCGGGTAGATCGAACCGTCGCGGCGCTGGTGATGAGTCTCGAAGTGCAGGCGTTGGCGCTCCTTGAGCTCCTCCCAGTGCAGCGGCCAGATCTCCTCGGGAAAGTTGGGGTCGAGTTCGCTGACCGACAGGCCGATCAGTTCGTCACTGGCGTAGTCGAGGTTGCGGCAAGCGGCGTCGTTGGCGTAGACCACGCGTGCGTCCGGGCCGATCCAGAAGACCGATTCGTCGATGTGGTCGACCGAGAATTTCATCAGTTGGGCGCGCTCTTCGCTGCCCGGTCGGTGCGACAGGTCGCGGACGACGACGATCGAATACACCCTGCCGTCGAGCTCGACCAGGGTATCTTTCAACTCGACCGGCAGGAGGTGGCCATCGCGGGTCCGGTGACGGACGTTGACGGTCAGTGTGCCGCAGCGTTTCAGGCTGGCCCAGTGTTGTTCCCAGGTGCTGGCCGGGAAATCGGGATCGAGGTCGTGGATGGTCAGTGCGAGCAGTTGGTCGCGCGAGTGGCCGTAGATGGCGACGGCGCGTTCGTTGGCGTAGGTGATGCGGCCCTGGTCGTCGAGCAGCAGGACCATGTCGTCGGTGTGCGCGACGGCGTGCAGCAGTTGTGCCGTGGTGGCGTCGTTGACGTTCTCTCCGGTCATGCCGTGGTCGTCGTCGCTTCCCATCGTGGCTGGCATCGATCTGCAATGGTGGTTGGCGCGGCGGCCGCCGCGCGCCGCGCTACTATAGCAGTTCGGATCGCAGGCACGGAGGCTTGAGCTGGAGGCGATGAGCAGCTTGTTTCGTATCGTTTCCGGTGGCCAGACCGGGGTCGACCGGGGTGCCCTCGACGCGGCACTCGATCATGGTTGCCCGTGCGGTGGCTGGTGTCCGCAAGGTCGCCTTGCCGAGGATGGTGACATTCCGGAGCGCTACCCGCTGCGCGAGCTTCCGGAGGGTGGTTATCGTCAGCGCACGCGGCAGAACGTGCGTGACAGCGACGCCACGCTGATCATTACTTTTGGAGCCCCGAGCGGAGGCACGGCGGCGACCCTGGCCGATTGTCAGCGGTTGGGGCGTCCGCCGCTGGTGATCGACGCCGACGAATGCAGCATCGACCAGGCCGTCGCGCAGCTGGCAGCCTTCGTCGATACCCGTCACGTCGGCGTCCTCAATGTCGCCGGTCCACGCGCCAGCGGCCATCCGGCAGCCTACGACACGGCCTACGCCATCGTTTCCCGTTACCTGGCGGCCAGGGCCGACTGAGGGCGCCGCCACTTGTTATGCTGTCGCGAAACCGGAATGGAGGGTGGGCATGAGCTGGTGGGGCAAGGTGATCGGTGGAACGTTCGGATTCATGTTCGGCGGTGCCCTGGGCGCCGTCCTCGGTGCGGCCTTCGGTCACCAGTTCGACAAGGGAGTGAAGCGGGTCGGCTATGAACGTAGTGCACCCGGCGACACCGAGCGGGTGCAGCTCGCTTTCTTCACCGCCACCTTCTCGGTCATGGGTCACATGGCCAAGGCCGACGGCCAGGTCACCCGTGACGAGATCGCGCTGGCCGAGGGGGTCATGGCGCGGATGGACCTGGCGACGCAGATGCGCCAGGCGGCCAGGAAACTCTTCAACGAGGGCAAGCGGGCCGACTTCCCGCTCGACGACGTCCTCGACCAGTTCCGTCGCGAGGCCCACCGGCGACGCAACCTGCTGCGCATGTTTCTTGAGATCCAGCTGCAGGCGGCACTGGCCGACGGCAACCTGCACACCGCCGAGCGGCGGGTGCTGGAGCGGATCTGCGATCACCTCGGCCTGGCGCGTGCCGAGTTGGACGCCCTCGAGGCGATGTTCCGCGCCGGGAACCATCATCAGCAGACCCGCCCGACCCAGCGCCCGATCCTCAGCGACGCCTACGCCATTCTCGGCGTCGATCAAACGGCCACCGATGCCGAGGTCAAGCGTGCCTACCGGCGGCTGATGAGCCAGCACCACCCGGACAAGCTGGTCGCCAAGGGGCTGCCCGAAGAGATGATGAAAATGGCGACCCAGAAGACCCACGAGATCCGCCAGGCCTACGAGGCGGTGCGCGAGGCACGCGGCTTCTAGTCGAACGCGTCCGGCGGCGCGCGCAGCCTCCACAGCACGGTCAGCAGCGTCAGTACCAGCAGCACGGCGTTGCCGTTGTGCGCCACCGCGGAGACCAGCGGCAGGCCGCCGATGATGTTGGCGATGCCGAGGCCGACCTGTACCAGCAGCAGACCGCCGAGCAGCAGTCCCGGCCCGCGCAGCGCCGGCCGTCCCAGCAGCGCCGCCACCAGCCCGCCGATGATCGCCAGCACCACCAGCGCGCCGAAGCGGTGTGCCAGGTGGATGGCGGTGCGCGCCTCGGCGTCGAGCACACCGAATTCGTAATTGGTGCCGGTGCCGCGCCAGAGGACGAACGCCTCGCCAAAATCGGCTGGTGGCAGGTAGCGACCGCCAAGGCAGGTCGGGAACTCGGTGCAACTCAATGCCGCGTAGTTGGTGCTGGTCCAGCCTCCCAGCATGATCTGGACCACCAGCAGAGCGAGTGCCAGCCAGGCCCAGTGGCGTAGCCACCCGAGCGGCTTGGGGTAGCCCCGAGCGCCGCCTTCCACGAGGTAGAGCCACCAGAGCAGGGCGGTTGTCGCCAAGCCGCCGAGCAGGTGCAGGGTGACGATGGCCGGCTTGACCAGCAGGGTCACCGTCCACATGCCGAGCAGTCCCTGGAGCACCACCAGGACTACCAGCGCCAGCGGCAACCGTGACGCGGCGAATCCGCGCCGGCGCAGCGCGACCGCGGCGACGATGACGATACCGAGGCCGAGGGTTGCAGCCAGGTAGCGGTGGCCCATCTCCTTCCACGCCTTGGCTGGCTCGAGCTTTCGCACCTGCAGCAACGGATCGTCAGCCGGCAGGGTTTCCGCCTGGGGGACCGTCAGTTGGCCGTAGCAACCGGGCCAGTCGGGGCAGGCGAGACCGGCGTTGGAGAGGCGGACGTAGGCACCGAAGGTCACGACGGCGAGGGCGAGTGCTGTCAGCAGCAGCGCCGGCAGGCGCAGTCGCACACGTTTGTTGCTTACAATGGCGCCCATGGAAAATAACTCTGATTCGGCGGCCGAGCCCGCGCATTCTAGCAGTGGTGGCTGGGCCATCGCCGTACCCGACGCCCACCTGCCAGCGGCCCGGCGCTGGCTGCTCCTCGGGCTGGCGGCGTTCGCTGTGGCCGGCCTGTTCGCGGTACTGCTGGTAATTTTGCGCATTCCCGGGGCGCAGGAGTGGCTGCCCGACGGTAACCTGTTCCGTCTCGCCCTGGTCATCCATGCCGATCTCTCGGTGCTGGTCTGGTTCCTCGCCTTTTCCGGTTTCCTGTGGACGCTGCGCGACGGGCCACGTGGCACCTGGGGCAGGCGCGCCTTCGCCCTGGCCGCCACCGGCACCGCGTTTATCTTGGCGACGCCGTTTACCGGCACCGGCATGCCGGTGCTCAGCAGCTACATCCCGGTGCTGGCCAGTCCGCTGTTCCTCGGCGGTCTGGCACTGTTCGCCGTGGGCATCGCCTTGCGCGCCTTCCTCTGCATGCAAGGCGGCCTCGAGGCGGCGCACCGCAACCCGGTCTCCGCCGGATTGCTGCTGGTCGCCTGCGCGACCGTACTGGCCGCGTTCACCGCCGCGCGAACCGGCTTGAAGATGCCGGTGATCGGCAATCCGTTGCTGCGCTACGAGATCATGTTCTGGCCCACCGGCCACGTGTTGCAGTTCGCCTACGCGGCGCTGGCATTGACCGGCTGGATCTGGCTCGCCGCCGGTACCGGCCTGCGCCTGTTCGGCGGTCCGCGGGTGACGACCATGCTGCTGTTGAGCGGCGTGCTTCCATTCCTCGGCGTACCGCTGATCGAGATCATGCACGTCGCCGGTTCCGGCGAGCAGCGGGCCCTGTACACCACGCTGATGCGTTGGGGCAGCCTGTGGCCCGCCGTGCCGGTCGGCCTGATGGTGTTGCTTGGCATCCTGACCGGACCGCGCGCGGACCTGACTGATCGACCGGCACGCTCGGCGCTCTACGCTTCGCTGCTGTTGCTAGGCATCGGCGGTGGCATCGGCTGGCTGATCGCCGGTTTCAACGCGGTGACCCCGGCGCACTCACAGGGTGTCATCGGTGGCGTGACCCTGGCGCTGATGGGGGTTACCTACCTCCTGTTGCCGCGGCTTGGCTACCGTGCGCCGGAGGGACGGCTGGCACGGGTTCAGCCGTGGCTCTATGCCGGTGGGCAGTTGCTGCTGGTCGCTGGGCCGATCTGGTCAGCACTGCTCGAAGAATCGCTCAATGACGGTGCCGGGCACGCTGTCGCCGCCAGCCTGAGCGACCTCGGCCGGCTGCTGGCGGTTATCGGCATGCTGCTGTTTCTGGTGGTCTGCTACTCGGCGATGCACTCCCGGCAGCCGACGCGCAGCTAAGCGGTGCCCTCCCGGCCTGGCGAGCGGCTTGAGCGTAATCCATCCGACGTTGACTACATTTTGATCTGAAGCAGTAAAAAGGCTCGCGTTCGTCGACGGCGCATTCCGTTCCGCCTAGACTCCGGCCATGATCATGCTGCCAGTACCCGCTTGGCTCCTGCACGTTCAACGGTATCCCGAGTACATCTTTGTGGAGCCCGGCTTTGAAGTGATATCTGGCGTTCAATTTTCTTCACGCCAGGCACAACCTGCACCAATCTCTCACCGCCGATGACGCGGCTCGATCTCCTCTATCGTCAAATGAGTAGCGCGTGCTCAGTCCGAAATCGTCCTCATCTTGCGCACTCAACCGTCAGAAAGGTTCTGCAATGATGGCATTCTTGCGAATGGCCGCCCGCGCGCTCGTCGTTGTCACGGCGCTGCTGCCCGCGGTCACGCTGGCCGACTCGTCACTGAACATGCGGCAGGGGGTGACCACTCTCAGCCGCGAAATCTACGACCTGCACATGTTGATCACCTGGGTTTGCGTGGTGATCGGTGTGGTCGTGTTCGGGTTGATGTTTTACTCGATATTCAAGCACCGCAAGTCGGCCGGGGCCAAGGCAGCGCATTTTCACGAGAACGTGACGATCGAGGTGCTGTGGACGGTGATTCCGTTCCTGATCCTGGTTGGGATGGCCATTCCTGCAACGCGTACGCTGCTGGCGATCGAGGACTCCGGCGATCCGGACATCACCATCCAGGTTACCGGCTACCAGTGGAAGTGGAAGTACGACTACCTCGATCATGACATCGGTTTCTTCAGCAACCTGGCCACGCCGCCGGAGCAGATCAATAACACCCAGGAAAAAAGTGAACACTACCTGCTCGAGGTCGACAATCCGATGGTGGTGCCGGTCAACAAGAAGATCCGCTTCCTGATCACCTCCAACGACGTCATTCACTCCTTCTGGTCGCCCGATCTCGGGGTCAAGCGGGATGCGGTGCCGGGCTTCATTAACGCCTCGTGGGCGACCATCGACGAACCGGGCATCTACCGCGGCCAGTGTGCCGAACTGTGTGGCATCAACCATGGCTTCATGCCGGTGGTCATCGACGCGCGCTCGGAGGCCGATTTCAACAGCTGGGTCGCCGATCAAAAGCAGGCGGTGGTCGCCGCCCAGCAGGCGGCCGAGGAAACCTGGACCATGGAGCGGCTGATGCAACAGGGCGCGGAGGTCTATGGCCGTGCCTGTGTTGCCTGTCACCAGGTGACCGGCATGGGCGTGCCCGGAGCGTTCCCGGCGCTTGATGGCAGCGCGATCGCCATCGGCCCGTTGGAGGCTCACCTGGAGATCGTCATGCAAGGCAAGACCGGTACAGCGATGCAGGCTTTTGCTGCGCAGTTGAGCGACAGTGACCTGGCGGCTGTCATCACCTACGAACGCAATTCGTGGAGCAACGCGACGGGTGACGCGGTCCAGCCCGCGCAGGTCAAGGCGGCACGCTAGTGCACATCAGGAGCCCGGACAAATGAGTGTGACGTCCCACGAAATGCAGCACGACGACCATCACGGTAAGCCTTACGGCATTACCCGCTGGCTGTTCACCACCAATCACAAGGACATCGGCACGCTGTATCTCTGGTTCAGCTTCCTGATGTTCCTGATCGGTGGAACCATGGCGCTGGTGATTCGCACCGAGTTGTTCCAGCCCGGCCTGCAATTCGTCGATCCACATTTCTTCAACCAGATGACCACGATGCACGGGCTGATCATGGTCTTCGGTGCGGTGATGCCGGCGTTCGTCGGACTGGCCAACTGGCAGATCCCGATGATGCTCGGCGCGCAGGACATGGCCTTCCCGCGGCTCAACAACTGGAGCTTCTGGATCCTGCCGTTCGCGTTCCTGACACTGCTCAGCACCCTGTTCATGGAGGGGGGGGCACCGGCCTTCGGCTGGACCTTCTACGCGCCACTGTCGAGCACCTTCGGGCCGCCGAGCACCGACTTTTTCATACTGTCGGTGCACATGATGGGGATCTCGTCGATTCTCGGGGCGATCAATATCATTGCGACCATCCTCAACCTGCGCGCGCCGGGGATGACGCTGATGAAGATGCCGCTGTTCGTCTGGTCATGGTTCATCACGGCTTTCCTGTTGATCGCCGCCATGCCGGTGCTCGCCGGTGCGGTAACGATGCTGCTGACCGACCGTCATTTCGGTACCAGCTTTTTCGATGCCGCGGGCGGTGGCGACCCGGTGATGTTCCAGCACGTGTTCTGGTTCTTCGGTCATCCCGAGGTTTACATCATGATCCTGCCGGCGTTCGGGATCGTCTCCGAGATCATCCCCGCGTTTGCCCGCAAGAAAATATTCGGCCGCACTTCGATGATCATCGCGATCGCCTCGATCGCCGGGTTGTCGTTCATCGTCTGGGCGCATCACATGTTCGCGGTCGGCATGCCGGTTGCCGGCGAACTGTTCTTCATGTACACGACCATGCTGATCGCCATACCGACCGGGGTGAAGGTGTTCAACTGGGTGTCGACCATATGGCGCGGCTCGCTGACCTTCGAACCGCCGATGCTGTTTGCGCTGGCGTTCGTCGTGCTGTTCACGATTGGCGGCTTTTCCGGGCTGATGCTGGCGATCGTGCCGGCCGATTTCCAGTACCACGACACCTACTTCGTCGTTGCTCACTTCCACTATGTGCTGGTCCCGGGCGCGGTGTTCGGGATCATGTCCGGGGTCTACTACTGGCTGCCTAAATGGACTGGCAACATGTACAGCATGAAGCTTGCCAACTGGCACTTCTGGTTGTCGGTGATCGGCGTCAACCTCACCTTCTTCCCGATGCATTTCACCGGGCTCGCCGGGATGCCGCGGCGGATTCCGGACTACGCGCTGCAGTTCGCCGACTTCAACATGCTGTCGTCGATAGGTGCGTTCATGTTCGGCTTTTCGCAATTGCTGTTCCTGGTCCTGCTGGTGCGGACCATCCGCGGTGGGGCCAAGGCCACCGACACGGTTTGGGAGGGCGCGCACGGGCTCGAGTGGACGATCAGTTCGCCGCCGCCGTACCACAGCTTCACCACCCCACCGCAGGTGAAGTGACCGGGACGCTTAAACAGTGAGCGAAGCGCCCAAAGATTCGCAGCACCTCCGGGTGGCCAACCGGCGGCTGGCGACACGCCTGACACTGGCGACCGTCGCGATGTTCGCATTCGGCTTCGCACTGGTCCCGTTGTACGACGTCTTCTGCGACATCACCGGGCTCAATGGCAAGACCGGGCGCATCGAAACGAGCGAAGTGCGGGCCGACCGGGTCGACACGAGCCGGATTATCAACGTCGAGTTCGTCGCCAACCTCAACGGTGACCTGCCTTTCCGTTTCGAGCCGGGAATCCACAAGATCCAGGTCCACCCCGGTGAGACCCGGCGAATCCACTACGTGGCCGAGAACCTGACCGATCAGACGATCGTCGCGCAGGCAGTGCCAAGTGTCGCGCCGACGGTCGCCTCGCGCTACTTCAATAAGACTGAGTGCTTCTGCTTTTCTCAGCAGACGCTCGCCGCCGGCGAACGGCGTGAGATGCCGGCGGTGTTCGTCATCGACCCCGACCTGCCCGCGGGGGTCACCACGATGACGCTCTCTTACACGTTTTTCGCGGCGCCGGGCAGCGATCCTGTCGCGCTGGCCGCCATCCCTGACAACCATCGCTGACCGCCGGCGGTCGAACGGCTCAACGGAATCAAAAAGGACCAGCCATGAGTGCAATTGACGGTGGCTACTACACCCCCGAACCGAGCCGCTGGCCGATCCTCGGGTCGCTCGGCCTGTTCGGCATGGCGATCGGCATGGCCAACGTCCTGCACGGCCATGGCATCGCGTGGGCGATTTTCCTGGCGGGCTGCCTGGTGCTCACCTACACGCTGGTCGGCTGGTTCGGCCAGGTGATCGCTGAAAGTGAAAGCGGCCTCTACAATGCCCAGGTTGATCGCTCCTACCGCTGGGGCATGGCGTGGTTCATCTTCTCAGAGGTGCTGTTTTTCGCCGCCTTCTTCGGCGCGCTGTTCTACGCCCGGGCGCTATCGGTGCCATGGCTCGGTGGTGCCGGTGCCGAGGAGATGACCAACCAGATCCTGTGGCCCGATTTTCAGGCGACCTGGCCACTGCTCACCCTGCCCGGATCCGGTTTCGACCAGGCGACCGGGGTGGTCAGCGCCTGGGGTATCCCGGCGATCAACACCCTGATCCTGGTTTCCAGCGGCGGCACTGTTACCTGGGCACACTGGGGACTTAAGCGGAACAACCGTCGCCAGTTGATCAACGGCCTGGCCATGACGGTCGCGCTGGGTGTGCTGTTCCTCGGTCTGCAGGTCTACGAGTTCATCCACGCCTACGAGGCACTGAACCTCAAGCTCAGCTCAGGGATTTACGGCACCACGTTCTACATGCTCACCGGGTTCCATGGGGCACACGTCACCATCGGCGCGATCATGCTCGGGGTGATGCTGTGGCGGGCGACCAAGGGCCATTTCACGTCGGAAAACCATTTCGCCTTCGAGGCAGCCAGCTGGTACTGGCACTTCGTCGACGTGGTCTGGCTGTGCCTGTTTATCGTCGTCTACTATTTGTAGGGCCCCTGGATCGACACCATCCCCGGCCGCCGAGCAGGGGCAGCCTCAAGCGGCACGCGGGATCCCGGTGGGGCGGTATAGGGTGCAGTAAACTAGAGCGGTGGCTGCAGCAGGCCGGTCGCCATGCCGATCAGCAGGAACAGGATCAGCGCCAGCGAAATGCCAACGCGCACGGTCAGCGCGCGAACCGTCCGATCACCACGGCCCTTGTCAACGACCAGGTAGTAGAGGGCACTGCCGAGGCTGAGAATAATCAGTATGAGGGCCGCGATGACAACCAGACGGTAGGACATGACGCAGGCCTCAAAGCTCGAAGTTGTCCAAAATATAGCATACGCAAAGTCGAGCGAATGGAATGGAACAGAGCCGTCGGCGGTTCAATCTGCAACTTCTCAACTGGCGCTTCGCGCCGCGCCTGGTCCCGTCGATCGCGGTAGCGCTGCTGCTGCCACTGCTGGTAGGCCTCGGTCTCTGGCAACTTGATCGCGCCACGCAGAAGCGTGCGCTGCTCGATGCACACGCGTCCCGCGGCGAGGATCGACCTCTGAACACGTTGCCGCATGATCTGGAACCGTCAGCGTGGCGCTTTCGCCGGGTTGAGCTCGACGGGTATTTCGACTCGGCCCACACGTTGTTTCTCGATAATCGCACCTACCGGGGAGTGGCTGGCTATCACCTGCTTACACCGCTGCGGCTCGACGACGGGCGCAGCGTGCTCGTCGACCGCGGCTGGGTCCGACTCGGTCCGACCCGCGACCACCTGCCATCGATCCCGTCGCGCGAAGGTCGCTTGACGGTCACCGGCCAACTCGACACCGTCCCGTCCGCTGGACTGCGCCTGGGTCCCGACGGGCCGGAAACGACCGGCTGGCCGCGGGTGGTGCAGCGGCTCGATCAGGTGGCCCTCGAACACGACCTGGGCTACCCGCTGCTGTCGTTGCTGGTCATGGAAGGCGACAGCGGCGATGCCGACCTGGTGCGCGAGTGGCGCCCGGTGGTGATCGGTCCCGAGCGGCACACCGGGTATGCCGTGCAGTGGTTCGGGCTGGCGCTGACCCTGCTGGTACTTTACGCGGCCGTGCACACAAGGAAGGTGGAAGGTGACGAGTGATTCCGTGGTGAAGCAACGTCGCATGCCATGGGCGCTGGTGCTGCTGGGGCTGGTGTTTCTCGGTCCACTGGTCGCGGCATGGCTGCTGTTCGGGCAAGCCGATGTCTGGCGCCCGCAGAGCAGTCATTACGGCACGCTGGTGGAACCGCTGCTGTTGCCAGGCGATTACGCGCCTGACCTGCCCACGGAACTGGCGCCGGAGACGCTGCGCGGGCAGTGGACCTTGCTGGTCCTCGTGCCGCGGCCGCATACCGATGACACCGCGCGGCTGCTGCATGGCTTGCACCAGTTGCACGTCGCATTGGGCAAGCATGCTGACCGGTTGCAACGGATCGTGGTGACTGATGGCGGGTTGCCGGCGATGGAAATGCCAGCGGCGCAGGATCCGCGTCTGCGGGTAGTCGAGACCTCGCAGCCGGGACTGGCCCGCCTGCGGGCCAGCCTGCCAGGTGCTCCGGGGTCGATGCGTGAGCTGTTCCTGATCGATCCGCTGGGCAACCTGATGATGCGCTACCCGGTGCCGCCCGCCTCGCGAGGGCTGCTCGATGACTTGCGGCGCCTGATGCGCACCTCGCGTATCGGTTGACGCCCGCGGCGGCGGCCTGCGTTGCGCTGGGCCGGTTCAGTACGGCAGGTAATGATCGACCAGCAGAAGTCCGAACAGCGCGGCCAGGTAGACAATCGAGTAGCTGAACATCGGCATCGCGTAGCGGTCGTCGTCGCTGCGGTAGAGCCGCAGTGCATGCCAGACGAAGATGATGCCGAGCGGGACGGCCCCCGCGAGGTAGAGGGCGCCGGTCATGTGGGTCGCAAAGGGCAGCAGGGTCACGGCCAGCAGCGTGACCGCATAGATCAGGATCTGCTGCTTGGTGTAGTCGACTCCGTGGGTCACCGGCAGCATTGGCAGACCCGCACGGGCGTAGTCTTCGCGGCGGTGGATCGCCAGCGGCCAGAAATGGGGTGGTGTCCAGGTGAAGACGATCAGCACCAGCAGCAGGGCGTGGGGATGGATCTCGCCGGTGACCGCCACCCAGCCGAGCAGAGGCGGGGCCGCGCCAGCGAGCCCGCCCCAGACGATGCTCTGCGGGCTCGACCGCTTGAGGAACAGGGTGTAGATCACCGCGTAGCCGACCAGCGAGAACAGCGTCAGCAGGGCGGTCAGCGGATTGATCAAGAACACCAGCAACAGCATCGACAGCAGCCCCAGGGTTACCGCGAACAGCAGCGCGCTGAGTGAGTCGAGGCGACCGCTCGGCAGTGGCCGCCGGTGCGTACGCGCCATCACCGCGTCGATGCGTTGCTCCAACAGGTGGTTGATGGCGGCCCCGCTGGCGGCCGCCAGACCGATGCCGGTCAGCCCGACCAGCAGCGTCTGCAGCGGGACCATGCCATCGGTGGCGAGCAGCATTCCGACCAGCGCGGTGAACAGGATCAGCATCACCACTTTCGGTTTGGTGATCTCGTAGTAGCTGCGCCAGTTGACGCTACCGAGGCGCGGAACGAGAAGATCGGTCGAATTCATCCTGTGGTTCCCTGTGCCGTTGACCGCCGTCGCTGTCGGTGAGGGGCCGTGCGAGTGTCACACGAGATATTGGCCCAACACGGTCTCCTGACCCGATTCTCCCTCAAGCCGTGCTTGTTCTGTTTGACTTGTAGCAACTATGTGGCGGTCGGCCCGATTCCGAGCGGGCTGATGTCGAGTCGGGGAGCGATCGTCTCAGGGGTCGCTTCGACCTTGTGCGGCAGGGTGCCGAGGCAGGGTGCGTCAAGGCGCGCGGTCAGTGTTGCCAGCTGCTCCGTGGCACGCTCGACCTGAGGGTCGATGGTGTTGGCGACCCAACCGGCCAGCCGCAGGCCGTGACCGGCAATACTGGCAGCGGTCAGCAACGCGTGGTTGATACAGCCGAGGCGCAGGCCGACCACCAGCACGACGTCGAGGCCGAGATCGACCGCGAGGTCGGCCAGGGTCAGGTGGTCGTCGAGTGGCACCAACCAGCCGCCGGCTCCCTCGACGACCACGGCGTCGGACGCCGCCGCAAGTTCTTCGAAGGCGCCGCGCAGCGGCGCCAGCTCGAGGATCACGCCCGCCTCAGCTGCGGCCAGGTGCGGGGCGACGGCTGGGGCCAGGGCGTAGGGGTTTATGGTGGTGTAGGGCCATGGTCGCGAGGCGCACCGTGCCAGCAGTTCGGCGTCGTCGTTGCGCAGGCCTTCGGAGGTGGCGCGGCAGCCGGCGGCGACCGGCTTCAGACCGGCCACCTGCAGGCCAGCTTCGCGCAGCCGCAGCATCAGCGCTCCGGCGACCAGCGACTTACCGACGCCGGTGTCGGTCCCGGTGATGAACAGGCCGCTGGTGCTCATCGCGGGCGGCGCAGCGCGGCAGCCGGCAGCGCCGTCTCGCCCTGGTCGGCTGGCGCGCGCCAGGCATGGCCGTAGACCACTTCGTAGGTTGCCGGCAGCGTGCCGTCGGGGCGGCGGAAGGTGGCATAGGCGTCGGCCAGCGTCGCCAGCGCCCGGCGCCCGGTCAGCCCGCGGGGTCGCCCTTCGGTGACATTGTGGGCTCCGATCGCCTTGAGATCGCGCATCAGACCGACCACGTCGGGGTAGGTCAGGGTGATCCGCTCGCAGTCCATCACCGGGTCGGCGAAGTGCGCCCGCACCAGGGCGTCGCCGATGTCGTGCAGGTCGAAGAAGGCGTTGACATGATTGCGGTCGTCGACCTCGGCCCAGCTGGCGCGCAATTCACCGAGGGTGTCTGGACCGAAGGTGGAGAAGAGCAGCAGTCCGCCGGGGCGCAACACCCGGAGCAGGCCGGTGAACAGCGCCTCCGGGTCAAGGCACCACTGCAACGTCAGGTTGGAGATGAGCAGGTCGGCGCTGCGTTCGGCCAGTGGCAGGGCGGTGACGTCGGCGCAGAGCCATCCCGGCGCCGGTCCGGGCATGTCGCGCCGTCGCGCCTCGGTCAACATCCCCTCGGCAAGATCGACCGCGACCACGGTCGCTTCCGGGTAGCGGTGGCGCAACCCGGCGGTCTGGCGCCCGGTGCCGCAGCCGAGATCCACCGCCAGTCGTGGTTCGAGCCGCATCAGGTCCAGCCGTTCGAGCAGCCGGTTACCGACCTCGTGCTGCAGTACCGCGGCGGCATCGTAACTGGTGGCGGCCCGTTCGAACGAGGCGCGGACGGCGCGCCGGTCGAGGGCCCAGGCCTTGGTTTCACTCATCCATGAACGTCCCGATCAGGTCGCCGCAGCGCGTCGTCGCCGACAGGAACGGGGCGTGGCCCGTTCCAGGGAGGAGTTCAACTCGGGCGTCGGCGAGGGAGGCAAGGTGGTCGGCCACTGCGGCCGGGACCAGGGCGTCGCCGTCGCCGAGCAGCCAGAGCGTTGGCACCGGGTCGGCGTCGGCGGTCAGGTCACTGCGGGCGAGCAGGTCCAGGCCGGTCGCCAGGGCGGCCGGGGCCGGAATGGAGTCGAGGGCGTCTCGTAGGGAGCGCAGCACGTCGCGCCCGGCACGATCGCCGTGGGCGACCAGGCCGGCAAAGTGCGTCCGTGTTGCGGCCGGGTCCATGACCAGCGTGTCGCTGAAGGCCTCGAGCTCTGCCGCTGGCAGGGCATCGGACCAGCCGGGTCCGCTGGTGAAGCGTGGCGTGGTGGCGACCAGCGCCAGGCGGCGCAGGCGGCCCGGTCGCTTCAGGGCCAGCTGCAGGCAGGCGAGGCCGCCGAGCGACCAGCCGACCCAGTCGCGAGTCTCCGGTAGCGTGGCGTCGAGTTGGTCGGCGAGGCCGGCCAGGTCGGTCGCCATTGTCATGTCACGACTGCCACCATGCCCCGGCAGATCGACCAGCTGGACCGTCCGCGCCGGTGCCAGCCGCTCGGCCAGGGGTCGCATCACGCTGGCGTCGAAACCCCAGCCGTGGACCATCGCCAGCGGTGGGCCGGAGCCGAGGGTGGTGACATGGAGGGGCGTCATCGCGGCAACGTCTCGAGGGCCTCGAGCAGGTGGTCGACCTGGGATTCGTCGTGGGTCGCCGACAGGGTAATGCGCAGTCGGGAGGTCCCCGCTGGCACCGTGGGTGGGCGGATGGCAGTGACCAGCAGGCCGCGCGCTTCCAGGGCCTGGCTGGCGGCGAGGGCGCGGCTGGCGTCGCCGAGCAGCAGGGCCTGGATCGGAGTGGTCGATGGCAGCAGCTCGAGTCCCAGCGACTCGGCGCCGTCCCGGAACCGGGCGATCAGGGTGGTGAGCCGTTCGCGACGCCACGTTTCCTCAGCCGCAATACGCAGGCTGACCCGGGTTGCGGCAGCGACCGCGGGTGGCAGTGCGGTGGTGTAGATGTACGGGCGTGCCTGCTGGATAAGCGTCTCGATCAGCTCTTCGGAGCCGGCGACGAAGGCGCCGAAGGTGCCGAACGCCTTGCCCAGGGTGCCGACCAGCAGCGGTACCTCGTCGACGCTGTACGGCGCGGTGCTGCCGCGTCCCCCGGGGCCGGTAGCGCCGAGGCCGTGAGCATCGTCGACCAGCAGCCGGGCGTCGTGCTTCCGGCAAACGGCCACGAGTTCGGTCAGCGGAGCGACATCGCCGTCCATGCTGAAGACGCCATCGGTGGCAACCAGGCTCTGTCCCGGGGCACGCTCCAGTTGCGCCGCCAGGTCGGACGGGTCGGCGTGACGGTAGCGCAGAATCCGGGCCCCGGAGAGCCGTGCGCCGTCGATCAGCGAGGCGTGGTTGAGGCGGTCGCCGACGACGCTGTCGCCGCGTCCGGCCAGCGCGGCAATGGTGCCGAGGTTGGCCATGTAGCCGGTGGAGAAGAGCAGCGCGCGCGGCCGACCGGTGAAGGTGGCAAGGTCACGCTCCAGCGCTGCGTGCTCGGTGTGATGGCCGCAGACCAGGTGGGCCGCGCCGCTGCCGCTGCCGCAGCGGGTCGTGGCTTCGGCCAGTGCGGCGGCGATGCGCGGGTCGCCGGCGAGCCCGAGGTAGTCGTTGCTGCAGAAGGCGAGCAGGCGGCGGCCGTCGACCTCGAGTTCAGGCCCGGGAACACCGGTGACGGTGCGGCGGCTGCGGTAGAGTCCCTCGGCCTGCCGGCGGCGCAGGGCCGCGGCGAGATCGGTCACGCCGGCCCGGACGCCGTGCCCTCGCTGGCACATGCTGTGCCGTAGAGCAGGGGGCCACGGTCGGTGCCACCGCTGTGGTCATGCTCGGGATGGTCGCTGCCGCGCAGCCCGAGGCGGGCGAACAGGTCGGCGTCACGCGCCGGCGAGGCGTTCGGTGTGGTCAGCAGCTGCTCGCCGTGAAACACCGAGTTGGCCCCGGCGAGGAAGCAGAGTGCCTGCAGCTCGTCGCTCATCTGCTCGCGCCCGGCCGACAGGCGCACTACCGAGGCCGGCATCAGGATGCGGGCGATGGCGACGGTGCGCACCAGTTCGAACGGGTCGAGGTCGGGAACGTCGGCCAACGGCGTACCTGGCACCTTGACCAGGTTGTTGATCGGCACGCTCTCCGGGTGCTGGGCCAGGTTGGTCAGTTGCAGCAGCAGTCCGGCCCGGTCGTCGCGGGTCTCGCCCATGCCGACGATGCCACCGCAGCAGACCGACAGGCCGGCCGAGCGCACCGCCTCGAGGGTGCGCAGGCGGTCGTCGTAGCTGCGGGTGGTGATGACCTCCGGGTAGTACTCGGGGGAGGTGTCGAGATTGTGGTTGTAGTAGTCGAGGCCGGCCGCGCGCAGTGCCGTGGCCTGGGTGTCGGTCAGCATGCCGAGGGTCAGGCAGGTCTCCAGTCCCAGTGCCTTGACCTCCTGCACCATGCTGGCGACCAGTTCGATGTCGGCATCACGCGGGCTGCGCCAGGCGGCGCCCATGCAGAAGCGGGTCGCTCCGGCATCTCGCGCCCGCCCGGCGGCGGAGATGACTTCATCGATTGCCAGCAGCCTTTCCTTCTCCAGGCCGGTGTCGTGGTGGGCGCTCTGTGGGCAGTATCCGCAGTCCTCGGGACAGGCACCGGTCTTGATGCTGAGCAGGGCGCTGACCTGGATGGCATCGGGATCGTGGTGCTGCCGATGCAGGCCCTGGGCGGTGAACAGCAGGTCGTTCAGCGGTCGTTCGAACAGGGCGACGATCTCGTCGCGGCTCCAGTCGTGGCGGATGGTCATGATGTGGTGGCCCTGATATCGTGAAATAGCCCACACGGATCGTGCGGGCGCCTCATGGTAAGCGGCAGGAAGCCGCTGTCAACCGCGAAGGATCGCGATGGTTTACAATTGGCTTGAAAAGCTCCAGTTTGCACTCTTCCCGCCCCGCTGTCTGCTCTGCGGTGGCCCAGGTGCTGACCGCTACGACCTCTGCCATGACTGCGCCGTGGCGCTACCTCGCGCCGGAGTCGCCTGCCCGACCTGTGCCTTGCCACTCCCGGACGCGGCGCCGGCCACTGACTGCGGTCGTTGCCGGCAGCGGCGGCCACCGTTCGCTGCCACCCACGCCGCTTTCGTCTATGGTCCTCCGCTCGACCGCCTGGTCCAGGAACTCAAGTTCGGCCAGCGGTTGAGCCACGCGCGCCTGCTCGGTGAACTGTTGGCCAGGCACCTCGTCACGGTGAACGGGCCCCGGCCCGAGCTGCTGTTGCCGGTGCCGCTCCACCCTCGTCGCCAGCGCGAGCGTGGCTTCAACCAGGCACTGGAGTTGGCGCGGCCGATCACGCAGCGCCTCGGTGTGAGACTGGTGGCGGACGGCTGCCGTCGCCTGCGTGATACAGCGGCGCAGAGTGGGCTGAACGCGGTCGCGCGCAGGCGTAACGTGCGCGGTGCCTTTGCCGTCAATACGCCGGTTGGGGGACGCCGGGTGGCCCTGATCGATGACGTCGTTACCACCGGGCACACCGTCACCGAACTGGCGCGCGTGGTTGCCGCGGCCGGGGCGGAACGAGTCGAGGTCTGGTGTGTCGCGCGCGCGTCGCGTGACTAGCCCGGAAATCTCACCAGTATCCCGGGAACTCGCGGGCCGAGGCCAGACTGGCGCCGTTCTGGAGCGAAAAGCCGCCAGAGCTGGGATAGCAGAACGACGGATGCGTGCGGCCACTCCTGTATCCACGCCCGAGGTCGTTAGTTTCCAGCGGGGGTCAATCACAACCACGCAGCCATTCTCCGGCTGGTGTGTTTTCCGGGCTGGCGTCAGCCGCGCAGTGCGTAGTCGCCGATGACACCGGCGGTGATGGCGATGCCGAGCCAGTTGTTGTTGAGGAAGGCACGGAAGCAGTCGGCCGGCTCACGCTCGGCGATCAGCCGCTGGTGGTAGATCATGAACAGGACCGCGACGGCGAGGCTCACGGCGTAGGGCAGCCCGAGCCCGGCCTGCTGACCGACCAGCGCCAGGTCGATCACGAACAGCCCTTGCAGCAGGGCGAGGATGGTCAGATCGGCATCGCCGAACAGGATCGCCGTCGACTTGAGGCCGATCTTCAGGTCTTCATGGCGGTCGGCCATGGCGTACATGGTGTCGTAGATGGTCGCCCAGAGGATGGCCGCGAGGTAGAGCAGCCAGGCGATCGGTGGCAGGGCACCGGACTGGGCGGCAAAGGCCATCGGTACCGCCCAGCCGAAAGCGGCGCCGAGGTGCACCTGGGGCAGGTAGGTGTAGCGCTTGGCATACGGGTAGCTGGCTGCCAGCAGCAGGCCGACGACCGCCAGGGCGATGGTCAGCCAGTTCATCAACAGCACCAGGACGAACGCGACCAGGCTTAGGGCGGCGGCGACGGCCAGCGCCTCGCGCGGCGTGACCAGGCCGGCGGCCAGCGGGCGGTCACGGGTGCGAGCGACCTGGCCATCGAAGTCGCGGTCGGCGTAGTCGTTGATGGCGCAACCGGCCGAGCGCATCAGGAAAGTGCCGGCGACGAAGACCACCAGCACCAGCGTGTCTGGCGTCCCCTCGGCGGCGATCCAGAGCGCCCACAGGCAGGGCCAGAGCAGCAGCAGGGTGCCGATCGGGCGGTGGAAGCGGATCAGCAAGGCATAGCGGCGCAGGCGCTCGAGCCACGATGGTGACGGCGGCAGCGTTGCCGGGGCCTTTTGCGGATCGGGCGGTTGGGTCTTGGGCGGCTGCATTCTAGACATCACCATAGCGGGTGCGGGCGCCAAGCCAGCGCGTGATCAGTGGTTCGACCGACTCGGGGTGGTCGGCAAGCAGGGTCTCGGCGCACTGCTGGACATTGGCAAGCAGGGCCTGGTCACGCAGCAGGTCGGCGACACGCAGTTGCAGTTCACCGGTCTGGCGCGTGCCGAGCACTTCGCCCGGGCCGCGGATCTCCAGGTCACGGCGGGCAATGGCGAAGCCGTCCTGGCTCTCGCGCAGCACCTCCAGGCGGCGGCGCGCGTTCTGGCTCAGTCCCTCGCGGTAGAGCAGAACACAGAAACTCTGTTCACCGCCGCGACCGACACGGCCGCGCAATTGGTGCAGCTGGGCCAGGCCGAGCCGCTCGGCGTTGTCAATGATCATCAGGGTAGCGTTGGGCACGTCGACGCCGACCTCGATCACTGTGGTTGCGATCAGCAGGTCGATCGCCCCGGCCTTGAAGGCGCTCATCACGGCCTGCTTGTCCTCGCTCTTCAGCCGTCCGTGCACCAGGGCGACGCGCAACTCCGGCAGCGCCTCGGCGAGGCCGGCCGCGGTCACTTCCGCGGCTTCGGCCTCGAGCGCCTCGGACTCTTCGATCAGGGTGCAGACCCAGTAGGCCTGGTGCCCCTCGGCACAGGCGTCGCGTACCCGGGTCACCACTTCGTCGCGCCGCCGTGACGGCAGGGCGACGGTGGTGACCGGCTTGCGCCCGGGCGGCAGCTCATCGATCACCGACAGGTCGAGATCGGCGTAAGCGGCCATCGCCAGGGTGCGCGGAATCGGCGTCGCGGTCATGATCAGCTGGTGCGGACGACGGTCACCGTCGACCCCCTTGTCGCGCATCGCCAGCCGCTGGTGGACGCCGAAACGGTGCTGCTCGTCGACCACTACCAGCCCGAGGCGTGCGAATGCCGGCTCAGCCTGGAACAGCGCGTGGGTGCCGATCGCCACCTGGGCACTGCCGTCGGCCAACGCGGCCAGCGTGGCGCGGCGCTCGCCCTTGGAGATGCGTCCGCCGAGCCACGCGGTAGTGACGCCCAGCGGCTCGAGCCAGTGGCGGAAGTTGCCGGCGTGCTGCTCGGCGAGAAGCTCCGTCGGAGCGATGATGGCGGCCTGCCACCCGGCCTCGACCGCCTGCAGCACGGCGGCGGCGGCGACCACGGTCTTGCCCGAACCGACATCCCCCTGCAACAGGCGCAGCATCGGGCAACCGCGGGCGAGGTCGGCCTGGATCTCGGTGATCACGTGCCGTTGGGCGCCGGTCAGCGTGAACGGCAGGCTGGTACGCAGGGCGTTGAACAGCTTTCCAGGTGGCGCCAGAGGTGGCGCGGCGTACTCCTGCAGCCGATTGCGCAGTTGACGCAGGCTGAGCTGGTGGGCGAGCAGTTCTTCGAAAGCGAGACGGTGGCGCAGCGGCTCGGCCGTGGTGGACGAGGCCTCACCCAGTGGCGGCGCGTGGATGCGCTGCACCGCGTCGGTCAGTGGTTGCAGGGCGTAACGCTGCCGCAGTCCCGGTGGCAGCCATTCGTGGATGACGGCGCGGCCGGAGGTGACCAGGGCGAGCGCCTGGCCGACCAGGTTGCGTAAAGTCGGCTGTCGCACCCCCTCGGTGACCGGGTAGACCGGGGTCAGCGTGGTCGCGGCCGGCTGCTCGGCCTGGGTGCCGAGGCGGTACTCTGGGTGGACCATCTCCAGACCGGCCGGGCCGGGGCGCGCCTCGCCGAAGCACTCGATAGGTGCCCCGCGCTGGAAGCCCTGCTGTTGCTGGCGGCTGAAATGGAAAAAGCGCAGCGTCAGCGCACCGGTGCCGTCTGCGATGCGGACCAGCAGCGCCCGGCGCCGGCCGAACTGGACCTGTGCCAGCTCGACCTCACCACGGACCCGTGCCGCCTGTCCGGGTCGCAGCACGCCCAGTGACACCAGGGTGGTTCGGTCTTCGTAGCGCAGCGGGAGATGGAACAGCAGGTCCTGGACGCTATGCAGGTCGAGACGCGCGAGGCGTTCGGCGACGCGCGGCCCGACCCGATCGAGCGTGGTCAGCGGCAGGCGTTCGGCGGGTGACGCGGTCTCGTCGTTCACACGCGCCGCGGTGCTTCCGTCCGCTTCAGCGGACCCGCTCAGCGAGTTGCCCGAGCAGGGAGGATTGGGCGTTGACCGGCTTGCGCCGGCCCGTCTCGCAGTGCAGGTAGCTGCCGTCGGGCTGTTGATCCCAGGCCAGGACGTTGTCGGTGAGGTAGAGTTCGAGCGACTCGTTGATGATGCGCTTGCGCAGCTTGGGATCCTCGACCGGGAAGCAGCTCTCCACGCGGCGGAAGAAATTGCGGTCCATCCAGTCGGCACTGGAGCCGTAGACCAGCGGGTCGCCGTCGTTGTGGAAACAGAAGATCCGCGAGTGCTCGAGGAAGCGGCCGACCACCGAGCGTACGCGGATGTTCTCCGACACCCCGGGAATGCCGGAGCGCAGGCAGCAGATGCCACGCACCACCAGGTCGATCTTCACCCCGGCCTGGGAAGCGCGGTACATCGCCTGGATGATTTTCGGCTCCACCAGCGAGTTCATCCGTGCGAACACCCGTGCCGGCTTGCCGGCGCGAGCTGCCTCGGTTTCGTGCTCGATCAGTTCGATCATGCGCTTGTGCAGCGTGAAGGGTGACTGCAGCAGTTTTTTCAGGCGCGTGATCCGGCCGAGCCCGGTGAGCTGCTGGAACAGCTTGTGCACATCCTCGCCGATCTCCTTGTCACAGGTCAGCAGGCCGTAGTCGGTATAGAGGCGCGCGGTGCTGGCGTGGTAGTTGCCGGTGCCGAGGTGGACGTAGCGGCGCAGCTTGCGTCCCTCGCGGCGGACGATCATCAGCAGTTTGGCGTGGGTCTTGTAGCCGACCACGCCATAGACGACATGGGCGCCGGCCTCCTGCAGCCGCGTGGCGAGGCCGATGTTGGCCTCCTCGTCGAAGCGGGCGCGCAGTTCGACCACCGCGGTCACTTCCTTGCCGGCACGGGCGGCGTCGACCAGGGCCTGGACCAGTGTCGAGTCGGTGTCGGTGCGGTAGATGGTCTGCTTGATCGCCAGCACCGCGGGGTCGACCGCAGCCTGGCGCACCAGGTCCTGCACCGGCGAAAACGCTTCGTAGGGGTGGTGCAGCAACATGTCGCCCTCGGCAATCGCCTCGAACATGTTCTGCTTGTGCGTCAGCCGTGCCGGCCGGCTCGGCGTGAATGGCTGATACTTCAGGTCGGGGCGGTCGACCATGTCGGGGATGGTCATGAGCCGGTTCAGGTTGACCGGGCCGTTGACCAGGTAGAGGTCGTCTTCCGAGAGCTCGAACTTCTCCAGCAGGAAGCGGGCGAGGTGACGCGGACAGTCGTCGGCGACCTCGAGCCGGACCGCGTCGCCGTAACGACGGCCGGGCAGTTCGCCCTGCAGCGCACGCAGCAGGTCGTCGACCTCCTCTTCGTCGACGAAGAGGTCGCTGTTGCGGGTGACGCGGAACTGGTGGCAGCCGGTCACGGTCATGCCCGGGAACAGTTCCTCGATATGTGCATGGATGATCGACGACAGGAAGACCAGGCCATTGTCGCTCGAGGAGTAACTCTTCGGCACCTGGATCACGCGCGGCAGCGAGCGCGGCGCCTGGAGCACGGCCAGACCGCTGTCGCGACCGAAGACGTCCTTGCCCTCGAGCGCGATGATGAAGTTCAGCGACTTGTTGAGCACCCGTGGGAACGGGTGGGCCAGGTCGAGCCCGATCGGGGTCAGCACCGGCAGCACCTCGTTATCGAAGTGGCGTTTGACCCAGCCGGTCAGCCTGGCGTCCCACTGCGAACGCTTGAGGACATGAATACCCTGCTGTTCCATCAGCGGCAGCAGCACGTCGTTGAGTACCCGGTACTGTTCCGCAACCAGCTCGTGGCCGATGGTGCTGATCTTCTCGAGCTGCTCGTGTGGGGTCAGACCGTCGGGGCCGCTGGTCAGCACACCGAGGTCGATCTGCTGCTTGACGCCGGCGGCGCGCACTTCGCAGAACTCGTCGAGGTTGCGGCTGGAGATGCAGAGGAAGCGCAATCGCTCGAGCAGCGGGGTCGACCCGTCCTTGGCCTGGTCGAGCACGCGCCGGTTGAACTCGAGCAGGCTCAGCTCCCGATTGACGAAAAGCTCCGGATTGGAGAGATCGATATCTTTCATGACCTGGCGTCCCCTGCCGGTATGTTTCCTGTGGTCACCCGCATCCTGCAGGTGATCCCCGTCAGCCGGCCTTGAGCCAGCCGGCCACGCGCTTGGCAAAGTAGGTCAGCACCCCGTCGGCACCGGCTCGCTTGAACGACAACAGGCTCTCGAGGATGACGGCCCGCTCATCGAGCCAGCCGTTCTGGGCCGCGGCCATCAGCATCGAGTACTCGCCGCTGACCTGGTAGGCGTAGGTTGGCACGCCGAACTGTTCCTTGGCGCGCCGGACGATGTCGAGGTAGGGCATGCCCGGTTTGACCATGATCATGTCCGCGCCCTCGTCTAGATCCAGGGCGATCTCGCGCAATGCCTCGTCGCTGTTCGCCGGATCCATCTGGTAGCTGTACTTGTTGCCGCCGCCGAGGTTGTCGGCCGAGCCGACGGCGTCACGGAAGGGACCGTAGAAAGCGGAGGCGTACTTGGCCGAGTAGGCGAGAATCCGTGTCAGCGGGTGGTTCGAGGCCTCGAGCGCACCGCGGATGGCGCCGATGCGGCCATCCATCATGTCCGAGGGCGCGACGATGTCGGCCCCAGCAGCCGCATGCGACAGCGCCTGGCGTACCAGTACCTCGACCGTCTCGTCGTTGAGGACATAGCCCTGCTCGTCGATCAGGCCATCCTGGCCGTGGGTGGTGAACGGGTCGAGAGCGACGTCGGTGATGACGCCGAGTTCCGGTTCCGCCGCCTTCAGCGCCCGCACCGCGCGCTGCGCCAGGCCGTCAGGGTTGTACGCTTCGCGAGCATCGAGACTCTTCTGTTCCACCGGCGTGACCGGGAACAGCGCCACCGCCGGGACCCCGAGGGCGACCAGCTCGGACGCCTCCTCGAGCAGCAGGTCGATCGACAGTCGCTCGATGCCAGGCATCGACGCCACCGCTTCTCGCTTTCCCTCGCCGGGGAGGATGAAGACCGGGTAGATCAGGTCGTCGACGGTGAGGCGGTGCTCGCGCATCAGCCGGCGGGTGAAATCGTCGCGGCGCATGCGCCGCATTCGGGTGCGGGGGAAATCCGCGGCGTGGTGTTGGGGGCTCAAGGCCTGTCTCCTGCGGTGTCAGCCAGGCTCCGTGCAGTGGCCGGCATTGCTATGGCGAGAATAACACCAACCAGTGCGATGACACTTCAGTTGGTGGCCTCAGGGCCGCCAGAAGGTGGGCGTCAGCAGCACCAGCAGGGTGAAGATCTCGAGGCGCCCGAGCAGCATCGCCAGCGACAGCACCCACTTGGCGAGGTCGTTGATGCCGGCGTAGTTGAGCCCGACATCTCCCAGGCCTGGACCGAGGTTGTTAAGGCAGGCGGCGACGGCGGAGAAGGCGGTGATCTGGTCGAGCCCAGTCGCCATCAGTACCAGCAGCATGACGCTGAAACTGGCGACATAGACAGCGAAGAAACCCCACACCGCCTGGATGACCCTTTCCGGCAGGACCTTGTTGCCGATCTTGACCGGGATCTGCGCGTTCGGATGGATCAGGCGCTGGATCTCGCGTATCCCCTGCTTGATCAGCAGCAGGAAGCGGATCACCTTCAGCCCGCCGCCGGTCGAGCCCGCGCAACCGCCGATGAAGCTCGAAAACAGCAGCAGCACCGGCAGGAAGATCGGCCAGGCGAAGTATTCCGTGGTGGTGAAACCGGTCGTGGTGCCGATCGACACCGCCTGGAAGATGCCGTGGTGCAGGGCGCTACCGAAGTTGCCAAAGGTCCCGGTCAGGAACAGTGACGCGGTGGTCAGCACGGCGACGATTGCCAGGCCGGTGAAATAGGCGCGGAACTCTGGGTCGTTGAGGTACGGATTGGTCGACATGCGCCGCCAGGAGATGAAGTGGAGCGCGAAGTTGACCCCCGACATGAACATGAAGACCACCGCCACGGTCTCGATCAGCGCGCTGTCGAAGTAGCCCATGCTGGCGTCATGGGTGGAGAAGCCGCCGATGGCCACGGTCGAGAAGCTGTGGGCGATGGCATCGAAGCCGCTCATGCCGGCGAGCCAGTAGCCCACGGCGCAGGCGATGGTCAGGCCGAGGTAGATGTACCACAGCGCCTTGGCCGTCTCGGTAATGCGCGGGGTCATCTTGTTGTCTTTCATCGGCCCCGGCGTCTCGGCCCGGTAGAGCTGCATGCCGCCGATGCCGAGCATCGGCAGGATGGCGACGGCGAGGACGATGATGCCCATCCCTCCCAGCCACTGCAGCTGCTGGCGATACCAGAGGATCGACACCGGCAGGTCGTCGATGCCGACCAGTACCGTCGCCCCGGTCGTGGTCAGGCCCGAGATCGACTCGAACAGCGCATCGGTCAGTGACAGATGAGGATTGTGTGCGATGACCAGCGGCACCGCGCCGGAGGAACCGAGCACCGCCCAGAACAGCGCGACAATGACGAAGCCGTCGCGCAGGCGCAGCTCACTGCGCTTGTGGCGCACCGGGAACCAGCAGACCAGGCCGACTACCAGGATCAGGGCGAAGGCGTAGGCAAAGGCGAGGTGGGCCTCGTCGCCCACCATGAGCGAGACCGCCAGGGGCGGCAGCATGGTGGTGCTGAAGGTCGCCAGCAGCAGGCCGAGGATGCGCTGGATCGCGTTGGGGTGCATGGCGGGTCGGTCCTCGGAAGCGTGGGCCCGTGGCCGTCAGAGGAAGGTGACGCCGACCTGGAACAGCCGCTCGACATCGGGCACCTTGTTCTTGTCGACCAGGAACATGATCACGTGGTCCTCGGCCTCGATGACCGTGTCGTGGTGGGCCATCATCACCTGGTCACCGCGCACGATGGCGCCGATGGTGGCGCCCGCCGGTAGCTTGATCTCCTCGACCCGCCGGCCGACCACTTTCGAGTTGCGGGTGTCGCCGTGAGCCACCGCCTCGATCGCCTCGGCGGCACCTCGGCGCAGCGAGTGGGCGACGACCACGTCACCACGGCGGACGTGGGTCAGCAGTCCGCTGATGGTCGCCTGCTGCGGCGAAATGGCGATGTCTATCGAACCGCTCTCGACCAGGTCGACGTAGGAGAGGCGGTTGATCAGCGCCATCACCTGGCGAGCGCCAAGGCGCTTGGCCAGCATCGCCGACAGTATGTTGGCCTCGTCCTCGTTGGTCATGGCGCAGAAGACGTCGGTATTTTCGATGTTTTCGTCGAGCAGCAGTTCCTCGTCGGCGGCATCGCCACGCAGGACGATGGTGCGCTCGAGATCCTCGGAGATCTGGCGTGCCCGCTCCTCGTCGCGCTCGATGATCTTGACCTGGTAGTGGCGCTCAAGGCTCTGCGCGAGGCGCTTGCCGATGTTGCCACCGCCAGCCAGGATGATGCTCTTGATCGGTCGGTCGAGCTTGCGCAACTCGCCCATGACGGTGCGGATATGCTGCTTGGCGGCGATGAAGAAGACCTCGTCGTCGGCCTCGATCACCGTGTCGCCTTTGGGCAGGATGGCACCGCTCTTGCGATAGATAGCCGCGACCCGGGTCTCGACGCCGGGCATGTGCTGGCGCAGCGTCGATAATTCGTGACCGACCAGCTGACCACCGTAGTAGGCCTTGACTCCGACCAGTGACACCAAGCCGTTGGCGAAATCGAGCACCTGCAGCGCCCCGGGGTGTTCGATCAGCCGCTCGATGTATTCGGTGACCAGCTGTTCCGGGCTGATCAGGACGTCGACCGGCAGCGCGTCCTGGGCAAAGATCTCGGGTCGCGACGAGTACTCCTGCGAGCGAATGCGGGCGATCTTGGTCGGTGTGCGGAACAGCGTGTAGGCGATCTGGCACGCGACCATGTTGGTTTCGTCGCTGTTGGTGAACGCCAGCACCATGTCGGCGTCCTCGGCACCGGCGCGCGCCAGTGTGCGCGGGTGCGCAGCATGTCCGTACACGGTGCGCAGGTCGAAGCGGTCCTGCAGGTCGTGCAGCAGGGCCGTGTTCTTGTCGACCACGGTGATGTCGTTGGCTTCGGAGGCGAGGATCTCGGCCACCGACGTCCCGACCTGTCCCGCGCCGAGGATGATGATCTTCATGCCATCGGCCTTTCCGCTATGTTGCAATGCAACATTCTAGTTTGCACCGGGGCTACTTGCCAGAGCGGCGGGTCTCGATCCCGAGCGCGCGCAGCTTGCGGTAGAGGTGGGTGCGTTCCATGCCAACGCGTTCGGCGAGGCGGCTGACGTTGTTTTCGCACTCGCGCAACTGGTGCTGCAGGTAGACCCGCTCGAACTGCTCTCGGGCCTCGCGCAGCGGCAGGTCGAGCGGCAGGCCAATGTCGCTCGGAGCCGCCGGTGTTGGCACCGCGGTCAGTGTCGCCTCGATCTCGTCGGCGCCGATCTCGTCGCCGTGGCCGAGGATCAGCAGCCGCTGCACCATGTTCTTGAGTTCGCGGACGTTGCCTGGCCAGTCGTAGTGGCGCAGCCGGTTCTGTGCGGCGACGCTGAAGTGACGGTAGGCCAGGCCCTCGCGCTCGACGAAGCGGTCGACGTAGAAGGAGAGCAACTCCGGCACGTCCTCACGGTGCTCGCGCAGCGGTGGGATGTACACCGGCACCACGTTGAGATGGTAGAAGAGGTCCTCGCGGAAACGTCCCTCCTTGACCAGTTGCTCCAGGTTGGCATGGCTGGCGGCGACAATGCGCACGTCGATCGGCACCGCTTCGCTGCCACCGACACGGATTACGGCACGGGTCTCGAAGGCGCTGAGCAGGCGGGTCTGGGTCTCGCCGGCCATGTCGGCGACCTCGTCGAGGAACAGTGTGCCGCCGTTGGCCTGCTCCAGGCGCCCGTAACGGACCGTGCCGTCGGGATTCTCGTTGCCAAACAGCTCGACCGCAGCATTTTCGCCGGCGATGGCGCCAACGCCGACGTCGACGAACGACCCGCTGCGACGGCCGCTGCAGGCGTGCAGATAGCGGGCGAAGGTCTCCTTGCCGCTGCCCGACTCGCCAGTGATGAGAACCCAGCTGTCATGCTCGGCGATGCGCCTGACCTGTTCGCGCAGCCGCTGCACGGTCGGGCTGCGGCCGACCGGTTCCACCAGCGCCGGCTCGTGCTGGCGCAGGTCGAGGTTTTCGCGCTGCAGCTTGTCGGCCTCGAGGGCACGCTCGACGGTGACCAGCAGCTTGGCCATCGACAGTGGTTTTTCGATGAAATCGTAGGCGCCGAGCCGGGTCGCCTCGACCGCGGTTTCGACCGACCCGTGGCCCGAAATCATGATCACCGGGCAGGGCAGGCTCTCTTCGCTGGCCCACTCCTTGAGCAGCGAGATGCCGTCGAGATCGGGCATCCAGATATCGAGCAGGACCAGGTCGGGGCGGCGGGTGCGCATCGCCTGGCGGGCCTCCTGGCCACCCTCGGCGATGGCCACCTCGTAGCCCTCGTCGTCGAGAATCTCCTTGACCAGATCGCGGATGGCGGGTTCGTCGTCAACGACCAGGATGTAGGGCTTCGACATCGGTGGATGCTGGCTCAGGCGTGACGCGCGTCAGGTGGATGTGGTGGCGCCCCGTTCGTGGGTGCTGCCCCCTCGGCTATGGCGACCGGCAGTCGTATCGAAATCGACACACCGCCGCTGCGGGGTTCTTTGACGTCGATCATACCACCGTGCTCCTCGACGATTTTCTTGACGATCGCCAGGCCGAGGCCGGTGCCGCGCAGCTTGGTGGTCATGTAGGGCTCGAACAGTCGTTCGCGAACCGTGTCCGGGATCCCGGGGCCGTTGTCGCTGATGCGCAACTCCGCCAGTTGACCGCCGCTGGTGTGGCGCGTGCGGGTGCGGATGGCGACGCGGCCACCCACCTGGTCAGTCAGGGCCTCGAAGGCGTTCTTGATCAGGTTGTGCAACAGTTGGCGCATGCGTCCGGCATCGGCAATGACAGTGGGCAGCGACGCATCGAGATCGGCGTCGAGCGTCACCCCGGCCTCGCTGCCACGGTAGAGTTCGACCAGTTCCTCGACCAACGGGTTGAGTGACAGGGGGTTGCGTGCCAGTTGTGGCGGACGCGCGTATTCACTGAACGCGTTGACCATCCCTTTCATCAGCTCGACCTGCTGGACGATGGTCTCGGTGTGGCGCTCGAGCACCTCGCGGTCGTCGGGCGCCATCGTTGGCGAGTACTTGTGCCGCAAGCGTTCGGCCGAGAGCTGGATCGGCGTCAGGGGGTTCTTGATTTCGTGCGCCAGGCGACGCGCCACCTCGCCCCAGGCGGCGTCGCGCTGGGCCTGGATCAGGGTGGTGATGTCGTCGAAGACCAACACCTGGCCGGCATGCTCGGGGTCGCTGGCAGCGAGGGTGGTGCCGCGGCAGATCAGCACCTGGCGACCACGTGCGCCGAACAGCGTGACCTCCTCCTGCCAGGCGAGGCCGACACCGAGCCGGGCACGCTCGTCCCACGCCTTGTACAGCGGTTGCAGGTGCTCATAGTCGGAAGCGATCTGTTCGAGGGTCTGCCCGAGGCAGTCGCACAGCGGTACGTCGAGAATCTGCTCGGAGGCACTGTTGGCGGTACGCAGCGCCAGGTCGTGGTCGATGCTGAGCACGCCGCTGGAGAGATTACCCAGGACGACTTCGAGGTAGGCCTTCTGCTGCTCCACCAGCCGCTGGCTGCGCTGGGTTTCGTCATGTGACTGAGCGATGCGCCGGGTCATCTCGTTGAACGAGCGCACCAGCATGCCGAGGTCGTCGTTATCGGGTTGAGGCAGCCGCTGGCTGTAATCGCCGGCCGCCACCGCACGGGTGCCGGTAACCAGGTCACGAATCGGAGCCGTCAGGCGGCGTGCGGAGAGGAACGCCAGCCAGACCGCAGCAAGCAGGGCGAACAGCAGCACCAGTGACAGTGTCAGGGTGAAGCTGTACTTAAGCGGGGTGCGCAGGTAGGCCAGTTCGCGGTACTTGGTGAACGCCTCCTCGACCGTATCGGCCAGTTCGCTCATCCGTTCGGGCACCGGGTAGAGGCCCTGCAACATACGCAGCTCGGTGCTGCCGGCGACCTCGATCGGCACCACCACGCGGACGGACAATCCAAGATCACGGATCTGGTCGAGGCCGACGTACGGTTGGCGCTCGCGCACCAGCAGCAGGATGTCCTCTCCTGGCTGGCTCGGCACCAGCGCCGTCGGATCGGTGCTGCTTGAGGCGATGATGCGGCCGTTGTCGCCAAGCAAGGTCAGGTCCGAGGCGGCGCTGCTGGAAAGCAGCTCGTCGAGGATGAAGGTCGACTGGCCTTCGGTGGTGTCGACCAGCTGTTCCGCCAGCGATTGTTGCCAGCGCAGTACCACGCGCATGTTCAGGTCCAGCGACGACCGGCCGAGTTCGAGGCTGTCGGTCAGTGCCTCCTCGACGCGAACATCGAACCAGCTGTCGATGCCGCGGTGCAGGAACTGGAGCGAAAAGTAGTAGAGCAGGCTGACCGGGGCCAGCGCCAGCACACTGAATATCACCACCAGGCGCAGGGTGAGGCGCGCCCCGGCGGTCTGCTGCCGTATCTGACGGGAGAGGCGGTAGAGGTTGGCCAGGATCAGGCCGACCAGAACCACCAGGCCGGCAATGTTGAGGCCGAGCAGCCAGACATACAGGCGCCCGAACTGCGCCGAGTTCTGTGTCGACTCGCTCATCATGAACAGCGAGACCAACAGCAGCCCCACCAGCGTGACCGCCGGCAGTGGCCCGGAGGCGAGGCGTTTCAGGGGGTGAGTGGCCATTCGTGCCAATCGCTGGTCAGACCCCAGCGGCTGCTCAGGTAGGCCATCGGCCGCAGGGGCAAGGGCAGTGATTCGACGTCGAGGCGGGCGCGCAGGCGCGCGCTGTAACTGGAGCCGACGCGCAGCAACCGCCGGTCGAGCATGGGAAAATTCACTACCTGGCCGAGCACCGCGAGGGCGGCCCCGAGGTTGGTATGGCTGCTCAATTCGCCGGTGTTGAGGTTGGTGACCAGGTACAGGTCGGCGAGGGCACGGTACTCGATGCTGTCGCGCTGGCTCAGGGTGGCGACGGTGCCGTCCCAGAGCAAGTCGCTTGTCTCCAGCACCTCGATCTGCAGCTCGACTGTCAGCGGGACGCCGTTGTCGAGTGCTTCTATCGCCTCGGGACTGAAGTCGAAGGCAATACGGGCATCGAGCAGGTAGACCTCACTGACCAGCCGGGTGCTGGCCTCGAGTACGGTGAAACGAGCCTTATCGCCGTCCGCCGCCAACCCCATTATGGGTAAGGGCGCCAACAGGGAGACAACCAGCAGCACCGCCCACGCCAGCTTTCCGGCGTGTCTACGGGAACGGCCTGGCCTCCTGTCGGTCATGGCAGTCTTGCCGATGGTCGCAAGGCGCGCGGTCCGTTCACGCCCGGCGGACCAGGCGCGCGTAGTAGAAGCCGTCCATGGTGTCCTCTCCCGGCAGAATCTGCCGGCCATGGCGGCAGGCATGACCCCAGTCGGCCGCGATTTCGTCCTCTTGTGCATCCGCGTGTGCCGCCAGGAAGTTGCTGATCTGCAAGTCATTCTCTTCCGGAAGCACCGAGCATGTAGCATACAGCAGGCGCCCACCGGGTGCGACCAGTGGCCACAGCGCCGAGAGCATGCGCGCCTGATTTGCGGCCAGTTGCGGCAAATCGCTGGCGCGGCGCAACAGCTTGATGTCGGGGTGACGCCGGATGACGCCACTGCCGGAGCACGGGGCATCGAGCAGCACGGCGTCGAACGTCTCACCATTCCACCAGTCGCTCGGGTCGCCGGCATCGGCCGCCATCACCGTAGCCTCGACGCCCGTACGCGCCAGGTTGTCGCGCAGTCGCGCGAGTCGCGCTTCGGCGTGGTCGAGCGCCAGCAGGGTGCCGAGTTGCGGCTGCCACTCTCCAAGGTGCGCCGTCTTGCCGCCGGGGGCGGCGCAGGCGTCGAGCACCCGCCCGCCTGGCGGTGGCGCCAGCAGCGGGGCGGCGAGCTGCGCGGCACCGTCCTGGACCGATACGGCACCGGTGGCGAAACCCGGCAGATCGGTGACGTCACATGGCTTGGTCAGCGTCAGCCCGGTCTTCGTGTGGGCGATCGGCGCGGCCTGGTGGCCGTTCGCGGTCAGGCGTGCCAGGTAGTCGGAGCGCGTGCCCTGGACGAGGTTGACACGCAGGGCCATCGGCGCACGGGCGTTGTTGGCTGTGGCGACTGCGGCCCAGGCGTCAGGCCAGGCCTCCTGTAACCGATCGATTAGCCAAGGGGGGTGGGCCAGGGCGCAGGCGGGGTCCGTGTCGACCGCCGCATCGAGGGTTTCACGCTCGCGCAGGTAGCGTCGCAGTGAAGCGTTGATCATGGCGGCCGCCCAGCGCTTGCCCAGGGCGCCGGCGCCGGCGACGGTCTCGGCCACGGCGGCATGGGCCGGGATGCGTGTGTGCTGGAGCTGGTAGAGGCCCAGCAGGAGCAGCGCAGCGATGTCACTGTCCTTGGCCCGCGGCGGACGATGTAGCAACTTCGTGGCAAGCGCCGCCAGGCGTGGCTGCCAACGCAGCGTGCCGTAACTGAGTTCGCTGACCAGGGCACGGTCTTCGGCTGCGACCTTCTGCAGTATTTCGGGGAGGGCGCTGTCGAGCGAGGCGCCGTGGCGGATCACCCGGGCCAGTACGCGCGCGGCCGCGGCTCGGACCTGCATAGTGGTCTCAGTCCAGGATCAGGCCGAGGGCCGCGCGGCCGTTGGCGAAGTCGCCCGCGCTGACCGGGCGTTTGCCGGGGAGTTGCAACCGCAGCAGTCGCAGCAGTCCTTCGCCACAAGCGACATCGATGCCTTCAGGGCCGGCTTGGACGATCCGTCCAGGTGGCCCGTCATGGCCAGGCAGCGGTGTGGCCTGCCAGATGCGCAGCGGCTTGTCGTCGAGGTGGGCCTCGGCCACCGGCCAGGGATCAAGCGCACGTACCTGGCGATCGAGGGCCGTTGCCGAGGACTGCCAGTCGAGGCGTGCCTCAACCTTGGTCAGTTTTTCGGCGTAGGTGGTGAGTTCCGGATCCTGGATCTCGGCGACCAACTCGCCGCGATCGAGTGCCGGCAGGGTGGCTGCCAGCAGCCGGGCACCAATGCTCGCGAGCCGGTCGTGCAGGGTCGCGGCCGTGTCCGTGGCGTCGATTGGCAATGCTTCCCTGGCCAGCATCGGGCCGGTATCGAGACCCTGTTCCATCTGCATGATGGTGACGCCCGTTTCGGTATCGCCGGCGAGCAGGGCACGCTGGATCGGCGCCGCGCCGCGCCACCTCGGCAGCAGCGAGGCGTGGACGTTGATGCAGCCGAGACGGGGAGCGGCCAGCACGGGTGTCGGCAGGATCAGGCCGTAGGCGACGACCACCATGACGTCGGGTTCGAGCGCGGCCAGCGCCTGCTGTGCCTCGAGGTCGCGTAGGGACAACGGTTGACGCACCTCGATATCGTTGGCAAGGGCGGCCTGCTTCACGGGGCTCGGCCGCAGCTGGCGGCCGCGACCGGCCGGCCGGTCCGGTTGCGAGTAGACCGCCACCACTTCATGACCGGCAACCATAAGCGCCTCGAGGGTCGGCACGGCGAAGTCGGGTGTGCCGGCGAAGACCACCCGCAGAGGCTGTGGATTCGTGGTCATGGGCAGGCGGGCGTCTCTGGGTCGGTGCTCACAGGGTCTGGCGCTCCAGTTTCTGCAGGCGTTTGCGGATACGGGTGCGCTTGAGCTCGGAGAGGTAGTCGATGAACAGTTTGCCTTCGAGGTGATCCATCTCGTGCTGGATGCAGATCGCCAGCAGACCGTCGACGTCGAGGGTGAAGGTCGCTCCTTCGCGGTCGAGGGCGCGGACGGTGATCCGGTCGGCACGGTTGATCTTTTCGAACACCCCGGGCACCGACAGGCAACCCTCTTCCATCTCCTCGATGCCATCGCTGGCAGTGATCTCGGGGTTGATCAGGCAGAGCGGTTGATCCTTGGTCTCGGAGATGTCGATCACGATCACCCGGCGGTGGATATTGACCTGGGTCGCGGCCAGGCCGATGCCCGGGGCGCTGTACATGGTCTCGAACAAGTCGTCGACCAGTTGCCTGACCGTTTCGTCGACGTCCTCGACCGGGATCGCGCGTGTGCGCAGCCGGGGGTCGGGGAAGTGCAGTACGTTTAGTAGTCCCATCAGAGGTTTCGGTGGTATCTTTCGGATTGAACTAGCATTTGCCAGTCCGGTACGGAATTATACGCTACACTAGTGGCCGTACTGTTTTACTGGATTATCTTCAGATAATAACGACCGAGGGATCGCTGCGATGTTCATTTCCAGGTTGCTTGGGGTGCTGGCGGGAATCGTGCTCGTTGGTACGGTCGCCGCCCAGGATGTCCTGCTGCGCTCCGACGCGCCAACGGAGTACGTAGTCAAGAAGGGCGACACGCTCTGGGACATCTCCACGATGTTCCTGGAACAGCCATGGCTCTGGCCCGAGATTTGGTACGTCAATCCGCAGGTCCAGAACCCCCACCTGATCTATCCGGGTGACAAGCTCTACCTGGTCTGGGTCGACGGTCGTCCGATGCTCCGTCGCGGTGACGGCAAGCTCTCGCCCCAGATACGCAGCACACAACTCGACGACGCCCTTCCGGCGATTCCGCTGGAGTTCATCTTGCCGTTCCTCCGGCGTGACCGGGTGATCATGAGCCGCGAGGAGATCGAAGCCGCGCCCTACATCGTTCATTTCCGCGAGGACCGGGTGATCGGTGACGAGGGCACCCGGGCCTACGTCCGTTCTCTCGACGAGGGCGCACCGCTCGAGTACCTGATCTTCCGCCCCGGTGACGAACTGCGTGATTTCACCACCGGCGAGGTCCTCGGTTTCCACATCACCCATACCGGTGATGCCGTCCTGGATACGCCCGGTGACCCGGCCAAGGTCGACATTACCAGCACCAACCGCGAGATCCATGTCAGCGACCGCCTGGTCGAAGCCACGGATGCCAATCTGCCGCGTAACTTCTACCCGCGGGCGCCCGGTTTCGATCTCCAGGCGCACATCATCTCGGCCCCGGATGTCGTCGACCTGATCGGTCAGTACGACACCGTGATCATCGACCGTGGGGCGAATGACGGTGTCGAGGCCGGCCACGTGCTGGTTGCCTACACCGCGAGCAAGGGCATCGTCGACCCGACCGAGAACATCGGCGACTGCCACATCTACATCAAGCGCAAGGAGGGCTGTGTGGATCTGCCCCCAGGTGAGAAGCGCAAGCTGGTCATCATCCCGCGCGAGCGCTCCGGCCTGATCATGATCTACCGCACCTTCGACCGGGTCAGCTACGGCCTGGTGATGAAGGAAGAGGCGCCGCTGCACATCAACGACGAGGTCGGCACGCCCTGATACCAATCCCGGTCCGGCCGTTAGGCCGGGCCGTCACTCATGCACAGGGAAGTGCTGAGGTGACCCACGCATGGACGCTGTTCTGCCGGACGATGCCGGTGACTGGCTGACGCTCAACCGGGTGCCGGGGCTTGGCCCGCGTACCCTGCGCCGGCTGCTCAACCGCTGTCCCGATCCCGAGGTGCTACTCAGCGCCACTGACGCACGGCTGCGCGAACTTGGCGTCCCTGCACCCGCCCGGCGTGCGTTGCGGCGCGCCGACCGTACGGCGGCTGCCGTCGATCTCGCCTGGCTCGAGGTCCCGGGACGGAGCCTCCTGACCCTCGCCTGCGCCGATTACCCGCCGGCTCTTCTCGCCACGGCCGACCCGCCGTTGCTGCTATTCCTGGAGGGACGACGCGAGGCACTGGCCCGGCCCGGAGTGGCCGTGGTCGGCAGCCGCAACCCGACTGCCACCGGCCTGGCCCTGGCGCGTCGATTCGCCGGCGAATTGGCGGACGCCGGTTTCGCGGTCGTCAGCGGGCTGGCATCTGGTATTGACGGGGCCGCCCACGCCGGAGCGCTCGAGGCCGGCGGTGCCACCCTCGCCGTCCTCGGTAGCGGTCCGGATCGGATCTACCCGCGCAGCCATCAAGGGCTTGCGCGGAGGGTCGCCGAAAGTGGCCTGCTGCTGTCGGAGTACCCGCCGGGCACGCCACCTGCGCGACACCACTTCCCACGCCGCAACCGGATCATCGCCGGCCTGGTGCTCGGTGTGCTGGTGGTGGAGGCGGCGCCGCGCAGCGGCTCTCTGATCACCGCGCGACTGGCGGCCGAGGAGGGACGCGAAGTGTTCGCGGTGCCCGGTTCGATCCTCAACCCCCTGGCCCAGGGCTGTCATGCATTGATTCGCGACGGCGCCAGGTTGGTGGAAGGCATCGACGACCTGCTGGAAGAGTTGCCCGCCGTGACCGGGTCGAGGGCTCCAGCGGCCTTGCGATCTGAAGCAGGAGGGAAGCGGCCTGAACATGATGTGACGGACCGTTCGCTTCTGAGGGAGTTGCGCGCGGGTTTGGCATCCATAGACGCCCTGGTGGCAGCTACCGGGCTGGGTGCTGGCGAGGTCGCGGCGCGTCTGCTGGCCCTCGAGCTTGGCGGCCATGTATCATCAGGCCCAGGCGGCCGCTTCAACCTGCTGCCGGGGGCCAAACAATGAAGAGCGATGTGCTCGAACTGCTCGTCTACCTGTTCGAGCACTACATGGACGACGAGGGCGAGCGCCTCCCGGACGAGGAGGGGCTGCGCGACGAACTCCAGCAAGCCGGCTTCCGTCTGCACGACATCCGCAAGGCCTTCGCCTGGCTTGGCGACCTCGCCGACCGCCCGGAACCGCTCGGTGCCACCGCCAACGACTCTGCCCTGCGCCACTACGACGACAGCGAGATGGTTCGCCTCGACGCCAGCTGCCGTGGTTTCCTGCTGTTCCTGGAGCACAACGGTGTGCTCAACTCGCTCAGCCGCGAACGGGTCATCGACCGTCTGATGGCCCTCGAGGGCGACCTGATCTCAATCGAGCACGTCAAGTGGGTGGTGTTGCTGGTGCTCTTCAGCGAGCCTGGTGAGGAAGCGGCATTCGCCTGGATGCACGAGCTGGTATACGAGAGCGATCCGGCCGGCGACTACCTCCACTGATCCCTTCCCGGGCTCCGCCCGGGAGCGTTGATCCGCCGCCGGCGATGGTTGCCGGCACCCGTTCCGATGCCTATGCTTGGCCCCTCTCGGCCAGTCGGGCCGCTATTGATCACGTGCAGCATGAGCAAGAATCTGGTCATCGTCGAGTCGCCGGCAAAGTGCAAGACGCTCAAGAAATACCTCGGCAAGGATTTCGAGGTGCTGGCGTCGTACGGCCACGTTCGCGACCTGGTGCCGAAGGAGGGGGCGGTCGATACAGACGCCGACTTCGCCATGCGCTACGAGGTCATCGAGCGTAACGAAAAGCACGTCAAGGCCATCGCCAAGGCGGCGCGCAAGGCTGAAGCCCTCTACCTCGCGACCGACCCGGACCGCGAGGGTGAGGCGATCTCCTGGCACCTCCACCAGCTGCTGGAAGAGAAGGGCGTGCTGAAGAATAAGACGGTGCAGCGGGTGGTGTTCCACGAGATCACCAAGCGTGCGATCGACGAGGCGATGGCTCACCCACGCGACCTGTCGCAGGAACTGGTCGACGCTCAGCAGGCACGCCGTGCGCTCGACTACCTGGTCGGCTTCAACCTCTCGCCGCTGTTGTGGAAAAAGATTCGCCGCGGGCTATCGGCGGGCCGTGTACAGAGCCCGGCACTGCGCATGATCGCCGAGCGCGAGGAGGAGATCGAGGCGTTCGTGCCCCGCGAGTACTGGACTCTCGACGCCGACCTCGACAAGGAAGGGCAGGGATTCAGTGCCCGCCTGACCCACTACGACGGCGCCAAGCTCGACCAGTTCGACCTCAACAATGAAACCAGCGCCAGCAAGGCGACGCAGGCCATTACGGCCGCCGCCAACAGCCAGCTGACGGTCGAGAAGGTCGAGCGCAAGCAGCGCAAGCGCAACCCGGCACCGCCCTTCATCACCTCGACGCTGCAGCAGGAGGCGGCGCGCAAGCTGCGCTTCACCACCCAGCGCACCATGCGTACTGCGCAGCAGCTCTACGAGGGGATCGACATCGGTCATGGCGAGCAGGTCGGTCTGATCACCTACATGCGTACCGACTCGGTGACTCTCGCCGCCGAAGCGCTCGAAGAACTGCGCGCCATGATCAGTGAACGCTACGGCGCCGACCAGCTGCCCAACGCGCCGCGTCGGTTCAAGACCAAATCGAAGAACGCACAAGAGGCGCACGAAGCGATTCGTCCGACCCTCTCTACACACACTCCAGAGTCATTGAAGGCCCACCTGACGCCGGACCAGCTCAAGCTCTATGACCTGATCTGGAAGCGCGCCGTCGCCTCGCAAATGAACCACGCCACCATCAATACCGTGGCAATCGACATGACCGCCGGGGCCGGCGACCGCTTCCGCGCCACCGGCTCCACCGTGGTCGACCCGGGCTTCATGGCGGTCTACCGGGAGGGTTCCGACGACAACGGCAAGGGCGATGACGACGCCAAGCTGCTGCCGCCGGTCGAGGCGGGCGAAACGCTGGCGCTGAAGGCGTTGCGCCCGGAGCAGCACTTCACCGAGCCGCCGCCGCGTTTCGGCGAGGCGAGCCTGGTCAAGTCGCTCGAAGAGCACGGCATCGGCCGACCGTCGACGTACGCTTCCATCATCAAGACGTTGCAGGATCGCGAATACGTCCAGATCGAAAAGCGCCGCTTCTTCGTGACCGACGTCGGCCGTGTGGTCGCCCGTTTTCTGACCCAGCATTTCACCCGTTACGTCGACTACGGCTTTACCGCCAGACTCGAGGACGAGCTCGACGCGGTGTCGCGTGGCGAGGAGGCTTGGCGGCCGCTGATGCACGAGTTCTGGGGTCCGTTCCGCGACCTCATCGAGGAGAAGAATCGCACCGTCACGCGCGACGAGGTGACCAGCGAACCGCTCGACGAGGTATGTCCCGAGCCGGGTTGCGGCCGCCCGCTGGTGATCCGGCTCGGCAAGCGCGGCCGTTTCGTCGGCTGCACCGGCTTTTTCGACAAGGAGAACAAGTGCAGCTACACCCGCGACCTCGGTGATGGCGGGACCCCCGTCGAGCCGGAGAAGGTCGAGGGGCGACAGTGTCCGAAATGCGACGGCGACCTGCTGGTGCGCAACGGCCGCTACGGCAAGTTCATCGGCTGTGCCAATTATCCTGACTGCAAGTACATCGAGCCGCTCGAACGGCCGGTCGACACCGGAGTCGCCTGCCCGCAGTGTGGCAAGGGGACGCTGATGGCGCGCAAGTCGCGCAAGGGCAAGCAGTTCTTCTCCTGCTCCACCTATCCGAAGTGTGATTACGCCGTTTGGAACGCACCTCTGGCCGAGTCATGCCCGACGTGCGCCTGGCCGATCCTGACCCTGAAGACCACCAAATCCCGCGGCACCGAGCGCGTCTGTCCGCAGCGGGAGTGTGCCTACAGCGAGGCGGTTGCTGACGAAGCCGAGGCCGGCTGAGTCGGGACAATACGCCAACCTGAAGACTGAGGAGAGCTAAGCGATGTCCGACATGTTCGTTGCTGTTCTGATGGGGTCCGACTCGGACCTGCCGGTGATGGAGGCGACCTTCGACGTCCTCAGGCGACTGGATGTGCCGTTCGAGGCGAGAGTCACGTCGGCCCATCGTACCCCTGCCGCCACCCATGCCTACGTCAAGGATGCCGAGTCACGGGGTTGTGGCGCTTTCATCGCCGCGGCCGGCATGGCGGCCCACCTCGCCGGCACGGTGGCCGGCCTGACCCTCAAGCCGGTCATCGGCGTGCCGCTCGAGGCCGGAATGTTGGCCGGCCTCGACGCCTTGTTGTCGACCGTGCAGATGCCCGGTGGTGTTCCGGTGGCCTGCGTCGCCGTCGGCAAGGCCGGGGCCAAGAATGCGGCCTTCCTTGCGGCGCAGATCCTGGCTACCGCCGATGCCGACCTGGGCCGACGCCTGGAGTCTGAGCGTGCCGCCGCTGCCGAGGCCGTGCTGGACAAGGACGCCAACCTGCAGGCCCGGCTGGGCTGAACCTGACCGTGCCCGGTTGGCGACTGCGGTTCGCTGCCCGGGCGGTGCATGACGGTGGCCTCATCTCCTACCCCACCGAGGCCGTCTACGGTCTCGGTTGTGATCCCCTGGACCCGGTGGCTGTCCTCGACCTCCTGGCCCTCAAGGGCCGGCCGGTGGGCAAAGGGCTGATCGTGATAGCCGCTGACTTCGACCAGTTGCGTCCCTACGTCAGCGAAGTGGCTGCCGCAGGAATGACCGCGGTCCGCGCCAGCTGGCCCGGTCCGCACACCTGGCTGCTGCCGGCCCTGCCGTCTGTGCCGCCATGGCTCACCGGCGACCACCAGACGCTGGCCGTGCGGGTCACGGCACACCCGGTCGCCGCCGCCCTGTGCCGGCTCACCGGCCCACTGGTCTCGACCAGTGCCAACCCGGCAGGGCACCAACCGGCGCGCAATCCGCTGACGGTCCGGCGCTACTTCGGCGACGCGCTCGATGCCATGGTCTCCGGGCCGATCGACCCAGAGCGGGGGCCAAGCACGATCCGAGATGCGGCGACCGGCCGCCTGTGGCGCGGGGAGTAGTCGATGGTCCCGTTTGACGCCATCCTCGCGGCATTGACCCCGGTCTTCGTCCTGATTCTGGGCGGGCACGTCATGAAACGCACCGGATTCCCGGGCGAGGAATTCTGGGTGCCGGCCGAACGGAT
>CAXMPC010000067.1:0-9884 GCA_964195335.1 uncultured Gammaproteobacteria bacterium | reverse complement strand
GCCGACGCGATAGAGGGTGATCTCGCGTCCGTTGCTCGAGACCTTCTGCACCCGGACCGAGCCGTCGAGTACCAGCAGGTAGTTGCCGCAGGCGTCGCCGTCGTGGAATACCGTCGTACCCGCAGGCAGGGTGACCGGTTGGGCTCCGGCGATGAGCCGTTGTCTTGCTGCCGCTTCCAGCGTGGCCAGTTCCGGAAAAGCGTCGAGCCAGGCGTCCCCGCGGTCGTTCACGGCCTGCCCACTGTTCGGCGTTGGTCCCCAGCAGACAGGATGTGGAGCCCCAATCTCATTGGCCGGTTTCCTCATCAAGGTCACGGTAGCGCTGCGTCAGGTCGTCGTAGGCATCGACCCGGCGGTCACGCAGGAACGGCCAGATCCGGCGCAGCGACTCGGTGCGGCCAAGCGGGAGATCGGCGACCAGCACCTCGGGGGCCTCCTTCGAGGCCTGGGCGAGCAGTTCGCCCTGTGGGCCGCAGGCGAAACTGCTGCCCCAGAAATCGATACCGGGCCCGGAACCACCGGGATCGGGTTCGTGACCGACCCGGTTGCAGGCGAGCACCGGCAGGTGGTTGGCGACAGCGTGACCGCGCTGGACGGTGATCCAGGCCTCGCGCTGGCGCGCCTTTTCGTCGTCGTCGTCCGGGGGGTGCCAGCCGATTGCCGTCGGGTAGAGCAGCAGCCGCGAGCCGGCCAGGGTCATCAGCCGTGCTGCCTCGGGGTACCACTGGTCCCAGCAGACCAGCACGCCGAGCGCTCCCAGGCTGGTCTCGATGGGGCGGAAACCCTGGTCTCCCGGAGTGAAGTAGAACTTCTCGTGGTATCCGGGATCGTCCGGGATGTGCATCTTGCGGTAGGTTCCGGCCAGTGTGCCGTCACGCTCAAGCACCACGGCGGTGTTGTGGTAAACACCGGCTGCGCGGCGTTCGAACAGCGTCGTGACGATGATGGCGTCGAGTTCGGCGGCCAGGGCACCGAGGCGTTGGCAGGTCGGCCCCGGGATCGGTTCGGCTAGATTGAAAACCTCGACTTCCTGGGTCTGGCAGAAATAGCGCGACGGGAGCAATTCCTGGAACAGCAGCAGACGGGCGCCGGCTGCGACGGCCTCGCGGGCACCACGTTCGGCGGCGGCCAGGTTGGACTCAATGTCGATCGACGCTTTGTGCTGGACCAGGCCGACCCGGAGGGTCTCGTTGACGTCGCTCACGGCCGTACGCTCACGCTAAGGGAGAGGGATGGTAGCACCGGCCTCTCCGGCTGATCATCCGACGAGGTCGAGGCCGGCTGGCAGTTGCATGGTCGCGCAGTGCAGGCTCCCGTTCTCTTCGATCAGGGCGTGTGCGGGGACCCCGATCACTTCACGTCCGGAGAAGGCCGCCGTGAGTTGCTGCAGCGCGATCGCGTCGGCCGGATCGCCGTAGCAGGGGCAGAGCACCGCACCGTTGAGGATGAGGAAATTGGCGTGGGTGGCCGGCAGACGGTGGCCGTCGCTGCCATGCAGGGGGGCGGGCAGGGGCAGGGGCACCAGTCGGTAAGGGGCGCCATCGGAGCGGCGAAGCGTCGCCAGCTGCCGTTCCAGCCCGGCCAGGCTGGCGTGCAGCGGATCATCCCGGTCGGCGCAGGTCACGTGGGCGATGGTGTCCGGGTCGCAGAACCGGGCCAGAGTGTCGACGTGACCGTCGGTGTCGTCGCCAGGCAGGGGTGCGAACTCGAGCCAGATCACCCGGCCGATGCCGAGTGTGTCGGTGAGGCGGGCCTCGATGGCCTGTCGATCGAGTCCGGGATTACGGCTTGGCAGGTCAAGGCAGCCGGCGGTGGTCAGCAGCGTGCCCTGGCCGTCACATTCCAGCGCGCCGCCCTCGACCACCAGGGAATCCCGTCGCAATGGCACGTCACCGAAGACCTTCCCGGCGTGGAGATGTGTGGTGTAAGCCGCGTCACGCGCATGGGGGTATTTGCCACCCCAGGCGTTGAACGCGAAATCGATCAGCGTGGGGGAGCCGACGCTGCCGACCGCCAGCGGGCCGTAATCGCGTACCCAGGTGTCGTCGCTGGGGACGACGTGCAGGTGCAGTCGTGTCTCTTGCAGGCCGGAGGCGAGCAGGCGGTTGCGAACGGCGTCGCGGTGAGCGGCATCGCGACAGGCGACCAGCAGCGGTTCCCAGCGGGTGATGGCCGCGGCCAGGGCGAGGTAGTCGGTCTCGACCGCCTCCAGGTGCGCACCCCAGTCGCTATCGACATGGGGCCAGGTGATCAGCACACCAGCCTGCGGTGCCCACTCGGGCAGCAGGGTCGGCGCGGAGGTGTCGCGCATGGTTTTCGGGAGGAAAAGTGGCGCGCCCGTCGTGGTGACGGGCGCGCTTGACGGATTAGCGGTGGATTACGCTATGGAGGACGAGATCGTGCTCGAAATAGACGGTGTAACTCTCGTAGACCCAGCGCGAAATTGGGGGGTCACCGATCTCACCGACGCGCTCCTTGGGCTCGCCGAAGCGCTGCATGACCTGATCCATGTTCATTCCATTGCCAGGAACGATGACCGAGACCACGGGCTCACTGGCTGCCGGTCCCTGTTGGGTCGGGGTGGTCTGCGCGGCCACATTCCAGGAGGCCAGCGCCAGAACGAGGCAACAGAGCAGCTTATTTGTCATCTTTGTTTCCCTGAGGCTTGATTCCCATGAAAACTATAGCACCAGAAACCTGTGCGCAGAAGTGCCGGAACAGGGTTCCGGTTTACGCGTAGGGTGCACTGCTGGCCGCCGGAACAGGGGGGCGAACGGTTGGCCATGAAAATCCGGCCGTGTCATAAGGATATAGCGAAACAGTCTTTCACGACGGTTCCCCGTTAGCTCTAGCATGCAGATGTACAGGACCATGCCAGAGGAACCGACCATGAGTCGTCCCGACCGTATCCAGCCCGACCTGACTCTCGATGCCCGTGGCCGCAGTTGCCCGGGTCCGGTGATCGAGGCCAAGCGGTTGGCCAGTGAACTCGACCAGGGCCAGGTGCTGCTGCTGATATCCGACTGCCCCGGAACGCAGTCCGACTTGCAGAGTTGGGCGCGTCAGACCGGACGCGAGCTGATCGAGGTCAGCGACCACGAGGATGGCGGCAAGGCCTATTACGTACGCAATGGCGATCCGTGGCGGGCCGCTGCCGTACTGGACATGCGCGGTCGGCCATGCCCGGCTCCGGTGGTCGAGGCGGAGAAGGCGCTCACCGCGATGTCGGCGGGGGACGTGCTGAAGCTGTTGAGTGACTGCGGTGGATTCGAAGACGACGTCGTCAGCTGGGCCAACATCACCGGCCGCCAGGTTCTTGGTACCGTTGCCGGACCTGCAGGCAGCGCGGTCTCCTACATCCAGGGTTGATACCGATACCGTTCTCAGCGATGTAGCTGGCGCTCGAGCTTTCCGGCCAGGGCCGTCGCTTCGCGACGTTCGGATGGGTCCATGTCAGCGGCCAGCGCTTCGGCCAGCTGTGCCGCCCGCGCGCTCTCTGTTCCCTCACGACGTACCGTGAACTCGGCCCAGGCCAGCGCCTCGACCGGATCGCGCTCGACTCCTTCACCTCTCGCCAGCATTTCCGCCACGCCCAGGGCGGCCATCCCGTTACCGAACAGCGCGCCACGGCGTAGCAGGGCATAGCCCCTGGCCGGGTCACGTTCGACCCCACGCCCGACCCGATAGAGGTGACCGAGGTTGGCCAATCCTTCGGGAACATTGGCGTCGGCCGCGCCCCGGAACAACTCGGCGGCGACAGCGTCGTCAGCCTCGACCCCGCGACCGAGCACGTACATCAGGCCCAGGTTGACCTGGGCTGCCTCGGAACCCTGGTCGGCGGCGCGTCTATACCAGGTCGCGGCCGCACCCGGGTCCTCAGCGGTCCCGAGACCGCGGTCGAGCATCACGCCGAGGCTGAACTGGGCATCGACATCGCCTGCTTCGGCCAGTGGCGTCCAAGCCTCGATCGCACCTGCGTAGTCGCCACGTTCGGCAGCGGCACGTCCGCTGCTGGCGAGGCGCTGGGACTCGACCAGTGGCCAGAACGCGGCCAGGCTGAGCAGGGCGATGACGATGTAGATCACCAGTGTCAGGCGGCGATCGGCCTGGCGCGGCGACGGTGTCTGTGCTCCACGTGGCGTGGGCATGCTCTCTATACTCGGGCCGTTGGCAGATGACGGGATGTGTTGAATGATACAGCCGCACACCGGTGGCGACCTGAGACGATGGCCACGAATGCCGGCCTGTGATGCCGGTCGAGCGGCAGTCGCCAGCATCTGTCGCGACGACTGTTGTTTCACCGGGCCAATGTACGCATGACGGCAACCGAACTCACCCTGGCGACTCCGACCCTGCAACTGGCGGCACGGCGCTGGCATGCCGGTGCGCCACGCCGGGTACTGGCGCTGCACGGCTGGCTGGACAACGCCGCGAGCTTTGCCGGACTGGCGCCACGACTCGAAGGTTGCGATATCGTCGCCCTCGACCTGCCGGGGCACGGCCGTTCTGAGCACCGTCCGCCCGGCGTGCACTACCACTTTGTCGATTTCATCCCGGACGTGCTCGCGGCGGCCGACGCCCTCGGCTGGACGCGCTTCGCGCTGCTCGGTCACTCGCTCGGGGCCGGCATTGGCTGTTTCACCGCCGCCGTCGCCCCGGAGCGGGTCACCGGACTGGCGCTGGTCGAAGGGATCGGACCACTGAGTGGCGACCCGGACGACGAGCCGGCCCGCCTGGCCGAGGCGACGCGGCAGATGGCGGCCCACGGTCGACGCCAGGCCCGAATCTATCCGGACCAGGAGGCCGCGGTAGCGGCGCGAGCCAGGGCTGGCGGCTTGACGCCGGAAGCAGCCCGGGGATTGGTGGAGAGGTCGATGCGCTCCAGCCCTGGAGGTTTCGTCTGGCGTAGCGACGCCCGGTTGCGCTACCGCTCACCGAGCTACCTGACCGAGGCGCAGGTCCGGGCCTACCTGGCACGCGTCGACTGCCCGGCGCTGCTGATCACCGGTGCCGAGGCCGAACTGGCGGACCGGCCGGGCTTCGACGAACGCTGCCGTGCCTTGCGTGGGCTGGTCCACCAGATCCTGCCCGGCGGCCACCATCTCCATCTCGAGGCGCCGGCGAGCGTCGCCGATCCGTTGGCCCGCTTCCTCGCCGGTCTCCCGGAAGAGGCGAACTGATCCCGGCCGCCCAGTCACGGCTATCTGCCGGGCAGGCCGAGCGGGTCAGGCGTCGTCGTTGAAGAAGGCGTCCAGGGCGGCCTGCGGGATCTCGACCCCGGTGGCCCTGGCCGTGCGCAGCAGTTCCCAGAAGTAACGGTAGGAGGCGCGATCATGCAGTTCGCCCTGGTACTGGATCGCACCCCACGCCTGTTCGTAGGCGGCGAGCAGGATGGCGGCAGCATCCTGCACCTCGCCGTAGTCGGGCCGCATGGCTTCGACGATCGGCTCGATCTGCGCCGGATAGATGCTCCACATGCGCAGAAAACCGAACTCGGTACGCGCCCGGCGGGCATCATTGAAGGTCGCCTCGGTGTTCTTCAGGTCGAGGGAGACGTTGTGCGCCGGCACCAGCCCGTTGGCCAGCGCGGCGGCGACCAGTTCGGCCTTGGCCCGTGCCAGCAGCCGGTGCTCGAACTGCCCGGGGCTGCGCATCGCCGAGGCCGGGATGGCGCCGTGGTGGCTGCTGACGAAATCCATCAGGCCGAAATCGATGACTCGCATCCATGGGGCCTTGGCGAGTTCCCAGATGTCGCGCAGGGCGCCGTGGGTCTCGATCAGGACGTGGACCGGGATTTCGCGCGCCAGGCCCTCTTTCGTGACCCGTTCGCGCAGGTAATCGACCACGGTAAAGACCTGGTCGGCGGCGGTCGGCTTGGGGATGGTCAAGTGGGAGATTCGGTCGCCTGACCCACCGACCAGGATGTCGATATCGTCCTGCCAGTGGGGGTGGCTGGGGTCGTGGATGCGTACTCCGACCATTCCGAAGCGGTTGCTGTCGCTGTTGAGTACACCGGTCACCATTTCGGCGTGCTCGCGTTCACGCCCGGTCGGGGCGCCGTCCTCGCAGTCGCAGGTGACGTCGAAAATCGGACCCAGGCGTGCCTGGAGATCGAGCGCCTTGATCATCAATTTTTCGGTGCCGGCGTAGTGGTCGCAGGCCGCGATAACCGGGAAACGCTGCTCGCCGGTAAACAGTGCAGCCTCTGGGTGAATCCGGTTCATCGGTACATGCCCCTGTTTTAATGGAGTATTTATCTGAGCACTTAAGGTGCAGATAGAGGCCGTTCATGGCCTGTGCGACCAGCCGTCGGCAGTCTAACCGAGTAGGGCAGGGGCGTCAGCGGCGAGCCGACCGATCCGGTAACGGCACTCCTCCTGTTGCGACGCAACATCCCAGCGGATAGCATGATGACGGTCATATCGGAGCCATGGCCCCTGGTCATCAGCTGCCGCAATCTGCTCCGCAGTCACGGGAACCGCGATGGAATTCTGGCAACAGCTGCTGCTCGGTGGACTCGCGCTCGGCGTCCTGTGGATGTTCCTTCCCGGTGTGAAACGAGCCGTGTCGCAAGCCCCTCGAGGCAGTGCCTCCGACTGGGCCGGCCTCCTGGTGCCGATCGCGGCCGTTGTCGCGTTCGTCGTGCTGTTGATCATGCTGATTTGATATGAGTTCAGCTGAACCACTCATCTCGGTACTGATGCCGGTTCGCAATGGTGGCGAACACCTGTTGCCTGCGGCATCCAGCATTCTTGAACAGAGCCTCGATGATCTCGAACTTGTAGTCATCGACGACGGCTCGCGAGACGGTGCCATCGAGCGTCTGGAGGCGTTGTCAGACCCTCGTCTCAAGATCCACCAGAATCCCGGGCAGGGGATCGTCAGTGCGCTCAATTTCGCCGCATTCGAGGCCAATGGGCGCTATTTCGCTCGCATGGACGCCGACGACATCGCCCTGCCGCAGCGCTTGGAACGCCAGGTCGAACTGCTCGAGTGTGAACCGGGTATAGGTATCGTCGGAGCCGAGGTCGAGATCTTCGCCAAGGATGGAGTGGGGGAGGGCTACCGCCTTTACCAGGAGTGGGTCAACGGACTGCGCACGCCGCTCGAGATCGGCCGCGAAATGTTCGTTGAAAGCCCGATTCCGCACCCGACGGCGATGTTGTCGAGCACGCTGTTCCGGGCCCTGGGCGGTTACCGCGAGGTACCGTGGGCCGAGGATTACGACCTCTGGCTGCGCGCTCACCTGCAAGGTGTCAACATGGCCAAACCCGAAGGCGTGCTGCTGAAGTGGCGCGACCGCGAAGGCCGTCTGTCGCGCGCCGACAATCGTTACACCATCGAACGTTTCATCGACGCCAAGGCGCATTACCTGGCCAGGTCACGGTTGCGCAACCGCGAGGCGGTGATCTGGGGCGCCGCACCGACCGGGGCCAGACTGCACGATGCCCTGGAGCGGGAAGGGGTTACGACCGTCGCTTTTATCGACATCGATCCGAAAAAGATCGGTGGTTGCAAGCGTGGACGCCCGGTCTTGCCAGCCGAGGCGGCGGCCGAGGTTGCCCCGGCGCTGATTGTCGGCGCCGTCGGCTCTCGAGGCGCGCGTCTGCAGATCCGCGGCGCCCTGGACGGCCAGGGCATGATCGAGGGTGAGGATTTCCTGTTTGCGGCCTGACCGTCATGCCTGTTCCGTTTGCTGGACAGTTAGACAGTTAATGCTGTGGATGGCTTAGATTTACGGGGTGTGCACTGCATTCAGTGCATCTAGAACTTCGAGTAGTTTCATTAATAGCGTAGTAACTTATTAATATTACAGAAATACGCCTTGGTGTGGAGCCACCCGCCCAACTGGCTCGATAATCGTGCTCGCAACACTCTCTGGATCTGCAATCCTGGTCATCCAGGTCAATTCCAAGTACGGACAGGACTTCAGATTTCAATATTTAGTACAGTCATAGCTTCAACTAAGTATATGAGAATGCACATAAAATGCTCTCTGTTTGCCGGAAATCCATTTGGAGTGCTCATCTGCAAAGAGGGCCCTGCATGAAATCGGTCTTACATCACTCTTTCGAATCTCTGGATTGTGTGACCTTGATGCTATTTAACATAATATACATTATGCGCACTCATTGATGGGGTTTGAGTGTGCGTTGTGCGGCGCGTCATGTCGCTACCCCACGGTGTATCTCTTATGATTGATTTAAGGGATGCCGGGCGCATGGCGCGGCACTGGTTCGACACATGGATGCGAAAGACCCTCAAACGACCGTTCACGTGGTCAAGGCTTGGCACACCGCCAGCAAGAATGACGTTCTCGACACGTTATCGACCACCCAGGAAGGGTTGTCGGAAACCGAGTCCAGGAAGCGGCTCGAACAAAACGGACCCAACCTGCTTCCACCGCCTCCGCGTCGCAGTGCGCTGATACGCCTCGCAGAGCAGTTCAACAACGTCCTGATCTACGTCCTGATGGCCGCCGCGGTGGTCACGGCACTGCTCGGTCACTGGATCGACACCGGGGTGATCGTCGGCGTCGTCATCGTCAACGCCATCATCGGCTTCCTGCAGGAAGGCAAGGCCGAAAAGGCCCTCGATGCGGTGCGCCACATGCTTTCGCAGCAGGCGATGGTGATCCGGGACGGTTTTCGACGAACCGTACCCGCCGAAGAGCTGGTCACCGGTGATGTCGTGGTGTTGACTCCGGGTGACCGGGTGCCGGCCGACATCAGGCTGATCCGCGTTCGGGAACTGCACGTCGACGAGGCCCTTTTGACCGGTGAATCGGTCCCGGTGGGCAAGCAGACCGATCCCGTTGCCGTCGATGCCGTTATCGGCGATCGCAGCTGTCTAGCCTTCTCCGGGACGCTGGTCACTCACGGCCAGGGGCTCGGGGTCGTGGTGGCCACAGGGATCGAGACCGAGATCGGCCGCATCAGCGCCCTCCTCGCCAGCGTGCATACCCTGGCGACGCCACTCCTGCGCCAGCTCTCGATCTTCGGCCGCAGGCTGACCGGAGCCATTCTCGCCATAGCCAGTGCCACGTTCGTGTTTGGCGTGACCCTGCGTGACTACAGTGCCGGCGACATGTTCCTGGCTGCGGTTGGCCTGTCGGTTGCGGCAATCCCCGAGGGACTGCCGGCCATCATCACCATCACGCTGGCCATCGGTGTCCAGCGTATGTCGCAGCGCAATGCCATCATCCGTCGCCTGCCTGCGGTCGAGGCACTCGGTTCGGTAACGGTGATCTGCTCCGACAAGACCGGGACGCTGACCCGTAACGAAATGACCGTGGTCAACGTGCTGACTGCCGACGACGACATCGAAGTGCTCGGTGTCGGTTACGACCCCCACGGCGGTTTCGAGCTCAGCGGGCGGTCGTTACAGACCGGCGAACATGCAGGACTCCAGGAGGCGTGCAAGATCGCGCTGTTGTGCAACGACGCCAGTGGCCATCTGCGCGATAGCGACTGGCATTTCGAGGGTGATCCAACCGAGGTGGCGCTGATCGTGCTGGCGATCAAGTCGGGACTCGATCCGCAACTCCTCGCTGAAGAGTACCCACGCAGCGACGTCATTCCGTTCGAATCCGAACACCGCCTGATGGCCACCCTGCACCATGACCATGCCGGCCACGGCTTCGTCTTCGTCAAGGGAGCACCCGAGGCGATCATCGCCCGTTGCAGCCACCAGCTGACGTCAGGCCGTGGCACCCCTCTCGACCCAGATGCCTGGCACGCCCGGGCCGAGCGTATCGCTGCTCGCGGCCGGCGCATGCTCGCGCTGGCGATCGGCGAGGCCCCGAGCGGTCGCCGGGAGCTCAATTTCGACGATGTAGATGAAGGGCTGACCATGGTGGCGCTGGTCGGCATCATCGACCCGCC
>CAXMPC010000066.1:0-15747 GCA_964195335.1 uncultured Gammaproteobacteria bacterium | reverse complement strand
TCGCTCCCGATTCACCCTGCCGCCGGTTGCGTGACGGGCCGGTTACGGTATGCTTGAACTCTGCCGCCAAGACGGTGTCTCAGGATGCGACGCAGGAATGCGTCACCCATTATCAAACAAGGAGTTGCGCTTAACATGGCGACTTTCGACCAAACACTGCAGACCGGTGCCGTCCGCACCGACGCAACCAACAAGCTGATCCGGAACACCTATACCCTGCTGGCCATGACGCTGGTCTTCAGCGCCGCCATGGCCGGCCTGGCGATGTACGTGCAGGTTTCGCCCGGCGTCGGCCTGTTCTGCTCGCTCGGCGCCCTGGCGCTGCTCTGGTTCGTGCTACCGCGCACGGCCAACTCCGCCGCCGGCCTCGGGGTGGTGTTCGCCTTCACCGGCCTGCTCGGCTTCGGCCTGGGGCCGATCCTGACCATGTACCTGTCACTGCCGAATGGGCCGGAGATCGTCATGACGGCACTCGGCGGCACCGGCGTGATCTTCCTCGCCCTGTCGGGTTACGCGCTGACGACCAAGAAGGACTTCTCCTTCATGGGCGGCTTCCTGTTCGCCGGCATCCTGGTGGCATTCGTCGCCGGCATCGCGGCGGCGATCTTCTCCATGCCGATCCTGTCGTTGGCGGTGTCGGGCATGTTCGTGCTGCTGATGTGCGGCCTGATCCTGTACCAGACCGGCCAGATCGTGAACGGCGGCGAGACCAACTACATCCTCGCCACGACGACGCTCTTCGTCAGTCTCTACAACCTGTTCACCAGCCTGCTGCACCTGCTCACTGCCTTCTCCGGCAACGACTGACGGCCGTCCGAAAGAAGCAAGAAACCCCGGCCCCGGCCGGGGTTTCGCTTTTCAGGAGGCGGGCACCTCCGGCGACGGCTCGGCGTCACGCGGGTAGAGCATGCGCCAACCGCTGAGCAGGTTCTCCACCACCCTAGGCGCCTCGACGTCGATGATCGACTCGATCATCCAGCGCTTGTCCTCAGGCTGGACGATGTCACAGAGTCGCGAGGCGAAGTAGCGCAGTGCGCTGTAACTCGGCCGGCCGTCATCGCCAAAACCGAGCTCGGCGTACTCGACCAGGCAGCCGTTGAGGGCCTCGATGAAAAGGCCACGCGCTTCGGGGGCTTCCTCTGCCTCCCCCATCTCCTGGCGGTTTTCGTCGTAGAGGCGCGCCAGGTTCTGGCCCATGGCGGTGATCAACCGATGGCGACTGATGTCGTCGAGCTTGTCGTGGGCCAGGCGGTCGGCCATCTGCACCTGGAAAGCGAGCAGCTCGGCCAGGATGGTGAAGCGGCGGTCGTGGCTCTCGAGTTCGAAGTCGGCACCAAGTAACCGCTGGATCGATATGATCGCCCCCTTGTAGCCCACCGCGGCGAGCACAGTGCCGTTCTCCTCGGGGGTGCGCGGACGCTTGTTGTGCCAGCGGGCCTTGACTCCCCGGGCCATACTCTCTCCGTGTCGATGCGCGGGAACCATGTGCCCGCTGATGACTCCATTCTAGCGACGCTCCCGATCGTTTCGCTATGGTATGTGCATGAACCGCTGTTTCGACCCATCCATCGAACCCTCCGGCGACCGCGCGTTCGAATCGCTGCGTCACGCCGTGCAGTGCAACTGCCACATCTCCGACGCCCGCCACGCCGGCAACTACAGCCTGTGTATCTACCTGCTGAAAATGCGCGAGCTTTTCCGCTGGGAGCAGGGTTTCGCACTCAGCGACTCGCTGCCGCACGATCCGGTCGGTGCCTGGCTCAGCGAACGCGAAGCGCTATGGGACGATCTCGCCGAAGCGGCCTACGCACGATTGCCGGTCTACGGCGACCGTCTCGACCCGTTCGATGCCGAGGCCGTCAACGAGGCGCTGCTACCGCGCGGCCTGGTCTACGGCGGAGGACTCGGCCCTGGCGGCAAGCCGCTGTTTTTCCTCGGCACCCTGATCAATGACGAGACACGCGACGGCCTGCGGGTGCTGCTGACCGACGACGAACACGCCCGCGACCTTACCGCGCCGCCGGCGATGCTGTGTGGCAGGACCATCACTGTGCGCCGCCAGTCGCTGCGGCGCATGCTCTGGGAGCGGGTCGAGGGCTCGCAGTGGCAACGACACGAAGGCAGCTTGCTCGCCGACGTCATCCGCTCCTATGGCATGACCGAGACGCCCGAGCAGGCGCTCGACCGCATGACCGACGACGAGATCGAGACCGTCGTCCAGCACGAACTCGGCGAGGCATGGGCCGGGGAGCGTCTGGGCGAAGAATGGGAGGCGATGCTCACCGACCTGGGCCGTTCGCGTGCCGAGTTCCTCGCCCGTGCGGTACGCGATCACCTGGCCGACTGCCGCACGACGCTGCCGTCGCTGCTCGGGCGCGAAGACGACCGCTCGCTGCGCCTCTACCTCGGCGGCCTCGACGGTTTGCGCAAGGAACTGTTTCCGCGTCTGCTGCGTATCGGTACGGATGACACGGACGCTTTACGGGATGCTGCTGCGGTTGGCGTTGGGCACTGGGAAGCGACGGCCCAGGCGATGCTCGCAACCTGGCGGGAACACGGCTCCTCCGCGGCTTCCGACATCGCCGCGCGCGCGGAGTCGGCAGTATTGAACTGACGGGGACGGAGAACGGTGGCGTCCGCGCGGCACCCAGCCTGGGACCAGGCCAGGGTGGCAACCGCTAGGGCTGCCGTCGCCCGGGACGCGTCGAGGCTGTATCGAAGGCTTCGTCGAGCGAACCTTCTTCGTGATTCATGAACCGCCAGAGTCGCTCCGAGTAGGCCGTGACCACCCACTCCGGAGGTGCGGTACCCCAACTCGCGGCGTGCATCAGGCACATCTCCACCGCGATCAGTAACGACCCGGACTCGCCAGCTTCGTAGTCATGCTGCAGCTTCGCCATCACGCGGTCGAAGCCCTGGCGCATTTCATTGCGGACCTGTTCGAGCTCAATGTCCATGCGTCATCCCGGGTCCATCCGGGCTAGTTCCTGATCGGTGCGCGGCTGCCGGTGGACCCCCTGCGGCAGCGGTGCGACTGCAGTTTAACGCTGTTGGCGAAGTTTTACTTCACCGCCTTGTGCGGGATGAACAGGCCGAAGCCGTGGTGGCGTCCCGGACCGAGGCCTTCGCGCTGAAGCTGTTGGCTTTCGTCGAAACCGAGATCGGCAAGCATCAGGCTGCGGGTCAGCACCGTACCCTGCGGACTTCGAAAGTGGCGCGTGCGCCCACAGATCATGCGCCGGCAAACGATGCCCCTTCCTTCCAGGTCGCCGGCGACGGCCACGAGGAAACGGCCCTCGTCTTCATCATCCGGGGCCACAACGTGGCGGGCGTAGAGCGTGGTCAACGGGCTGAGCAGATGGACCTGGCCCGTCCCGACCTCCAACGGGTGACCGGCGACATCCAGGGTCACGCCGTCGAGAACCTGCGCCGCCTCGACCCGCTGCTGCGGCAACCGCAGTGTCAGGCGGGTTCGGCGCGACAGGTAGATGACGCCGTCATCGTCGTCCTCCGGGCTCATCCAGCCGTTACCCGAGGCGGCAGCATGGACGAGGTGGAGACCGGCAGCGGCTTCGTCGGCGAACCAGGACAGCGCCCCCGTCAGTGCCTCCGCCAATGGCCAGGCATGATCGGCTGGCAGGGTCCGCCCGCGAACCGGGAAGAGCAGGTCGATGACATCGTCGGCGACGGCTGGGGGGGCATCGTCTTTACGATCCTCTGCCCAGAACCCTTCGCTCATCTCCCTCTGCCTCGTGGGATGCCGGTGATCATGAGCCAGAACCTACATGCCTCAACCACCGTCTGCATCGGTCCCCTCCAGTGCCTCGGCCTGGGCAGCGCCCCAACTTGCCAGCAATTCACCCCAGTGCTTCGCGGTCTGGTGGTCGAGGTCGATGATGGTGAACCGGCGCGCCTCGCGGATACGCATCCGCAGCAGGCGGAAGTCGTTGTCGTAGAGCACCTCCTCGATCACCACCTCCTTGCCGTACGGCGCCTGGAAGCGGTCGATCTCGTGGCTGCTGACTTCACTGCTCATCGGCTCTCTCTCCTGCTCTCCACGGCCGCTGGAATCGGTATCTGTAGCGTCTTCGTGGCCATGACGATAGCTCTCGTATCAGCCACCTGCCTGACCACTTACAGAATAGGGCATGCGGTGCCTCAGTGAGCTCCTATCCCCAATGGGATACCACGATGTCTGGTGCACATACCAACGGGTGATATATACCGGCCCTTGCCCCCTGCGTATCGTGATTCACACGGTATGGATCAATGTTTCAGTATATTCACATGTATTGGTATACGCCTTACAGTTACTGAATGAAAAGCACCAAATAACAACGTACCGGGACGATTCGTCCCCCGCCACAACGGCTGGGAGCACGAACGGAACGAGATGACAGGAGAGAGGCATGGCCCAGACTCACGACACCCCGATGCTCGACCAGCTTGAAGACGGCCCCTGGCCCAGCTTCATCTCCGGTCTCAAGCGTCTCGCCGACGACAAACCGATGGTCGACGACCTGCTTGGTCAGCTCGAGCATTCCTACCAGACCCGTCTCGGCTACTGGAAGGGTGGGACCGTCGGCGTCATGGGCTACGGTGGTGGCGTCATCCCACGCTTCTCCGAGGTTGCCGAGCAGTTCCCCGAATCCTCCGAGTTTCACACCCTGCGCATCATGCCGCCCCCGGGCTGGCACTACGACACCTCGACCCTGCGCCAGTTCTGCGACGTCTGGGAAAAGTGGGGTTCGGGCCTGATCGCCCTGCACGGCCAGACCGGTGACATCATGCTCCAGGGTTGCACCACCAATAATGTGCAGCCGGCGTGGGAAGAGATCAACGCCATGGGCTTCGACATGGGTGGCGCCGGGCCGGCACTGCGCACGGCCTGTTCGTGCGTCGGCATGGCCCGCTGCGAGAACGCCTGTTACGACACCCACAAGGCGAACCGCCAACTGGTCAATGCCTTCCTCGACGATATGCATCGCCCGTCGCTGCCGTACAAGTGGAAGTTCAAGTTCTCCGCCTGCGCCAACGACTGCATGAACTCGATCCAGCGCTCCGACTTCGCCGTCATCGGCACCTGGAAGGACGACATGCAGGTCGACCAGGATGAGGTCAAGGCCTTCGTCGCAACCAAGGGACGCGAGCACGTCATCGACAACGTCATAAGCCGCTGCCCGACCCACGCGCTGACGCTCAAGGACGACGACAGCCTTGAGATCCGTAACGGCGACTGTGTACGCTGCATGCACTGCATCAACGTCATGACCAAGGCACTGTCACCGGGTAAGGAACGCGGCGTCAGCGTACTGATGGGCGGCAAGCGGACGCTGAAGATCGGCGATCTGCTCGGCACCATGATCGTTCCGTTCATGAAGATGGAAAGCCAGGAAGACTTCGATGCCCTCGAAGAACTCGCCGGCCGCTGTATCGATTTCTTCGCCGAAAACGCGCTCGAGCACGAGCGTTGCGGCGAAATGATCGAGCGCATCGGGCTGGCCAACTTCCTTGAAGGAATCGGGCAGGAGATCGACCCGAACATGATTACCCACCCGCGGACCAACCCTTACGTTCGCACCGACGGGTGGCAGGAGGAAGCTCGCAAATGGGAGCAGCGTCAGGTGGGCTGAGACCCCCGACCCGCTCCATCAGCAGGCAGTCACCGAGGAGATCGAAGCATGGCCCAGGCAGAAACCCATAAACCGCGTCCGCCCATTGAGAGCGGCGTGGTCGACGTCACCCCTTATCTGCATCCGACGATGCGCGAGCAGTACGGCAAGTGGAAGTGGCACGACCGTCCGCGTCCCGGCGTCCTGCACCACGTCGCCCAGGACGGCACCGAGGTGTGGACGGTGCGCTTCGGCACCCAGCGCCAGATGGACGTTTTCACCATCCGCAAGATCTGCGAACTGGCCGACGAGTTCGCCGACGGTCACTTGCGCTTCACCATCCGCAGCAACGTCGAGATGCTGGTCACCGAGCAAAGCAAGGTCGACCCGCTGATCGAGGCGGCCGAGGCGGCCGGCTTCCCGGTCGGCGGCACCGGCAACTCGGTGAAGATGATCTCCCACACCCAGGGCTGGTTGCATTGCGACATCCCCGGCACCGACGCCTCCGGCGTGGTCAAGGCGATGATGGACGAGCTCTACGACGAGTTCAAAAACGAGCAGATGCCCAACCGCGTGAGCATCACCACCTCGTGTTGCGAAATCAACTGCGGTGGCCAGGGCGACATCGCCATCAACGTGCAACACACCAAGCCGCCGAAGATCAATCACGACCTGGTGGCGAACGTCTGCGAACGGCCGTCTGTGGTCGCCCGCTGCCCGGTTGCGGCGATCCGCCCGGCGATGGTCAACGGCAAGCCCTCGCTCGAAGTCGATGAAAAGAAATGCATGTGTTGCGGCGCCTGCTATCCGCCGTGCCCGCCGATGCAGATCAACGACGCCGAGTACACCAAGCTCGCCATCTGGGTCGGCGGCAAGAACTCCAACGCACGCAGCAAGCCGACCTTCCACAAGCTGGTCGCCTCGGGTCTGCCCAACAACCCGCCGCGCTGGCCCGAGGTCGCCGAGGTGGTCAAGCGCATCCTGTACGCGTACAAGACCGACGCGCGCGACTACGAGAGGGTCAACGAGTGGATCGACCGCATCGGCTGGAAGCGTTTCTTCGAGGCCACCGAGCTGCCGTTCACCAAATACCACATCGACAACTGGCGCGGCGCACGCAGCAGCCTCAACGCCTCGGCGCACATCCACTTCTGATGTTGCGGCGCAGGGAGAGCTAATCGATGAAACTCGGCATCATGGTCAACGAAGGTCCGTACACCCATCAGGCGTCGGACTCGGCCTACCACTTCACCAAGGCGGCGCTGGCGAAAGGGGAAGAGATCTTCCGTGTCTTCTTCTATCACGACGGCGTGCAGAACGGCACCGACTTCACCACGCCGCCGCAGGACGACCGCAACGTGGTCAAGCGCTGGAGCGAACTGGCCGAGGAACACGACCTCGACCTGGTGCTCTGCATCGCCGCCGCCCAGCGCCGTGGCCTGGTCGATGAAGACGAGCAGAAACGCCACGGCAAGACGGGCCACAACGTCGCGCCGGGGTTCCGCATTTCGGGACTGGGGCAGCTGATCGAAGCCGGCATCCAGGCCGATCGCCTCGTCGTGTTTGGCGACTGAGCAGGGAGACAGGGACGATGTCAGATGCCGGCGCGACCAAGAAATTCCTCTATATCAACCGCAAGGCGCCCTACGGGACCATCTACGCCTGGGAGTCGCTCGAAGTGGTCCTGATCGGTGCCGCTTTCGAACAGGACGTCAGCCTGCTGTTCATGGACGACGGCGTCTACCAGCTGGTCAAGGAGATGCAGACCAAGGGCATCGGCATGAAGAACTTCACCGCGACTTATGCCGCCCTCGGTGACTACGAAGTCAACAAGATCTACGTCGACAAGGATGCGCTCAGCCAGCGCGGCCTGGCCCTCGACGACCTCCAGCACCTGATATGGGAGGATGAGAACGAGGACTGGGCCGAAAAGGACTCCATCCGCCTGGTCGGACGTGACGAAATCGCCGACCTGCTCGAGGAGCAGGACGTGATCTTCAATTTCTGAGGGGGAAACCGGGAAATGCTGCATATCGTCAACAAATCCCCGTTCATGGCCGGCGCCCTGCAGAGCTGTCTGCGCGTCGCCAAGGCCGGCAGCACCATACTGATGATCGAGGATGGCATCTATGGTGCCATCGATGGCACGGCGGTCAGTGGACAGGTCAAGGAAGCGATGGGTGAGATCTCCATCTGCGCCCTCTCCCATGACCTCGAAGCCCGCGGTGTCAACGGAAAAGTGCTTGACGGCATCACGCGGGTCGATTACGACGGATTCGTCGACCTGGTAACCGCCAACGACGGCGTCCAGTCCTGGCTCTGAACCATTATCTGCACAGACGCAGCGAGGAGAAGTAGAGATGAGCATCGAAATTAACGGCAAGAGCATCGAGACCGACGAGGAAGGCTACATCCTCAATCTCGGCGACTGGAGCGAGGAGATCGCCGGCGAACTGGCCAAGGAAGAGGGCATCGAGATGTCCGAGAACCACTGGGAAGTGGTCAACTTCCTGCGCGAGTACTACGACGAGTACCAGATCGCCCCGGCCGTGCGTGTGCTGACCAAGGCTATCGGCAAGAAACTCGGCGCTGACAAGGGCAACAGCAAGTACCTCTACGAGCTGTTCCCGTACGGCCCGGCCAAGCAGGCGTGCAAGATCGCCGGCCTGCCGAAGCCGACCGGCTGCATCTAGGCTTCCTCCTCCGAGTGGGGACGACCGCGTCCCCTGCCCCTCCGCCGACGGAGACAGCCCCGCCATGTCGCCGACCAGCATCCTGTTCGCCAGCGCCTTCTACTTGGCGGCAGCCGTGCTGGTATTCGGCCTGCTCTACAAGGTGGTCGATTACGCGCGCACCCCGGCACCGCTGAAGATCCCGACGACGCCGGCACCGACCACCCGCTCCGGCGTGGTGCTGCGGATGTCTCACGAGGTACTGCTCTTCTCCAGCCTGTTCCGCTCCAACAAGTGGATCTGGCTGTTCGGCTTCGCCTTCCACGTCGCCCTCGCCGTGGTGCTGGTACGCCACCTGCGCTACTTCACCGAGCCGGTCTGGCTGCCGGTGGCACTGATCCAGCCGATCGGCGTCTACGCCGGCCTGGCGATGGTCGGCGCCCTGGCGATGCTCTGGCTGCGCCGGCTTGCCGTCCCGCGGGTGCGCTACATCAGCGCCCCCTCCGATCACCTCTGGCTGGTGTTGCTGATCCTGATCGGCGCCAGTGGCCTGGCGATGAAATACGTGGCCCACACCGACGTCGTCGCGGTCAAGGGATTCTTTCTCGGCCTGCTCTACTTCGACTGGCAGCCGCTGCCGACCGATCCCCTGCTGCTGCTGCACCTGATCCTGGTGCTGGCGCTGATGATCGGCTTCCCGTTCAGCAAGCTGCTGCATGCCCCCGGGGTTTTCTTCAGCCCGACCCGCAACCAGGCCGACGACCCGCGCGAGCGCCGTCACCTGGCGCCGTGGGCCGCCGAACTCGAGAAGCGCTGAGACTCCGCCGTGGCCAAGATCGATTTCGAACTGCCGAAACTCGGGCCGAACCTCGAGATCCCGGTCCTGCAACCCGACTCCATGCTCGGTTCCGGGCCGTTCGTGGCCAAGCCTGCCCACCAGGAGCCACTCGGATTCCCCGGCGAACTGATCGACGACTGGCAGCAGGTGGCCATCGACAAGCTCGGCGACCTGGTCAGTAAATCGCGCGGCCTGAAAGTGTTCCTCGACAGCTGTGTGAAATGTGGCGCCTGCACCGACAAGTGCCACTATTTTCTCGGCACCGGCGATCCGAAGAACATGCCGGTGGCGCGCCAGGACCTGCTGCGCAGCGTCTACCGTCGCTACTACACCTTTGCCGGCAAACACTTCCCGAAACTGGTCGGCGCGCGCGACCTCACCGAGGATGTGCTCGACGAGTGGTACAACTACTTCCACCAGTGCTCGCAGTGCCGCCGCTGCTCGGTCTTCTGCCCGTACGGCATCGACACCGCCGAGATTTCGATGGCCGCGCGCGACATCATGGACACCGTCGGCAAGGGCCAGAAATACTGCAACGAGATCATCGGCAAGGTCCACAAGATCGGCAACAACCTCGGCCTGCCCGAGCCGGCGCTGCTCAACACCCTCGAGGGCCTCGAGGAGGACATCAAGGACGACACCGGCGTTGACGTGCGCCTGCCGGTCGACGTCCAGGGCGCCGAGGTGATGCTGGTCACGCCGTCGGCCGACTTCTTCGCCGAGCCGCACATCGACGGCCTGATCGGTTACGCCAAGGTGTTCCACCAGGCCGGCATCAGCTGGACGCTCAGTTCCTACGCCTCCGAGGCCGCCAATTTCGGCATGTTCATCGGCAACTACGAGAACATGCGCAAGGTGTCGCAGCGCATCCGCCAGGCGGCGCTCGATCTCGGCGTCAAGCGCATCGTTTTCGGTGAGTGTGGCCATGCCTGGCGCGTCGCCTACAGTTTCCTCAACACCCTGGCCGGTCCGTTCGATTTCCTCGACCAACGCTACCCGGTACCGCAGCACATCTGCGAGGTCACCAACGACCTGATCATCCGCGGCGCCCTGACCCTTGACCCCTCGGCCAACGACGACAAGGTGGTCACCTTCCACGATTCCTGCAACGTCGCCCGCGCCTCGCGCATGGGCGACAAACCCGGCGGCCAGTTCGAGATCCCGCGCGCGGTGATCCGGTCCGCGGTCAACCACTTTGTCGACATGGCCGACGAGACCATCCGCGACCGCACCTTCTGCTGCGGCGGAGGTGGTGGTCTGCTGACCGACGACCTGCTGGAACTCCGCGCCAAGGGTGCGCTGCCGCGCATGCAGGCGCTCAACCTGGTGGTTGAAGAGCACGGAGTCACCCACATGGCCGCCATCTGCGCGATCTGCAAGAGCCAGTTCAGCAAGGTGCTGCCGATGTACGGGATGCCGATGGACATGATCGTCAGCGTCCACCAGCTGGTCGGCGACGCCCTCCAGCTGGGCACCAAGGAGTAACGGCGACGTCCGTTCAGTTTCGATTAGGAGAAGTCATGGCCGCCTCAAGCGAAGAGATGAAACAGCAGCGTACCTACCGCCGCTACCAGGACGGGGACGACAAGCCCAACGCCTGGCGCGAGGAGATCTTCCAGGCGAGCTGGACCCACAAGTGCCCGACCTACGTGCAGCGCACTCCGCCCTGTCAGGCGAGTTGCCCTTCGGGTCACGACATCCGCGGCTGGATGAACATCGCCCGCGGCATCGACAAGGCTCCGGGCGAAATGGCCTGGCAACAGTACGCCTTCTACCTGATGGTCGAGGCCAACCCGTTCCCGTCGGTGATGGGCCGTGTCTGCCCGGCACCGTGCCAGGACGGCTGCAATCGCAACGAAGTCGAAGACTACGTCGGCATCAACGCCATCGAGCAGTACGTCGGCGACTGGGGTCTGGCGCAGAAGCTGGAACTGCCTAAAACCGGCAAGGAGACCGGCAAGAAGGTGGCCCTCGTCGGTGGCGGCCCGGCCAGTCTCGCTGCCGCCTACTTCCTGCGCCAGATGGGTCACGGCTGCACCATCTTCGACGAACACACCGAGCTCGGCGGCATGATGCGCTACGGCATCCCCGGCTACCGTACGCCCCGTGATGTCCTCGATGGCGAAATCCAGCGCATCGTCGACATGGGTGTCGAGCTGCGCATGGAAACCCGTATCGGCTCCGACATCACGCTGGACGAGATCGAGGCCGAGTACGACGCGGTGTTCTGGGGCATTGGGGCCCAGTCCGGTCGTGCCCTGCCGATCGAAGGTGGTGACGCGGTTAACTGCATCACCGGCGTCGCCTTCCTCGATGCCTTCAACGACGGTCGCCTGCACCATGTCACCGGTCGCGTCATTGTCATCGGCGGCGGCGACACCTCGATCGATGTCGCTTCGGTGGCGCGCCGTCTCGGCCACATCACCGCCACCCATGATGCCGATCGCCCGGAGTACGTCGTCCTCGGCCAGACGGCGCACGACGTGGCCACCACCGCCCGGCGCGAAGGGGCCGAGGTGATGCTGATCACCCGACGTGACATCAAGGACATGCCGGCCGCGCAAAAAGAGATCGACGACGCCCTGCGCGAAGGGGTCGAGATCCGCGGCAACCTGGTCCCGATCGAAGTCTTGCTCGGCGAAGACGGCCGCGCCGTCGCGCTGCGCCTCGCCGAGATGGGCGAAGTCGATGGCAAGCGTGGCCCGGTACCTGGCACCGAGATCAACATCGATGCCGACCTGATCGTCTCGGCCATCGGCCAGGTGGGTGACTTCACCGGCTTCGAGGACCTGAACAACGGTAAGGGCCTGATGGATTTCGACCGCAATTACCGCTCACCGAAACGCGAGGGTCATTTCGTCGCCGGCGACATCCTGCGCCCGCACCTGCTGACCACCGCCATTGGCCAGGCCCGTGTTGCCGTCGACGGTATCGACCAGTACCTGCGCGGCGACGACCTCACCCGACGACCGAAGTACGACGGCGTCCGCTTCAACATGCTCAACTACCTCGAGGAACACGGCCGCGAACTGGCGGAGAAGCACGGCGAGGTGCGCGGCACCGACGGGGCCGACTTCGCCCTGCACAACTTCGAGGACCGCTCGGCCAACGAGGTGATCCCGCACGACAAGCTGTTCCTCGGCCATTTCGGCTACGAGGCGCGGCAGAAACGCGAAGAGGTCCACATCGGTGCCGACGAGGTGCTCGGCAATTTCGAGGAGCGCCTGCGCGGCTACAACGAGGAACAGGCCATCGTCGAGGCCAAGCGCTGCATGAGTTGTGGCCAGTGCTTCGAGTGCGACGCCTGCGTGGTCTACTGCCCGCAGATCGCGGTCTTCAAGACGCCGAAAAGCGAGTCGTTGCTCGGTCGCTACGTCGACACCGACTATGACAAGTGCATCGGCTGCTACATCTGTGCCGACGTCTGCCCGACCGGCTACATCCAGATGGCGCTCGGCGAGTAACGACGCAATGCGCCGGCTGCTCACCGCTCCGCTGCTCCTGCTTCTCGCCCTGCCCGCCACGGCTGCGGAAGGCCGGGCGCCGGTGCCGCAAATCGGTCCGGCCCAGGGCGAGCAGTGCGTCGCGCCGGTGGAATTCATGCGCCGCAACCACATGGAACTGATTCTCCATCAGCGCGACGAGACCGTGCACCGCGGCATCCGTACCAAGGGCCAGAGTCTGCGCAACTGCATCAACTGCCACGCCGTCGATGCGGCCGGCCAGCCGGTATCGCTCGACGACCCGGAACACTTCTGCGTCAGTTGCCACCGTTACGCCGCGGTCAGGCCGGACTGCTTCCAGTGCCACTCGGGCGAACCCGAGCCCGGAGTCCCGGGCGTGGTCGGCACCGGCGCCTGGTCACAGGGGCTCGCTGCCACCGACCATCGTGAGGTGGAACGATGAGCGAGCAACCGATTGACCGCTACCGTCGGCGCCTTCTCGGCGGAGCCATTGCGACCGGCACCCTGACGCTGGCACCCGGGATCTTCCTGCACCGGCTGGCCGAGGCGAAACCCGACGCCGAACCGGTCCGGTCGATCGTCCGCTGGGGTTTGCTGGTCGACACCACCAGGTGCGCCAGCGACTGCACCGCCTGCGTCGACGCCTGTCGCGATGAGCACGGTTGGACCGGCCACGGTCGCCCACGTAGCGATGCGCAGTGGATCCGCAAGGTGGAACTGCACGACAAGGCGACCGGGCGCGAGGTGTCGCTGCCGATGATGTGCCAGCACTGCGCTGAACCGCCGTGTGTCGATGTCTGCCCGACCGGCGCCTCGTTCAAGCGAGCCGACGGCATCGTGCTGGTCGACAAGCACATCTGCATCGGCTGCCGCTACTGCATGATGGCCTGCCCATACAAGGCGCGCTCGTTCATCCACGAGGATCTGACTGACCAGAAGCCGCACTCCCCGCGCGGCAAAGGGACCGTCGAGAGCTGCACGCTCTGCGTCCATCGCATCGATGCCGGCCAGCAACCGGCCTGCGTCGAAGCCTGCAATCGTGACGGGCATGGCGCCCTGCTCTTCGGCGACCTCAACGACCGGAACAGCGCCATCCACCAGGCCCTGGCCGAGGTCCCGACGACGCAGGTCCGCGCCGACCTCGGTCTCGACCTCGGCGTCCGCTACCAAGGCCTGTGAGCCTGGAGACGACATGAAGCGCACCCGTTATCTCGAGATCGGTACCAGCGGCGGTTACCTGCTGTTGCTCGCCATGCTCGGTGCGCTGGTCACCGCCGGCGCCGGTGCGGCCTGGTTCATGGAGCACAACGGCCACTACGTGACCGGGATGGATAACCAGGTCGTCTGGGGCATGCCGCACGTCTTCGCGGTGTTCCTGATCGTCGCCGCTTCGGGCGCGTTGAACGTCGCGTCGATCGGATCGGTGTTCGCCAAGGTGGAATACAAGCCACTGGCGCGGCTCTCCGGACTGCTGGCCATCGCCCTGTTGGCTGGCGGGCTGGCGATCCTGGTTCTCGACCTCGGTCGCCCCGACCGCCTGATCGTCGCCATGACCCATTACAACTTCAAGTCGATCTTTGCCTGGAATATTTTCCTCTACAACGGCTTCTTCCTGATCGTCGCTATCTATTTATGGACCCTTATGGACCGCACGGTCGCCGAGTACGGCAAGCGGATCGGCCTGCTCGCCATCGTCTGGCGCCTGGTACTGACCACCGGCACCGGCTCAATCTTCGGTTTCCTGGTCGCGCGCCAAGCCTACGACGCTGCAATCTTCGCCCCTTACTTCATCGTGCTGTCACTTGCCTTCGGCATGGCGACGTTCATCCTCGTGATGCTGGTAGCGTTCAACGGCACCAGGCGGGCGCTCGGCGACGCCCTGCTTGGCCGGCTGCGTAATCTGCTGGGGGTCTTCATCGCCATCGCGCTGCTGGTCGTGGCCACTTACTTCCTGACCAATCTCTATGCGGCCGAGCACCAGGCGACGATGCGTATGATCCTGCTCGATGGCGGAACGATCACCGCCACCTTTTGGGTCGGCCAAATCCTGCTCGGCAGCCTGACCCCGCTCGGCCTTATCTACCACCCGCTGTTCCGTGACTCGCGGCCGGCCCTGGCTACTGCGTCGGTGCTAGTGGTACTCGGCGGGCTGGCAACGATGTACGTCATCATCATCGGCGGCCAGTCAGTGCCTCTGGTACTGTTCCCCGGCATGGAGGTCAGCAGCAGCTTCTTCGATGGTGCGTTCAACCACTACGCACCTTCGTTGCCGGAGATCGCGCTCGGTATCGGTGGCAGCGCGCTGGCCCTGTTGCTGGTCGCTCTCGGGGTGCGCGTGCTGCCGTTCCTCCCCGACGCCCTGCCCGACGCGGCGGTCGACTGAGCCGCTGACGGCGCCACGCGCCCGGCTGCTGATCCATGGCCCGTTTCCTGGTCTCCGCCGCGCACAAGTCCTCGGGCAAAACCAGCGTCAGCATCGGTCTGTGCGCCGCTCTTGCCCGCCGTGGACTGACCGTACAGCCGTTCAAGAAAGGCCCGGACTACATCGATCCGATGTGGCTCGGTCGAGCGGCCGAACGCCCGTGTCACAACCTTGATTTCCAGATGCAGTCGACTGCAGAAATTCGGACGCAGTTCACGCGGCATGGCGCAGGTGCTGACGTGGTACTGGTCGAGGGCAACAAGGGACTGCACGACGGTCTCGATGTCGAAGGCAGCAACAGCAACGCGGCCCTGGGTCACTTGCTCGACCTGCCGGTGGTCATGGTCCTCGATACCCGGGGCACCATCCGCGGCGTCGCCCCGTTGCTGCTCGGCTACAGCCGGTTCGACCCGCGCCTGCGATTCGCCGGAGTGATCCTCAACTTTGTCGGGGGTGCCCGTCACGAGTCCAAGCTGCGAGCGGTGATCGAGCACTACACCGATATCCCGGTGCTGGGCGCACTGCCACGTGACGACACCCTGGCCATCGATGAACGTCACCTCGGCCTGGTGCCGGCCAACGAGACCGAATCCGCCGACGCCCGAATCTCGCAGCTGGCCACGGCGATCGAGCAAAACATTGACCTCGGCGTACTGCTGGAAAAGACGGCCGCGCCGCCCCTGCCAACCACCGCGGATACGCCCACCACTCGCGTCACGACTTCTCCGCTGCGCATCGG
>CAXMPC010000065.1:0-16989 GCA_964195335.1 uncultured Gammaproteobacteria bacterium | reverse complement strand
GTCCAGGCTGGCGAGGCGGGTGGCGACGTCCTCGACGACGCGTTCCGGGTCGCGGTTCTGCTCGACCGAGAACGAGGCGCAGGGGAGCGGTCGATCGCTGAAGATGCGGGCCGCGCTGGTCAGCAGTTCCTCGCCGATGCGGCCGTGGGTGACCAGGAGCAGTCCGACGGCCATCAGTAGGGTCCCAGTTCCCGGTGGCGGATGCTGACGTCGGCACGTAGATCGGCAAAATGCTCGCGCAGCCGCTCGACCAGGTAGACCGAACGGTGGCGGCCGCCGGTGCAGCCGAGGGCTACGGTCAGGTAACTGCGGTTCTCGGCCTCGAAGCGCGGGATCCAGGTTTCGAGCAGGCCGGTCAGCTGACGCTCCATCTGGCGGACTTCGTCGCGCCGCGCCAGATAGTCGCGTACCGCGTCATCGCGACCGGTCAGATCACGCAGGTCCGGTTCCCAGTGCGGGTTGGGCAGGCAGCGCAGGTCAAAGACGAAGTCGGCGTCACGTGGTACGCCGTGCTTGTAGCCGAACGACTGGAACACTAGCGACATCTGGCCACTGGGTCGATCGACCACGCGCCGCTTCACCGTCTCGCGCAGCTGGTGGATGTTGCTGAGGCTGGTGTCGACGTGCAGCGCGGCACTGGCGGCAATCGGTCCGAGCAGCCGGCGCTCGCGTGCGATCGCCTCTTCCAGGGGATCACCGTCGTGGGTCAGCGGGTGCTTGCGCCGGGTTTCGCTGAAACGGGCCAGTAACACCGGGTCGTCAGCCTCGAGGAAGACGATCTCGCAGTCGATGCCATTGCCGCGCAGCGTTTCTAGCCGCTCCGGCAGGGAGGCCGCGTCATCGACCTGGCTGCGCGCGTCGATGCCAACGGCAACCAGCTTGGGGGCATTGCTGCGCAGCATCTGGGCGGTGAAGGCCTCGAGCAGCGGCAGTGGCAGGTTGTCGGTGCAGAAAAAGCCGAGATCCTCGAGCATGCGCAGCGCCGAACTCTTGCCAGAGCCGGAGAGGCCACTGACGATGACCAGTTTCACCGCATAGGTTCCTCGACGGCCCGCGCCGGCTGGCGCCCGGAGTGGCAGGCTTGTGGGCGGTCGTAGGCAGGCCTTCCGGTCATGCCGTGGCCCTGCTCGGCCTCCATTCGGTCAGCAGCTGGTACAGGCCGCTCGGGTCGCTGTTACGCAGTCGCTTACAGTGCTCAAGATTGTCGAACAGTTCGGCCAGCTGCCCCAGCAGCAGCAGGTGTTCCTCGGTCGAGGCCTCCGGAACCAGCATGGCGAACAGGATGTCGACCGGTTGGCCGTCGACGGCGTCGAAGTCAATCGGTTCGGCCAGTACGGCCAGCGCCCCGACCGGCTTGCCACAGGTCCCGAGGCGGCCGTGAGGCAGGGCGACGCCGTGACCGAGGCCGGTGCTGCCGAGCTTCTCGCGACCGAGGAGCGCGGTGAACACCTCGGACTGGCCGAGCTCAGGCGTGCTGGTGGCGAGCAACTCGCTGACCAGCTCCAGCGCACGTTTCTTGCTGGTTACAGGAACCCCGGTGACGATGCGCGCGGGGTCGATGATGTCGATTATCTGCATGGGAATAGCGCGGGAGCCGGCCAGGGTCGGCCCCCGCAGGGCCTCACTCGGTCGCGTAGCGGTCGGTACCGCCGGCGCGGTGGTTTTTGGTCTTTTCCTTGTGGCGCTTCAGCTGGCGGTCGAGCTTGTCGATCATGCCATCGATGGCCGCGTACATGTCTTCCTCGGTGTGGTCAGCGAAGACCTGGGCGCCGTTCAGGTGCAACTCGGCCTCGGCCTTCTGCCGCAGCTTCTCGACGCTGAGGATCACGTGGACGTTGGTGACCCGGTCGAAATGGCGCTCGAGGCGCCCGAACTTGCCCATCACGTACTCACGCATGGGCGGGGTGATGTCGACATGGTGACCGGTGAGATTGATCTGCATTATTGGCTCCTTGGTGTGGTCCCGATGTCCCCTACATCAGGCGCTTGCGTTCATTCGAGGGCGGAATCGTCATGGCTTCGCGGTACTTGGCGACCGTGCGGCGGGCCACCTGAATGCCGCGGTCGCCGAGGATGTTGGCGATCTTGCTGTCACTCAGCGGGCGCGCGATATTCTCCTCGCCGACCAACTTCTTGATGTGCGCGCGGATCGCCGTGGCCGAGGCGGCGCCACCATCGCTGGTGCTGACGTGGCTGGAGAAGAAGTATTTGAACTCGAACACGCCGCGTGGCGTCAACATGTACTTCTGCGTGGTGACCCGCGAGATGGTCGATTCGTGCATGCTGACCGTTTCGGCGACGTCGCGCAGGATCAGCGGCTCCATCGCTTCCTCGCCGTGCTCGAGGAAGCCGCGCTGGCGATCGACGATGCAGCGCGCGACCTTGAGCAGGGTCTCGTGGCGGCTCTGCAGACTCTTCAGGAACCAGCGTGCCTCCTGCAAGTGGTTTTTCAGGCACTGGTTGTCGTCGCTGCTGTCGGCACGACGCACCATTCCGGCATAGCTCGGGTTGATGCGCAGCCGCGGCGCGACTTCCTGGTTGAGCTCGACCCGCCATGAGCCGTTGGTGCGGCGGACGATGACATCAGGTATCACGTACTCAACCGGCTGTGACGGCACCAGCGCGCCCGGGTGCGGGTTGAGCGTGCGGATCAGGGCGACGACCTCCTTGAGATGGTCGTGACCGAGACCCATCTGCCTGGCCAGCCGGTCAAGATCCTGGCGCCCGAGCAGTTCGAGATGCTGCTCGACCAGCAGCAGTGCGGCATTGACCCAGGGCGTGGTCGGGTCGAGCTGGCGCAACTGGATCGCCAGGCATTCCGCCGGGGTGCGCGCCGCCACTCCCGGCGGGTCATAGCTTTGCAACTGGTGCAGTACGGTCTCGATCTCGCCCGGCTCGATCTCATCACCGAGGCTGGCGGCGATCTCCGAGAGATCGGCATGGAGGTAGCCGTCGTCGTCGATGGCGTCGATGATCGCCCCGGCGATGGACTGGTCTGCCGCGCTCATCGGGCTCATGCGCATCTGCCACAGCAGGTGGTCGCGCAGGCCCTCGTTGCTGGCGTCTGCCGCCTCGTACTCGCGCTGGTCGTCAGTCGGAGCGCTACCGGTGCCGAGCGAGGTGTTGCCGTAGTGGTCGTCCCAATCGCTGTCCACCGGAAGTTCGTCGGGGATGGCCTCGGCCGCCTCGAGGTCGAGTTCCTCGCTGCCCTCGGTCTCACCCTCGGTCTCACCCTCAGCCTCCTCGCGCGTGTCGGCTGCGGTCTCCTGGGCGAGTTCGAGCTCCTCCTCGGTTTCGAGCATCAGGTTCGAATCCAGCACCTGCTGCACCTCCATGCGCAGCTCGAGCGTCGAGAGTTGCAGCAGCCGGATGGCCTGCTGCAACTGCGGCGTCATGGTCAGCTGCTGGCCGAGGCGGAGCTGGAGGGTTTGTTTCATGGGCAGTGAGCGCTACAGGGCCGGTCAGGCTGCGTCAGGCGGCCGGACATTCTATCCCATGTGCCGGGATGCTGCAGTGCCACAAAAAGGCGACGGGAGCAGGGCTTACGGTCGATGCAATTCATCAGATCCCGTATTCATTTATAGCTGAAATTCATGGCCGAGGTAGACCTGGCGTACTTCGTCGTTGGCCAGGATGGTCTCGGGGTCACCGTCGGCGATCACCTGGCCGTCGTTGATGATGTAGGCGCGTTGGCAGATCCCCAGGGTCTCGCGCACGTTGTGGTCAGTGATCAGCACGCCGATGCCACGCTCGCAGAGGTGGCGGATGATCCGCTGGATGTCGATCACGGAAATCGGGTCGACCCCGGCGAATGGCTCGTCGAGCAGCATGAAGCGCGGCTCGGTGGCCAGGGCGCGGGCGATCTCCAGCCGACGACGTTCACCACCGGAGAGACTCAGTGCCGGGCTGTCGCGCAGGTGACCGATGCTCAGTTCATCGAGCAGTTCGTCCAGGCGAGCGGTCATGGCGTCGCGGTCGAGGTCGTTTCGCGTTTCCAGGATCGCCAGCACGTTACCGGCGACGCTGAGCTTGCGGAATACCGACGGTTCCTGTGGCAGGTAGCCGATGCCGTGGCGGGCACGCCGGTGCATCGGCATGTGGCCGAGTTCGTTGCCGTCGACGCTCACCCGGCCGGCATCGGCGCGGACCAGGCCGGTGATCATGTAGAAGGTGGTGGTCTTGCCGGCCCCGTTCGGCCCGAGCAGGCCCACCGCCTCGCCGCCGGCGACATGCAGCGAGATGCCGTCGACCACGGTACGCTGGCGGTAGGCCTTGACCAGTCCGGTGGCACGCAATTCGCTCACGGTTTCTCCTTGACCGCTCGCGGCTGAATGGTGATCCGGACCCGTTCGCCTGGCTTCGCGCCGGGGCTGGCCTGACCCCCGCGGACGGTGTCGGTGGCGGTGTCGTAGACGATGCGTTCGCTGGCGAAGCGGTTACCGCCCTGCCACACCTCTGCCGACCCGGTGAGAATCACCCGTTCGCGGCCGGAGTGGTAATCGATCGTTTTTGCCCGTCCCTCGACCGGCTCCGGCTTGTCGTCGGGCTGCTGACTGAAGGTGGCGGGCTGCCCCTCGGCGACGACCCGGTTGCCGTCCTCGCCACGCTCGACCGTGAGCCGGTCGGCAAGCAGCTTGGTGCTGCCCTGGGTCAGCTTGACGTTGCCGGTGTAGACACTGACGCCGGTACGCTCGTCGATATGCGCGCTGTCGGCCTCGAGTTCGATCGGCTGCTCGCGATCGCTGGAGAGCGCCGCGACGTGTCCGGTCCAGCCGCAGGCGAGGACGAACAGCGAGGCGTGCAGCAGGGCGCCTGTGCGACCCTGGATGCTAACGAACGATCGGGTCATGGCGCCCCCTCACTTGGCTGTGCAGTTCCACCAGGCTGCCCTGGTCGTAGAGCCGGGCCCGCGCCCCGACCGCGTCGACGACATAGTCCACGCCAGTGATGCGGACCGGCTGCGTGGTCTCGGCGAGGTCGTTGTCCGGTTCGATGCGCAGGTCACGGGTGTCGATGCGCATCGGCGGACGATCGGGTCCGGGCAGGCGCTCGAGAGTTACCGGACCGTTGAGCAGCAGTTCCTCGGCGCCGGCGGCGAGCAGGCCGCTTTCTGCATCGACGGTCCAGGCCGGGTCGTGCGCACTGGCGTAGACCGTCAACCGGGGCTGGTCGAGCAGGTTGCTGTCGTCGTCCGGGTAGTGGCTCAGTCGCGGACCGGTGAGATGGTAGCGTGGCTGGCCATTCTCGGCATGGAGGGTGATGCGATAGTCCTCGAGGATGCTGTCCGGTGCCCGGGCCTCGGCCGCCGAGGGCGTGGCGCCCGGGGTGGCGAGTTCCTGGATCCAGTCGGTCACCACCACCACGACGGCGAATCCGAGCACGATCAGCCAGGTGAGCGACGCCCGCATCGGTCAGGAAAGGTAGGGCTGCAGGGTCGCGTCGAGCTGCCCCTGGGCGGCGAGCAGCAGGTCGCACACCTCGCGCACCGCACCACGTCCACCATTCGCGGACGTGACCCAGTGAGCCCTGCCACGGACCTCGGGATGGGCGTCGGCGACCGCGATCGCCAGGCCGACGCCGGTCATCACCGGCAGGTCGATGACGTCGTCACCGACATAGGCGACGGCGGAAGCATCGAGGTCCAGCCGGTGGAGCATGTCGGAGAAGGTTTTGCGCTTGTCGCCGCAGCCCTGGTGCAGGTGCTCGATGCCGAGTTCGGTAGCTCGCCGCGCCACCAGCGGTGACTCCCGGCTGGTGATGATGCCAACCGGGATGCCCTGTCCCTGGAGCATCTTCAGGCCATGGCCGTCGTGGACGTGGAAGGTCTTGGCTTCGCCGTCGCCGTCGTCGTAGCGCAGCCCGCCGTCGGTCAGTACACCGTCGACGTCGAGCAGCAACAGGCGCACGTCGCGAGCGCGTTTGACGATCGCGCCGTCGATCCCGTGGAGTGGATCGTGGACGGGTCGGCTGGAGTCGGCCACGGTCACAGCACCCCGCTGCGCAGCAGGTCGTGGATGTTAAGAGCGCCGACCGGCTTGCGGTCGGCGTCGACCACCAGCAGGGCGTTGATCTTGTGCGTCTGCATCAGGTGCAGTGCCTCGGCGGCCAGGGTCCCGGGCGCGACCGTCTTGCAGTCGCGGGTCATCGCCTCGATGACCTGGGCCGAATGGACGTCGATGTCGCGGTCGAGTCCGCGACGCAGATCGCCGTCTGTGAAGATGCCGGTCAGGGCGCCCGAAGCATCGACCACCGCGGTCATGCCGAGCCGCTTGGCCGTCATCTCGAGCAGCGCCTCGGCGACCAGCGCCAGCTCACCCACCACCGGCAGGTCGGGTCCAGTGTGCAGCAGGTCGTCGACCAGCAGCAGCAGGCGTCGGCCCAGGCGCCCAGCCGGGTGGGAGCGGGCGAAGTCGTCGGAGCCGAAGCCGCGTGCCTCCAGCAGGGCGATGGCCAGGGCGTCACCCATGGCCAGCGCCGCGGTGGTACTGGCCGTCGGGGCGAGTCCCAGCGGGCATGCCTCGCGGGCGACGCCGACGTCGAGGCAGACGGTCGCCTGGCGACCGAGGGTCGAGGCGGGGGTGCCGGTCAGTGCGACCATCGGCACACCGAGGCGCTTGATGATCGGCAGGATGGTCAGAATCTCGTCGGTCTCGCCAGAGTTGGAGAGCGCGAGGACCACGTCATGGGGGGTGATCATGCCCAGGTCGCCATGGCTCGCCTCGCCGGGATGGACGAAAAAGGCCGGGGTGCCGGTGCTGGCCAGGGTCGCGGCGATCTTGCCGCCGATATGCCCCGACTTACCCATGCCGACGACGACGATCCGGCCCCGGCAGTCGAGCATGTGGCGGCAGGCGGCAACGAAGTCCTCGCCAACACGTTCACGCAGCCCCAGCAGCGCCTCAGCCTCGGTTTCGAGCACTGCCAGGCCGAGAGCACGCAATTTTTCGTCTTCGACCGCGGGTGAGGTGACCGGATCGTCCGTGGCCGGCTGGGGGCGGGAGGTTGTGGCATCGTGCATTGGTTCTGGTTCCTGTGGCCTGGTTTTAGACCCAGTGGAAAAGCAGCAGCTGGTAGCCGACGAAGGCGGCCAGCAGGGCGCCGCCCTCGTAGCGGTTGATCTGTCCCTCGCCGCGGAAGCCGTAGGCGGCGGCGAACAGCCCCAGGGTCAGCACGATCATCACCGGGAAGTCGCGCATCAGCACCTCGGGCGGGAAGACATCGGGGTGGATCAGTCCCGGCAATCCCAGCACAGCCAGGAGATTGTACATATTGGACCCGATGATGTTGCCGATAGCAATGTCGTGTTCGTTTCTCAGCGCGCTGACCATCGAGGCGGCCAGTTCCGGCAGGCTGGTGCCGATGGCGACGATGGTGAGGCCGATCACCAGGTCGCTGACGCCCAGTGAGATCGCGATCTCGACCGCACCCCAGACCAGCAGTCGTGCACTCACCAAAAGGGTCAGCAGGCCGACCAACAGCCAGAGCAGGGCGGTTGTGAGCGGTATCGAGTCAGGGATCTCGGCCGCGTATTCGGAACGGATCGGGTCGTTGCGGCGGGCGCGCAGACCGAGGCTGATCATCCAGTAGAGCATCACCACCAGCCCGGCCAGCAGCAGGAAACCGTCGTGGCGGTCGAGGCGACCATCGGTCAGCAACGCCAGCGTGAAGAGCATGATCGCCATCAGCACCGGGAACTCGCGGCGCAGCACGCTGGAGTGGACTCTCAGCGGCGTGATCACGGCGGTGGCGCCAAGCACCAGGGCGATATTGGTGATGTTGGATCCGAGTGCGTTGCCGATCGCCAGGCTGGTGTTGCCCTGCCAGGCTGCCGTCGCCGAAACCAGGATTTCCGGAGCCGAGGTGCCGAGGCCGACGACGGTCAGGCCGATCACCAGGGTCGGAACACCGAGATCGCGTGCGGTCGCCGCGGCACCGAACACGAAGCGGTCGGCGCCCCAGGTCAGGGCGGCAAATCCGGCGAGTACAGCGAGGATCGGTAGAAGCATCAGGTCGGACACGGGTGGCCTAGGGTTGGGACCGACCATTATCCCTGCCCCTCTCGCCGCGGGCCAGCGACCGCCTTGACTCGCCCCGCCGGCTCCCCGAGACTTCGTCTTTCGGCCGCCCCGGCCGAGTCCCCGCCGATGCCCGCCAGGAAATTCCTCATGGTCCCAGACCCAGACGATGACGCCCTGATCCGTGTCGAAGGGGTCCATTTTGCCCGCGGCGGGCGGCCGATCTTCAGTGGTCTGGATCTGACCATCCGCCGCGGCCGGGTGGTCGCCATCATGGGTCCGAGCGGTACCGGCAAGACAACGCTGCTGCGGTTGATCGGTGGCCAGCTGCGTCCCGATGCCGGGTGCATCATGGTCGACGGTCAGGAGGTCGCCCGTCTCGGCCGCTCGGCACTCTTCACGTTGCGCGAGCGCATGGGCGTGCTGTTCCAGAGCGGGGCACTGCTGACCGACATCGACGTCTTCGAAAACGTGGCTTTCCCGCTGCGCGAGCACACCTCGCTGCCGGAGACGATGATCCGCGACCTGGTACTGATGAAACTCGAGGCGGTCGGGCTGCGCGGTGCGCGCGAGTTGATGCCGGCCGAACTCTCCGGCGGCATGGCGCGACGAGTCGCCCTGGCGCGGGCGATCGCCCTCGATCCGATGATGGTGCTCTACGACGAACCGTTCACCGGCCAGGATCCGATCTCCATGGGCGTGCTGGTACGGTTGATCCGGCGCCTCAACGATGCCATGGGCCTGACCAGCGTGATCGTCTCCCACGATGTCCAGGAGACCGCGGCGATTGCCGACGACATCTACGTCATCGCCGGTGGCCGGGTGATCGAGAGCGGCAGTGCCGCGGCACTTACCGCCAGCGAATCGCCCTGGGTACGCCAGTTCATGCAGGGCGAGGCGGACGGGCCGGTGCCGTTCCACTACCCGGCCCCCAACATGGCCAGCGACCTGCTCGGTGAGGGCGGGGCGTGATCCGCGGGCTCGAGGCCCTGGGTCGTTGGGGGCTGGGAGTGTTCCAGCGGCTCGGCCGTGGCCACCTGTTCCTGCTGCGCGTCCTCGCCGGCCTGCCGACCCTGTTGCCGCGACCGCGGTTGCTGGTGGCCCAGCTCTATTCCGTGGGCGTGCTGTCGCTGCTGATCATCGTGGTCTCGGGCCTGTTCGTCGGCATGGTGCTCGGCTTGCAGGGGTACAACACCCTGGTCGACTTCGGTGCCGAAGAGTCGCTTGGCGTGGTGGTCGCCCTGTCGCTGGTGCGCGAACTCGGCCCGGTGGTCGCCGCGCTGCTGTTCGCCGGTCGCGCTGGCTCGGCGCTGACGGCCGAGATCGGCCTGATGAAGGCGACCGAGCAGCTTGCCGGCATGGAGATGATGGCGGTCGACCCGCTGCAGCGGGTGATCGGACCGCGCTTCCTGGCCGGAGTCATCTCCATGCCGTTGCTGGCGGCGATCTTCAGCGCGGTGGGCGTCTTTGGCGGCTATTTCGTCGGCGTCGGCTTGCTCGGCGTCGACGACGGCGCCTTCTGGTCACAGATGCAGGCCAAGGTCGACTTGCACGAGGACGTATACAATGGCGTGATCAAGAGCGTCGTCTTCGGCTTCGTCGCCACCTGGATCGCCGTCTTCGAGGGTTATGACGCGCCGCCGACGGCGGAGGGTGTCAGCCGGGCGACGACCCGCACCGTGGTCCACACCGCCCTGGCGGTGCTTGGGCTCGACTTCGTCCTGACGGCACTGATGTTCGGGGAGTGAACAGACCATGAACACGACACGGGCGATTGAGATCGGAGTGGGCATGTTCGTCGCCGCCGGGCTAGGCGCCTTGTTCGTGCTGGCGATGAAGGTCAGCAACCTCAGCTCCTTCAGCCAGTCCGACGGCTATGAGATCGTCGCCCGCTTCGAGAACGTCGGCGGACTCAAGGTGCGCTCCGCGGTGACCGCGGGCGGGGTTAGGGTCGGCCGGGTGGCGGCGATCGACTACGACAGCGACCGTTACGAGGCGGTGGTGAGCCTGGTGATCGAACCACGTTTCGACCGTCTGCCGCGTGACACCAGCGCCAGTATTTTCACCGCCGGCCTGCTCGGAGAGCAGTACGTCGGCCTGGAGCCGGGTGGCGACGACCGGTTTCTCGCCTCCGGCGACGAGATTAGAATCACCCAGTCGGCGCTGGTGCTGGAGCAGGTCGTAGGCCAGTTCCTGTTCGGCAAGGCCGCCGAAGGCAAAACGGAATAGGTAGACCCAGCATTTTAAGGAACCTCTGATCAAATCATGAACTCGTATATTGCGCCCAGAATATCCAGCTTTTTCGTTGCAAATCTTCGCAATAGCTCGCTATTACGTGCGCTTTGCGCCTCAAATCTGAACATTTTGCATCGCAATCTACTTCGTCCAGACTTAATCAGAGGCTCCTTGAGAAAGCTGACAGCGGCACTGGCGCTGGTCGTGGCGACCGGTCCGGTCGCCGCCGTGACCCTCGATCTCGAGGAGGCGGTTGAACTCGCCATGAATCACGATCCGCGGATCAGCGAGACCGAGCACCTGGTCGACGTGGCCCGCGCCCTGCTGCAGGAAGCGGTCGGCAGCGACGACACCTTCCTCGACCTCAACATGTTTCTCGCCATCGCCCCGGAGGGTGATGGTTTCTACAACAACGGGAGTAACAGTTGCGTCAGCCTGCCGTGCACCCCGGCCAGCAACGGTGACGAGATCAACGGCCTGTCGCCATGGGCCGACCTGACGTTCAAGCTGATCAAGCCTCTGGCCACTTTCGGCAAGGTCGAGAACTACACCGAGGCGGCTCAGGGCAACGTCGACGTCAAGCGCGGTGACGTGCGCCTGCAGCGCGTCCAGACACGCATGCAGGTAACCCGCGCCTACTACGGTTACCTGACCGCGCGTGACTCGCATGCGTTGATCGAGGACCTGGTGCGGCGGGTGATGAAAGCCAAACAGCAGATGCAGGTGGCCATCGACGAGGGACGCGGCAACATCAAGTTGTCCGACTTCTACGCCCTGCAGACCGGCGCTGGCGTTCTGCGCAAGTCGCTGGCCCAGGCCGAGGCGATCGAGGCGACCGCGCTGGCCGGCATGCGCCTGCTGACCGGCATCGCAGAGCCCGACCCGCTGGAGGTGGCCGACCGCCACATCCGCCCGGTGCCGCTGCCCGGTCAGTCGCTCGCGGAGTGGACCGAGCAGGCCCTCGTCACCCGCACCGAAATCAACCAACTCGAGGCCGGCTTGCGCGCCCGGCGCGCCCTGGTGGAGGCGAAGAAGGCCGAGCAGTTGCCCAACATCTACGTCGGTATCGTCGGTTCGGCCGCCTACGCTTCCGAGCGTGAGCGGCTCGACAATCCGTTGATCTACGACCCGTTCAACCATGTCGGCGCCACGCCGATGGTCGGCATGCAGTGGCACTGGGCCGGCGGCGTGCAGTCGGCGCGCATCGCCCAGGCCGAGGCCGAGCTCAACGCCCTGGTCGACAAGCAGTCGTTTGCCCGCCTCGGAATCCCCTTCGAGGTCGCCGAGCGCTACAACCAGGTGATTGCCAGTCGTAAAGGGATCGAGGAGATGGCCGAGGCGAGCCGTGCCGGCAGGCGCTGGATGCTCGCCGCCTACGCTGATTTCGAAGCCGGGAGCGAGCGCATGGACCGCGTTATCGAGGCGTTCCGCAGCTACGCACTGGCCCACACCGACTACCTGACCACCATCTACGAATACAACGTCGAGGTGGCCGAACTGCAGCGCGTCGCCGGAGCGTACCAATGAAACTCCTGCACCCCCTGACCGCCGGGCTGATCTGCCTGGCGCTGCTGCTGCCAGTCACCGCCGGGGCCGTCACTGAAGACCCACGCGAAATGGTGATCGCCACCACCGAGGAGATGTTGGTCACCATCCGTGAGAAGCGCGCGGAGCTCGACGCCAATCCGCGCCTGGTTGACCAGTTCATCATAGAGATCGTGCTGCCGCACTTCGATTTCGTCGCCATGTCACGTGCGACACTGGGCAAGCACTGGCGGCGGGCAAGCAAGGGCCAGCAGGAGCGTTTCGAACGTGAGTTCCGCGACTTGCTGGTGCGTACTTACGCCACCGCGCTGCTCGAGTACACCGAGGAGAGGATCGAGTACCCGCCCCTGGTCGCCGGCGCGGATGACACCGACGTGACGGTGCGCACCGAGATCGAGCAGCCTGGCGGTCTCGGTATCCCGATCCACTATCGGGTGGAACGCCAGGAGGACGGCTGGAAGATCTATGACGTCACCATCGACGGCCTCAGCCTGATCACCAACTACCGCAACACCTTCAACAATGAGATCCGCAAGGTCGGGCTCGATCAGCTGATCGACAACATCAAGCAGGGCAACGTTGATGCCCACGGCGGCTGACGGCGCTGTTGCCGTCGATTCCGACGGTACCGTACGCATCTCCGGGCGGCTCGAACTCGATACCGTACCGGCGCTCGCGGCCCAGGGTTCGGCCCTGTTCTCCGGGCGCACCGCGGTCACCATCGACCTCGCCGCCGTCGAACGCAGCGAGTCGGCCGGCCTGGCACTGTTACTGGAATGGCAGCGCACCGCGCTCGCTGCAGGCTGCGCCGTCACCTATCGCAACGTACCGGCCTCGCTGCGCTCGATCGCCACGGCCTGTGGCGTTGACGCGGTGCTGGCGCTCGATGCCGACTGATCTGGCGCTGGGCCGGTCTTGTGCAATCGGGTAAACTGAGCCGTTTTCCGGGCGCATAGGCGCTCGTTGGGCCCATGTCATGGACAAGCTGATCATCAATGGTGGCGCCCCGCTGAACGGGGATGTCCGCATCTCTGGCGCCAAGAACGCGGCGCTGCCGATCCTTGCCGCGACCCTGCTCGCCGAGGACCCGGTGACGGTCTGCAACGTCCCGCACCTGCATGACATCACCACGACGATGGAACTGCTCGGACGCATGGGCGTCAGCCTGACCATCGACGAAAAGCTCAATATCGAGGTCGACGCCTCGACCATCAACGAGTTCTACGCGCCCTACGAACTGGTCAAGACCATGCGCGCGTCGATTCTGGTGCTCGGTCCGCTGCTGGCGCGCTTCGGTCGCGCCGACGTGTCGCTGCCTGGTGGCTGCGCCATCGGCACCCGTCCGGTCAACCTGCACCTGCAGGGGCTCGCCGCCATGGGGGCCGATATCAACGTCGACAACGGCTACATCCGGGCCCGCGCCGACCGCCTGCACGGCGCCGAGCTGGTGATGGACATCATCACCGTCACCGGCACCGAGAACCTGATGATGGCGGCGACCCTGGCTGACGGCCGCACGGTGATCGAGAACGCCGCGCGCGAGCCCGAGGTGATCGACCTGGCGCGCTGCCTGAACCAGATGGGCGCCCGCATCAGCGGTGCCGGTACCGGCGTCATCACCATCGACGGCGTCGAGGCGCTCAGCGGCACCCGCTACGCGGTCTTGCCGGACCGGATCGAGACCGGCACCTACCTGGTCGCGGCGGCGATGACCGGCGGCAAGGTGCGGGTCAAGGACACCCAGCCGGACCTGCTCCACTCGGTGACCCACAAGCTGAGCGAGGCCGGGGCGAAGATCAGCACCGGCGACGACTGGATCGAGCTCGACATGGAGGGGCGTCGGCCGGAGGCGGTCAACGTAAGTACTGCGCCCTACCCGGCCTTCCCGACCGACATGCAGGCCCAGTTCACCGCGCTCAACGCCATTGCCGACGGTGTCGGCACCATCACCGAGACCGTGTTCGAGAACCGCTTCATGCACGTCCTCGAGATGCAGCGCATGGGGGCCAGCATCCACCTCGAGGGCAACGCGGCGATCATCACCGGTATTTCGAACCTGACCGGCGCCCCGGTGATGGCCACCGACCTGCGCGCCTCGGCGAGCCTGGTGCTGGCCGGCCTGGTGGCCGACGGCGAGACCACCGTCGACCGCATCTACCACATCGATCGTGGTTACGAGTGCATCGAGGAGAAGCTGGCCATGCTCGGTGCGCGCATCCGTCGCGTTCCGGGTTAGGTGCCCGGTGTGGCACCGCTGACCCTGGCCCTGTCCAAGGGCCGTATCCTCGACGACACCCTGCCGCTGCTGGCGGCGGCCGGCATCCGTCCGGTCGACGACCCGGCCAGCCGCAAGCTGATCCTGCGCACCAACCGTGACGACGTACGCCTGCTGGTCATCCGCGCCAGCGACGTGCCGACCTTCGTCGAACACGGGGCCGCTGACCTCGGTGTCGCTGGCAAGGACGTGCTGCTCGAACACGGTGGCGAAGGACTCTACGAGCCACTCGATCTCGGTATCGCCCGCTGCCGCCTGATGGTCGCCGCCCCGGTCGGCGCCGGGTTGCCCGACGGAAGGTTGCGCGTGGCAACCAAGTACGTCACGGCTACGCGCCGCCACTATGCCGCGCGCGGCGAGCAGGTCGAGATCATCAAGCTCTACGGTTCCATGGAACTGGCGCCGCTGGTCGGTCTCGCCGACCGTATCGTCGACCTGGTCGACACCGGCAACACTCTGCGCGCCAACGGCCTCGAGCCGGTCGAGGAGGTGTGCCCGATCTCTTCGCGGCTGGTGGTCAACAAGGCGGCGATGAAACTCAACCACGACCGCGTCAAGGCGCTGGTCGCGCGGCTGGCCGAGGCGGTCGCAGCACGCGACGCCGCCGCCTGAACCGTTCCCGAGGAGAAGACTGTGCCCCGCATCCGCCGACTCGACAGCCGCAGCCCGGGCTTTACCGCGGAACTCGATGCCCTGCTGGCCTGGGAGAGCGTCGCCGACGACGCCGTGCAACAGACGGTCCGCGGTGTGGTTGACGACGTCCGTGACCGTGGTGACACGGCCCTGCTCGAATACACGGCCCGTTTCGATCGCTTCGAGGTGGCATCGGCGGCCGAGTTCGAGGTGTCGCAGGCGCGACTCACCGCCGCGCTGTCCGCGATCGACCCCCAGCTCCGCGCCGACCTGGAGTTGGCCGCGGAGCGGCTGCGTGCGTATGCCGAACACCAGAAAGTCGCCTCCTGGCAGGTCACCGAGGCCGACGGCACCGTCCTCGGACAGCAGGTGACGCCGCTCGACCGGGTCGGCCTCTACGTCCCCGGTGGCAAGGCGGCCTACCCATCGTCGGTGCTGATGAATGCCATCCCGGCCAAGGTGGCCGGGGTACCGGAACTGGTGATGGTGGTTCCGGCACCTGATGGCGAGTTGAACGACCTGGTGCTGGCGGCGGCGGCCATCGCCGGCGTTGACCGGGTCTTCACCGTCGGCGGGGCCCAGGCCGTGGCCGCGCTGGCTCATGGCACGGCCACCGTGCCGGCGGTCGACAAGATCGTCGGTCCGGGCAACATCTACGTCGCCGCGGCCAAGCGCATGGTGTTCGGCAAGGTCGGTATCGACATGATTGCCGGACCGTCGGAGATCCTGGTGGTCTGCGACGGTGATACCGATCCGGAGTGGGTGGCGATGGACCTCTTTTCCCAGGCCGAGCACGACGAGGACGCCCAGGCGCTGCTGGTCTCACCCGACGCGGCCTTCCTCGACACCGTCGCCGACGCCGTCGAGCGACTGCTGCCGACCATGGAGCGGGCCGGGGTAATCGCGGCCTCGCTGGGAAGTCGCGGGGCGCTGATCGAGGTCGCTGACCTGGCTGGCGCGGTCGACATCGTCAACCACGTCGCGCCGGAACACCTGGAACTGTCGGTGATCGACCCGGACGCGCTGTTGCCGGGGATCCGCCACGCCGGGGCGATCTTCATGGGACGCTATACCGCCGAGGCGGTCGGTGACTACTGCGCCGGCCCGAACCACGTGCTGCCGACCTCGCGCACGGCACGCTTTTCCTCGCCGCTCGGGGTTTACGACTTTCAGAAGCGCAGCAGCCTGATCAACTGCTCAACGGCCGGTGCGGCCGCACTCGGTGCGGTTGCCGGACGCCTCGCCCGCGGCGAGGGGCTGACCGCCCACGCGCGTTCGGCCGAGTACCGACGCAATGGTTGATCCTTCACGCCTGATCGAGCGCTGGGTCCGGCCCGAGATTCGCGCCCTCAACGCCTACCACGTGCCGCCGGCGACCGGGCTGGTCAAGCTCGACGCCATGGAGAATCCATACGGATGGCCCGAGCCGATGGTCGCCGACTGGCTAGAGCACCTGCGTACGGTTGAACTCAACCGCTATCCCGACCCGGGTGCCGATGCGCTGAAGGCCGCACTGACCCGCTCGCTCGGCCTGCCGGAGAGTTGCGGACTACTGCTCGGCAACGGCTCCGACGAACTGATCCAGATGATCGCCCTGGTGCTGGCCGAACCCGGGCGGACCGTCCTGGCGCCGGAGCCGTCGTTCGTCATGTACCGCATGATCGCGACCTTCACCGGCATGGAATACGCCAGCGTGCCGTTGGCCGGGGACGGCTTCGCTCTCGATCTTGACGCCATGCTGGCGGCGATCGAGGATCACCAGCCGGCGGTCGTCTTCCTCGCCTACCCGAACAACCCGACCGGGAACCTGTTCGACGATGCCGCCATCGCGGCCGTGCTCGCGGCTGCACCCGGGCTGGTGGTGATCGACGAGGCCTACGCACCGTTCGCCGAGTCCAGCTGGCTCGACCGGCTCGGTGATTACCCCAACCTGCTGGTGATGCGCACGCTCTCCAAGCTCGGCCTGGCTGGACTGCGGCTCGGCCTGCTGGCCGGAGCGCCGTCGTGGCTGGAGGAGTTCGACAAGGTGCGGCTGCCGTACAACATCGGCGTCCTCAACCAGGCCAGCGCCACGTTCGCCCTCGAACACGAGGCGCTGTTCGAGGAGCAGACAGCAAGCATCCGCGCCGAGCGTGGCCGTCTGCAGGCGGCGCTTGAAGCCCTCCCGGGGGTCACGCCCTTTCCGAGCCGCGCCAACTTCATCCTGCTGCGGGTACCGCAGGGGCAGGCCGGTACACTGTTCGCCGTGTTGAAGGAGGCCGGGGTGCTGGTCAAGTCGCTTGATGG
>CAXMPC010000064.1:0-1897 GCA_964195335.1 uncultured Gammaproteobacteria bacterium | reverse complement strand
CCGGTGAACTCGATCGCGCCACCCGGCAGCAGATAGAGCACCAGGGCACGCCCGTCGCGAACGGTCGGCCGGTGCGCTGATCCCGGTGTATTGACCTGCCACCCGGCCCCGCCGTGGTCGAAAGTCGCTGCGGCATCCTGCGGCATCACCATGCATATCTCGCCGTTGGGATGAACGTGATGCGGCCCGACGATGTCGGTCAGGTCGACGACATCGACACTGAGGTCACCGGTTTCGGGCATGGCTTCGATAACCCGGCCAAAACGCCTGCCCTCGCCACCCTGACTGCACATCCAACCGGCCTCAATGGCGGCATGGCAGGCGGCCTCGACCTCGCCGAACCAGTCGCCGTCGGCCGGGAACTGCGTCCCCAGGTCATTTTCGAGTTCGGCGTCGAACGTGCGGCTGGCGACGGCAGTCGTCAGCGGTTGCAACAATTGCTGGAAACCTCCCACATCCATTCTCAACTCTCCTGTGCGCTCATTTGGCAGACTTGATCCGATTAACCCTGCGGCTACCACCGAGGATACGATAGCTGGCCATGGCTGACGACACGCAAAATGACACTCCTTTGCTGCGGCGCCGGCTCTCGATCGTCCTCTGGTGGCCACTGGCGGCGATCATCACCCTCGCATTGACCGCCTGGGTGCTGTTGGCCGGGGTCGGTGGCGGTGACGACGCCACGACGCCGGATCTCGCCGCCGGCGAGCGCGTCTACACCACCCACTGCGCCATCTGCCATGGCGCCAATCTCGAAGGCCAGCCGGACTGGCGCCAACGCAAGGCCGACGGCAGGCTGCCTGCTCCGCCTCACGACGATTCGGGCCACACCTGGCATCACGACGACCAACTGCTGTTCGATATCGTCAGGGACGGCCTGGTGCCGCCGCGTGCTCCGGCCGGTTACCAGACCGACATGCCGGTCTACGGTGGCGTGCTGAGTGATGCCGAGATCCGCGCGGTGCTGGCGTTCGTCGCCAGCCGCTGGTCGGACGAGGTACTGCAGATGCGGTCGCGGCGACTGGGGAACTGACAGATCATCGGGCCGTGGGCGGCCCTCCTACGGGCACCCCACCCTGTAGGAGCGGCGCCTTTATGCCCTTCAAGGTGCGCGCCGCGATCAGGCCGCCTGCCCGACCAGGTCGTGCAGCAGCTGGATCTCGTCGGGCCAGATCTCCGGCTCGATGGTCTCGAGCACCATCGGTACGTCGTCGAAGCGGGCGTCGTTCATGATGTAGCGGAACGGCTCGATGCCGATGTTGCCGCGGCCGAGTGACTGGTGCCGGTCGACGCGACTCTCGTAGGCCGACTTGGCGTCGTTGAGGTGCACGCCACGCAGGTAGCCGAAACCGACGAGACGTTCGAACTCGGCGAAGGTCGTCTCGCAGGCGGCCGTGGTACGCAGGTCGTAGCCGGCGGCGAAGGTGTGGCAGGTGTCGAGGCAGACACCGACCCGGCTCTTGTCCTCGACGCCATCGATGATCGCCGCCAGGTGCTCGAAGCGGTGACCGAGGTTGGTCCCCTGCCCCGCCGTGTTCTCGATCACCGCGGTGACGCCCTCGGTGGCATCGAGTGCCAGGTTGATCGACTCGGCGATCCGCGCCAGGCAGTCGTCGATGGCGATCTTGTCGAGGTGACTGCCGGGATGGAAGTTCAGGTAGCAGAGGCCGAGTTGCTGGCAACGGCTCATTTCGTCGACAAACGCGTTGCGCGACTTCTCCAGTGCGGCGTCGTCGGGATGCCCGAGGTTGATCAGGTAACTGTCGTGCGGTAGCACCTGCTCCGGTTTGAAGCCGTGGGCATCGCAGTTGGCACGGAAGGCGTCGATGCTCGCCTCTGTAAGCGGCTTGGCGACCCACTGGCGCTGGTTCTTGGTGAACAGTGCAAACGCCGTGGC
>CAXMPC010000063.1:0-7704 GCA_964195335.1 uncultured Gammaproteobacteria bacterium | reverse complement strand
CCGGGAGATGCCGAGCAGTCGCGCTGCCGCCTGCTTCTTTCCTGAGGTAACCCGCAATGCCGCCTCGATCACCTGGCGTAACAGGCTGTTGGGTATCAGCTCCTCGACAGCAAGACCGAGCACCGGACGATCCGGTGCCAGGCCCAGCAGTTCGAGGTAGCGGTCGTTGATCCAGACCACCCGTGCCTCGGCATCGACGGCGATCGCCCCCTCGCACAGCGTCTCGAACGGTTCGAACAGCGAACGCACGGCCCTGGCGTGCAACTCCTCAGTGTCGTCCAGCCCGGCGAGAGGATCGGTCGCCATCAAGTCCACACCAGACCGCCGGTGGAAGCGTGCCGCACAGGTTCAAGCAGGCGAACTGGTGGGGAACTCTGCATCGATATATTTGCCGTTTGGTAAATTGATCTGACCAATTCTATTCATCATGCTCGCGCCGTGTCAACTCAGCATAGGGATATTGTGGCTTTAATTCAATTTGCTGCGTTGCACAATAGTCTATTCTAGCTCCAGGACAACCAGTACTTGATCGGTGATGTGTATTGTAGATAATTGGTTTTACCAATCTTGGTCAAAACCGCACCCTCAGGGCACGACATGCCGGTAAAACGCAAAGGCGCAATCCGTCAGCCGAAAGTCTCCGACGTCATCATGGGTCAGCTCGAAACCATGATCCTCGAGGGCACGCTGCGCCCGGGCGAGAAACTACCCCCCGAGCGTGAACTCGCCGTCCAGTTCGAAGTGTCGCGGCCGTCGCTGCGCGAGGCTCTTCAGAAGCTTGAGGTCAAGGGGCTGGTATTCAGTCGCCAGGGCGGCGGCACCTACGTCACCGACGCCGTCGAACGGGCGTTCTTCGACCCACTCGCCGAGATCATGGCGACCAGCCCGGAAGCCCATTTCGACCTGCTCGAGTTCCGCCACGCGCTGGAGGGCATCTCGGCCTACTACGCGGCGCTGCGCGGCACCGATGCCGACCGCCAAGTCATCAAGCTGCGCTTCCAGGCGCTGGCCGAGGCGCACGAACTGAAGGACTCGGCCGTCGAGGCAAAGGCCGACGCCGAGTTCCACCTGTCGATCGCCGAGGCGGCGCACAATGTCTTTCTGCTGCACGTCCTGCGCGCGCTGTTCAGCCTGCTCGAGAAGAGCATCATCAGCTCACTGGAGACGCTCTACACCCGCGAGCAGTCGCGGCGCGAAATCCCGCGCCAGCACGAGGCGCTGCTCGAGGCGATCCTCGCCGGCGACCCGAAGGAGGCGCGCAAGGCGGTCCATGCGCACCTCACCTTTGTCGAGGAGAACATGCTCAGCATGGACCGCGAGGCATCGCGCAAGGAGCGCGCTCTGCGCCGGCTTGAGAGTCTGACGCAGTAAGCACGGCGGTCGCGCGCTTGCCGCGCATGGCATAGCCTGACTACGATGGAGCCGGACCCCATTGCCAACCTTATGGACCGGAACGCCACGATGCAGATCGGATCGCTGCTGTCGCGCCACGCCCGCTACCGCCCGCACCACACGGCCCTGGTCTGTGCCGGCGAACGCCTTTCGTTTGCCGACCTGGATCTGCGCGTCAACCGGGTTGCCAATGCGCTGCTCGACGAGGGGCTGGTCAAGGGCGAGCGGGTCGCCACGCTGCTGCCGAACGGCATCGAGTTGCTGAGCCTTTACTGGGCCTGCGCCAAGAGCGGCCTGGTCGTCGTGCCGATGAGCCCCCTGCTGCTACCGCCGGCCCTGGCCGGGCTGCTGCAAGATGCCGGCGCTCGCACCCTGGTCGCGGCCGCGGCCTACCGCGACACCGTCGATGCCGTTGCGGCGGAAATCGACGACCTCGACCCGGCGCGTTGCTGGCTGGTCGGCGGCAGTGACGGACCCTACCCCGACTTCGCCACCCGGACCGCCGCGGCCGCCGACAGCGAGCCGCCAGATGCCCTACTCGAAGACGGCGACGTGTTCAATATCGTCTACTCGAGCGGCACCACCGGCCAGCCGAAGGGGATCGTCCACACCCACTATGTGCGGGCCATGTACGGCACGCTGTTCGCCCAGGCGTGGCGCATGACCCCCGAGAGCGTGGTGCTGCACAGCGGCTCCATCGTCTTCAACGGCGCCTTCGTGACCCTGATGCCGACGCTGTTCTGCGGCGCCACCTACGTGCTGCACCAGGCATTCGATGCCAGTAACCTGATCGAGACCGTGCGCCGCGAGGGAGTCACCCACGTCATGCTGGTGCCGTCGCAGATCATCGCCCTGCTCGACCATCCCGACGCCACCGCCGAGGCGCTCGGGTCGCTGCAGATGCTGATGTCGCTGGGCGCCCCGCTGCACCTCGAGCATAAACAACGCCTCGACAGACTGCTGCCGGGTCGATTCCACGAGCTCTACGGCCTGACCGAGGGGTTCGTCACCATCCTCGACCGCGAAGACTACTCGCGCAAACCGGATTCTGTCGGTGTGCCACCACCCTTTTTCGATATGAAGATCGTCGATCCCGACGGCACGGCACTGCCACCCGGCGAGGTCGGCGAGATCTGCGGCCGCGGCCCGATCCTGATGCCTGGCTATCACGGTCGGCCCGACCTGACCGCGGACGCCATCCGCGACGGCTGGCTGCACACCGGCGACCTCGGCCGTATTGACGAGGACGGTTTCCTCTACCTGGTCGACCGGCAGAAGGACCTGATCATCTCGGGCGGGGTCAATGTCTATCCACGCGACATCGAAGAGGTGGCTGTGCAGCATCCTGCCGTACGCGAAGTTGCGGTATTCGGCGTGCCCGACACCAGGTGGGGCGAGACTCCGGTCGCCGCCATACTGCTGCGTGACGGCGCCACGACAGATACCGACGCCCTCCGCGACTGGATCAACGACCGGGTCGGGGCCAAATTCCAACGCATCAGCCGGGTCGAACTGCTTGACGACTTCCCGCGCAACGTCGCCGGCAAGACACTCAAGCGCGTGCTGCGCGAACACTGCGCCAGAGGGAACTAAACCATGGCAGGTACAGATCGCAAATCACCTCGCAACAGGACCGACTACGGCCTGCTGCCCGGCCTGCTCGGTTACCAGGTACGCCAGGCGCAGATCGCCATCTTCCGTGACTTCACCACCAGTCTCGCCGACCACGGCATGACGCCGACGCTGTTCGGCACCCTGGTGCTGATCGAGGCCAACCCTGGCCTGAAACAGGCCGACCTCGCCCGCGCGCTGCAACTCGACCGTTCGACCGTGGTCACAGTAATCGACACCCTGGAGCATCGCGACCTGGTGGCACGCAAGCGCGCCGTCGACGACCGCCGCTCCAACGCCGTGACCCTGACCCGTGCCGGCGAACGCATCCTGGTCGAACTGAAGCCACTGGTCACCGAACACGAGGCGCGAATGGTGCGCGACCTTGGTGCCGATGAGCGTACCGCGCTGGTCGCTGCCCTCGGCAAGATCTTCCCCGACCGGCGCTAGGACCTCTTCGTAAACGGCCTGGCCGGCCAGTGTCTACTGCACTGGCGATAATTGTTGGAACTCCACCAATATAATGGTATCCTTGGAGCATGTAGGGTCATACGGCCCGGAGGGACAGACAATGGATATTCGCGATCGCGTCAACCGCCTGCTCGAGCGCCTGCCGGGTGAGGCCCAGTACACGACCCAGGGCTGCGTCCTGTTCGTCGATCTCGAGCAGCAAACCACCCGGCGCGCCTACCTGCCGGTGGAACTGTTCAAAACGGTGCTGAGCAACCGTGGCGGCAACATGGCCCTGCTCTACAACCTGCTCGACGAGCAACTCGACCCGCTCGACCCGGGAATTCCGCTGATCTTCGGCGCCGGCACCCTGACCAGCAACGTGCCAGGCGCTACGCGCGGCAACGTCACCAGCATTTCGCCCGACAGCAACGCCATCCTCGACTCCAGCTGCGGCGACTATTTCCCGTCCTACCAGCGCCGTCACGGCTACGAACACATCGTCTTCTACGGCCGCGCCGCCGACTGGACCCTACTGCGCATCAGCGGCGATGAAATCCAGTTCCTCGACGCCACGCCCTACGTTGGCATGGACAACATCGACTTCAACGCCGCCATCGAGAGTGACTTCGACTGCGAGGAGCGGCGCAACATGGCCCTCGCCCGTCTCACCGTCGCTGGCGAGAACGGCGTCCTCTGCAGCGGCATCATGGGCGGCCCGAAGGCGATCTGGGCGCGCGGCGGGGCCGGCGCCAAGATGGGCTCGCTGAAACTCAAGGGCATCCTGATCCAGGGCGAACCGCCGGCCGTCGACTACAGCCCCGAGTACAAGAAGTACAACAAGGCCATCGGCAAGAAGATCCTGACCACCAGCGTCATCCGCAACGCCCTGAAGAAAGTCGGCACGCCGTTTCTGTACAAACCGAGCCGCGTCCTCGGCGCCATGGGGACCAAGAACAACCAGGTCACCTCCTGGGTCGAGAGCCTCGATGCCGACAACATCGACCCCTACCGCCCGGGCATGGACGGCTGCTTCAAGTGCCCGGTCCACTGCCGCGCCCGCAACGACCTGACCCCCGAGGGCAAGGGCGGATTCGGTGCCCACGCGCTCAAGGGGCTCAAGGGCAACGCCAGCTACGACAAGCCGCAGGCCGAGGTCGAGCACGAACACGGCAAGACCTACCAGGGCATCAGCGGTGACGGCACGTTCGACAAGTACGACAAGGGCGACGGCCCCGAGTACGTCACCCTCGGCAAGTTCGGGCCGAACCTCGGCATGACCGAGATCGAGCACGTGCTGCGCTTCAACAACATCCTCAACGACCTCGGTCTCGACTCGGCGAGTACCGGTGGCGCGTTCGGTTGGGCCTTCGAGCTCTACCAGCGCGGCATCATCACCAGCGAACACACCGGCGGCCTGGAACTGAACTGGGGCGACCACGAAATGGTCGAGAAACTGCTGTTCATGACCGCGCACCGCGAGGGGTTCGGCAACGTACTGGCCGACTCGGCACGCGCCGTGGAGAAGGGACACTACCCGGCAGAGGCGCTCGAATACCGCATGGCGGCGAAGGGGCTGTTCCAGTCCGACCCACACGATGCGCGCATCCTCAAGGCGTTCGCGCTCGGCCTGTCGGTAGCGACCCGCGGCATGGATCACCTGCGCAACCGCGTGACCCTCGAGATCAACGCCCGGATCAATGACGACCCCGAGTTCAAGACCGCGCTCTACGGGGGCACGGTTGCCGCCGAGCCGGACGGATACGCAGGCAAGGAATTTGCGGTGCGCCGCTGCGAGAACAACTTCGCCGCCGGCGATGCGGTTGGCATGTGCCGATTCAATACCGCCCTGTTCAATTCGCCGAGCCTGCCCGACCCGGGTGATTTCGCCCACCAGCTTACGGCACTGACCGGTGTCGAGTTCTCTCCTGCCGACGTCGACGAAGCCGGCCGCAACATCACCGGCCTGGAGCGGATGATCAACTTCCGCATCGGCCTGCGCGCTGTCGACGACACGTTGCCGAAACGCTGGTTCGAAGAGGGCAACACCTACGGCCCGTTCAAGGGGGCAAAGATCGACCGCGTCGAGTTCGAGGCCCTGAAGGCGCGTTTCTACGAATTGACCGGACTCAACAGCGAGGGACTGCCGAAGCGCGACTGGCATCGCCAGCTGTCGCAGGTGGTCACCGGCTTCGCGGTCGAGATCGACCTGCCGGCAGACACCCCCGGTGCGCCCGAGCATGCACTGATCCTCGACGAGCCGGTCGACAACGTCATCGAACTGCGTGCCGCGCTGTCCCGGCGCCTGCCGGAGGCCGCTGAACAGCTGGCCGACCGCTCGCTCAACGTCGCGGTCAACGATGAAATGCTGGTCTCCGGCGAGCAGGAAGCCAGGGTCGCCAACGGCGACCGGGTGACCCTGATGCCGATGCTGGGCGGCGGCTAAGAAGGACACTCAACATTGGGTAGGATGGGCAAAGCGCAGCGTGCCCATCACCAAGCTCAACCTGGTCGTTGGGCACACTTTGCTTTGCCCAACCTACGCTCGCGTACCCCCACGCCTCACGCGCACCTAACGTGGCAGAATCACCAGGTGCACGCCTCCATTCCACGCCTGCTGCTCATCACCCTGCTGCTCCCGGTCCCGGGAGCGGCTGGGCACGGCCCGCAACCGCCGCTGCCGACCGTCGAGATTCAGGTCGGCGATGTGCCGCTGACCGTAGAGGTAGCCAACGAGTCCAGTGAACATGAGCACGGCCTGATGTACCGCACGGCCCTGCCCGACGGTCACGGCATGTTGTTCGTCTACACCGGCGAGCGGCGGCGGGTCTTCTGGATGCGCGAGACGACACTGCCACTCGATGCCGGGTTCATCGCCGCCAACGGTCGGCTGAACGAGATCGTCGCCCTCGAACCCCTGTCGGAAGTCCCGATCACCTCCCGTCTGCCGGCGCGCTACGTCCTCGAGGTACCGCTCGGCTGGTTCGCCCAACATGACCTCGAGCCGGGGGCGATGCTGTCCAACCTGCCCTGAACCGGGCCATGTCCACACGGGCGGACTGGTTGACAGGCGCCCTATGACCGACTAAAAAAGTCAAGTATGCTCGACGCGGCTGAACCGACCGGTCGCACCACCTCCGAAGGGGTGACACCGACCACCATGCCCAACCAGCTGATCGACCGCTTCGGTCGCGTCATTGAGTACGTACGCGTGTCGGTCACCGACCGCTGCGACCTGCGCTGTTTCTACTGCCTGCCACAGGGCTTTAACGACTTCGAGGAGCCGGATCACTGGCTGACGTTCGAGGAAATCGAGCGGGTAGTCGGCACCTTCACCCGGCTCGGCGTCAGCCGTATCCGCCTGACCGGGGGCGAACCGCTGGTGCGGCGTGGCCTGCCGGACCTGGCCGGACGACTGTCCGCCCTGCCCGGCCTCGACGATCTCTCGCTGTCGACCAACGCCACCCAACTGGCGCGTCATGCCAACGCGCTGCGTACGGCGGGCGTCTCGCGACTCAATGTCAGCCTCGACTCGCTCGATGCCGACCGCTTCCGTGAAATCACCGCAGGCAACCTGCACAAGGTACTCGGTGGCCTTATGGCAGCCAAGGAAGCCGGTTTCAGCCCGATCAAGATCAACATGGTCGCGATGAAGGGCATCAACGAGGATGAAATCGACGACATGGTCGAATTCTGTGCGGAGCACGGCTTCACACTGCGCCTGATCGAGACCATGCCCATGGGCGATACCGGACGCAAGGCCACCGACCACTACCTCGACCTGCAGATCGTCCGCAAACGGCTGGAAGAACGTTTCGAGCTGATCCCGGGGATGATGCCGGGCGGTGGTCCGGCGCGCTACGTCCAGGTGGCCGGTACCGACCTGGTCATCGGCTTCATTACGCCGATCTCGCAGCACTTCTGTGAGACCTGCAACCGGGTCCGGCTGGCGGTCGATGGCACCCTCTACATGTGCCTGGGCCAGGAACACAACGTCGAGTTGCGCCCATTGCTGCGCGGTGGTGCCAGCGACACCGAACTCGAACAGGCGATCCGCGACGCCATCGAGATCAAACCCGAACGTCATGAGTTCCGCGAACAGCCAGCCAAGCTGATCCGCGTGATGGCGCGCACCGGCGGTTGAGCTGCAACGCCATGGGCGAAGTGGTTCCGTTCCCGGTCGACCGCGCCCATTTCCACATCGGCCAGCTGATCCAGCACCGCCTGTTCGGCTACCGTGGCGTCGTCATC
>CAXMPC010000062.1:0-9472 GCA_964195335.1 uncultured Gammaproteobacteria bacterium | reverse complement strand
CGCAGATCCAGTGTCAGCAGGTCCATCGATACCCTGCCAATCAGCGACGCACGAAGGCCGTTGACCAGCACCGGCGTGCCCTGACGGGCGTGACGTGGATAACCGTCACCGTAGCCGATGGCGGCGACACCAACGGTCATGTCTTCGGGACAGACTCCGGTGGCGCCGTAGCCGATGGTGTCACCCTTGCGTCGTGTGTAAACCGCCACCAGCCGGGTCTCGAGGGTCATCGCCGGGCGCAGGTCGAGTTCGGGTCCGACCTTGCCGACCAGAGGCGAGCCGCCGTAGAGCATGATCCCGGGCCGGATCCAGTCGCCGTGGCTCTGCGGCCAGGCGAGCACGCCGGCGGAGTTGGCCACCGAGGTCTCGGCATCGAGCGAGGACGCCACGCCGGCGAAGGTCGCCAGCTGTGCCGTGGTATGGGCGTTGCCCGGGTCGTCGGCGCAGGCGAGATGGGTCATCAGTCGCGGCATCCCGGCCACGGCGTCAGTCTCGGCGAGCCGCTGCCACGATTTCTGCGCCTCGCCCGGAGCGACACCGACCCGGTGCATGCCGCTGTCAACCTTGAGCCAGGCGACGACCGGTCGTTTTGGGCGGGCACGCTCGAGCAGTTCCACCTGCCACGCGCTGTGGACGACGAGGTCGAGATCGTGGTCTGCGGCGGCATCGACATCGGCCGCATCCAGGGCCCCGGCGAGCAACAGGATCGGTTTCGTTACCCCGCCCTCGCGCAGGGTGAGCGCCTCCTCGAGACGGGCTACGGCGAAGTGGTCGGTGTCGGCCGCCAGCGCCGCGGCGACACGCAGCATGCCGTGACCGTAGCCGTTGGCCTTGATCACCGCGATCACGCGGCTGTTCGGGGCGTTCTTGCGCGCTATGGCGAGATTGTGGCGCAACGCGGCAGCATCGACCGAGAAGGTCGCGGTGCGGCTCACACCAGAGTCCGTGAATGGATCGCCCGCTGTCGCGAGAGGCTCACCGGGCGTTCCTGGCAAGGCGCGGAAGAGCACAAAAGTACGCGCGTAGTCATCCCGCTACGTAAGTGATTTTTGGGGGCCCCGCAACGCGGCCAGGGGCGTCCGGAGGGCATCGCAGCAAGCGCGGTGACGCGTTCACGGGCTCTTAGCCTCGGTCGTCGTAGTAGGACTCGGCCGCGAAGTTCTCGAAGCGGGTGTACTGGCCGAGGAAGGTCAGCTTGACCTTGCCGATCGGGCCGTTGCGCTGCTTGGCGATGATGATCTCGGCCAGCCCCTTGTCCGGGCTGTCCTCGCGATAGACCTCGTCGCGGTAGATGAAGACGACGAGGTCGGCGTCCTGCTCGATCGAGCCCGATTCGCGCAGGTCGGAGAGTACCGGGCGCTTGTCGGTGCGCTGCTCGAGGTTGCGGTTGAGCTGCGACAACGCCACCACCGGCACATCGAGTTCCTTGGCCAGCGACTTCAGCGAGCGCGAGATCTCGGAGATTTCGTTGGTGCGGTTCTCGGACTTGCCGGAGGTCTGCATCAGCTGCAGGTAATCGATGACGATCATGCCGAGCTTGCCGTGCTCGCGCTGCAGCCGCCGCGCGCGGGCACGGATCTCCATCGGTGACAGGCCGGGACTGTCGTCGATAAACAGCGTCGCTTCGTTGAGGATGCCGATCGCCGAGGTCAGGCGTGGCCAGTCGGAGTCCTCGAGCTTGCCGGTGCGCACCTTGTGCTGGTCGATGTGACCGAGCGACGACATCATGCGCAGCACCAACTGCTCGGCCGGCATCTCCAGGCTGAACACCGCGATCGGCATGCCGGACTTGATTGCCGCGTCCTGTGCGACATTCATGGCAAACGTAGTCTTGCCCATCGACGGGCGGCCGGCGATGATGATCAAGTCTGAGCGCTGCAGGCCGGATGTGCGCTCGTCGAAATCGTTGAACCCGGTCGACATACCGGTGATCGGATTATCCTGCTGGTAGAGGGTCTCGATGCGGTCGATCGCCTTCGGCAGCAGGTCCTTGATGTTGGCGAAGTCACTTCCGCCGCGACCGCCCCGGTCGGCAATATCGAATACCTGCTGTTCGGCCTGGTCGAGCAGCTTGGCGCTGTCCCGGCCTTCCGGGACGTAGGCACTGTTGGCGATCTCGGTGCCAACGTGGGCCAGCTGGCGAAGAACCGAGCGCTCGCGCACGATGGTCGCGTAGGCCTCGATGTTGGCCGCACTCGGGGTGTTCTTGGCCAGCGTGCCCAGGTAGGCGAGGCCGCCGGCGTCGTCGAGTTCGCCGGTGGTGCTGAGCCGCTCGGAAAGGGTCACCGCGTCGCACGGTTCAGCGCGCTCGACCAGCGCCAGGATGGCGCGGAAGATCAGCCGGTGATCACGACGGTAGAAGTCCTCTTCACCAATCCGCCCGGCCACCCGGTCCCAGCTCGAGTTGTCGAGCAGCAGGCCACCGAGGACCGACTGCTCGGCCTCTATGGAATGGGGCGGAACCTTGAGCGCGTCGACCGACGCATCGTAGTGATCGAGGTGGGTGACGGGCTCTGCCATCGGGCATTAATGCCACGACCCGCGGAGGGTCGCAAGAGGCGATCGGGTGCCCCGAGAGAGGTCAGTCGGTTAGCGACGCGGTCACTCCCGCGAACCGCATTCCGCGGTCGCGGAAGAGACCGCCGAGGATCACTCCTCGGCTTCGACCACGACCTTGATCGTCACTTCGAGGTCGCTATGCAGGTGCAGCGCCACCTCGTGCTCGCCGGTCTCGCGCAGCGCACCGTCGGGGAGCAGCACTTCGTGCTTCTCCAGCTCGACGCCGGTCGCAACAACCGCCTCGGCGATCTCGCGCGTACCGACCGAGCCGTAGAGCTTGCCCTCGTTGCCGGCCTTGGCCTGGATGGTCACGCTGACGTCCCGGAGCTTCCCGGCACGCCCTTCGGCGGTACCCATGCGCTCCTGCTGCGCCTTCTCGAGCTCAGCGCGGCGCTGCTCGAATTGCGCAATATTCTCCGACGTAGCCGGGGTCGCCTTGCCGCTCGGCACCAGGTAGTTACGGCCGTAGCCCGGTTTAACATTGACCTTGTCGCCAAGTTCGCCCAGGTTCTGCACCTTCTCCAGTAGGATCACTTCCATCGTCGTCTACCCCGATCGTTGTCTGTCGGTTATCGATTCAACTCGTTCCCGGCTTGACGCCAAAGCGTTCCACCAGTCCGAACCACGCGTTGGCCAGCCCCACGGCCGCCAGCGCGATACTCGTCTCCGGCAGCATCAGCACCAGCAGCAGGTAGAGTCCTACCAGCCAGGCTATGCCACCCCTGCGGCCACCAACCAGCCCATGCACCAGGGCCAGCCCGGCCAGCGTGCACGGCACCACGGTCACCGCCGCCATGTCCACCACCACCCCGGGCGCACCGCCCAGGGCCAGCACTGCGGCGAACAGTGCAATGGCCACGACCGCCGCCATCCGGGGCAGCCGCAGCGCGTGAAACTCGCGCCTGAAGCCACCCGGATTGTAGAGCCCGGCCTGCCACAGACGCCCGATCATCAGACCGAGCACCAGGTTGAACAGGCCTGCGGCCACCATCAACCCGGTCAGATAACCGCTGGCCGCGTCGATCGATTCGCGCACCGCCGTGGCCTGCTGCGCGTCCACGCCCTGCAGCGCGGGTTCGATCATCGGTCCCAGTGTGGCCACCCACCAGGGACCCGGATCGCCCAGTAGCAGGTGCACCAGGGCCACCGCCACCAGGCCGATCACGCCCGCCGCGGCCATCGCAGCGCCGAGGCTGGGCGTCGCCCGCAGGACCACGGCGAGGGCCACCACCGGCAGCCAGAGCACCAGCGCGAAGCTCAGTGCCGGCAGCGGACTGCCAAGCGAAAGAAACGACAGCACCCCCGCCCCGACTCCTGCCAGGAGAAGTGTCAGCAGTCCCTCGCGGCTCCCCTTGCGCAGGGTGACCAGCGCCAGTGCCCCGGAGCTGAGCCAGCTCACGGGTGGCACCAGGGCCGAGAGCACCGCGGTCGTGGCAACCACCAGGGTCGCCTGGCCACGCCCGCGCATTACGAATGAGGCCAGCCCTCGCATCAGACCCATCAGGGTCGGCCGAAAGTCGGCCGAATCACCCGACGCAGACGCCTACTCGTGGGCGTCGCTGTAGGGCAGCAGCGCGATGAAGCGCGCCCGCTTGATCGCGGTCGACAGCTGGCGCTGGTACCTCGCCTTCGTGCCGGTAATCCGGCTCGGGACGATCTTGCCCGTTTCGGTGACGTAGTTCTTGAGGGTGACGAGATCCTTGTAGTCGATCTCCTTGACACCCTCGGCGGTAAAACGGCAGAACTTTCTGCGGCGGAAATTGCGCGCCATGATCTCTCTCCGGTTCGGTTGCGACGGGCCGCGGCGTCAGCCGGCGGGGGCCTCGTCTTTCGCTTTGGTGTCGCTGCCCTCGGCGGCAGGGGCCTCGGCGGCCTCGCCCTTGGCTGGCTCGCTCTCAATGGCCGGGACTTCTGCAGCTTCGCTGGCGGTCGCATCAGTCGCTGCGGCCTCACCTTCCACGGCCTGGCTCTCGCCAGCATCAGCGGTGGTCTTGGCCTCGCCGTCACCCTTGGCGTCGTCACTGTCACGCTCGTCGCGGCGATCACGGCCCTTGCGCTCGTCACGGCTGTCATTGCTCTTGGCGAGGACCGACGGCTCGGTGACGGCCTCGTCACGCCTGATTACCATGTTGCGCAGCACGGCGTCGTTGAATCGGAAGGTGGTGAGGAGGTCGTCGAGAGCCTCCTGGCTGCACTCGACGTTCATCAGGATGTAGTGCGCCTTGTGCGCCTTCTGGATCGGGTAGGCCAACTGGCGCCGGCCCCAGTCCTCGAAGCGGTGAATGGTGCCATCCTTGCCTTCGATGCCGGCGCGGTAACGCTCGACCATCGCGGGCACCTGCTCGCTCTGGTCCGGGTGGACCAGGAATACGATCTCGTAATGTCTCATGATGCTCCTTACGGATTGACAGTCCCCCGCACCACGCGGTGAGACAAGGAGTCCCCTTGCGGGGAAACGCGCATTGTAGGGACTCGACCGGCCGCGCGCAACGATCTTAACGGACCGAACCGTTGACAGGGTATGGGCAAACCCGGATCATGTGCGGCTTCATTCAGATTCGGCAGGAGTCACAAACGTGGCCAATTCCGCACAAGCCCGCAAGCGCGCCCGCCAGGCGGAGAAACACCGCCAGCTCAACGCCAGCCAGCGGTCGATGCTGCGCACCTACCTCAAGCGGGTAGAGGGAGCGCTCGCCACCGGTGATTCTGGCGCGGCAACCGAAGCCTACAAGACCGCGGGCCCGATCATCGACCGGATGGCCGGCAAGGGCCTTATCCACAAGAACAAGGCCGCCCGGCACAAGGCGCGCCTGAACGCCAGGATCCGCGCCATCCAGGCCTGACCGCTCCAACGGTCACCCGAGAAAGCCGGCGACAGCCGGCTTTTTTCGTTTCTGGGCCCCAAGGAAACCCGGATTAGGCTCTCCTATTGCCGCGTGTGGGGCATGTCGGACTGAAGTCCGACCTACAAAAAACCATCGTGGCCCCCAACCTGGTCCGGCATCGGGCAGACGAAGCCAGGCACATTCCCGTTGATGCCGGACTGAGGTCCGACCCGCATAACGTGACCGGGCTTCTCTCTTTGTGGGTCGGGCTTCAGCCCGACAAAGACCTGGCCCAGGCGTCACCTCGCCCGGTAGACCAGCGCCTGCTCCCCGACCTGGATGCGGTCGCCGTCGGTCAGCGGACGCGCGTTTTCCTCAAGAGGCACACCGTTCAGCGCCAACCTGTCGCCGAGACCGCTGATGCCACGTACCGCGTGGCCGGTTCCCTCCCGGGTCACCACGGCAAGTTCGGCCCCGGCCTCGCCGAGAGCGACGTAAGGCTTGTCGAGCGGGTAGATTCGGCCAGCCGCCGGTCCGTCGACAGCCTCGATACAGGGCTCCGACGCGGCTTGCGATACAGGCGGTTCAAGAGCCTCCGGATTGCCATCTGGGGTTACCACAACCTCAGGTGGCAACGGTCCCGTTTCCTCGTGGCCGACATCGCCGATGAGCTTGAACCGTGTGCGGCCGATCACCACCAGGTCGCCTTCCCGCAGCCTGGAGGTGGTCACGGGCTGGCCGTTGACCCGGGTGCCGTTGCGACTGTCGAGATCCTCGATGCGCCAGCCGTCCCGGCAATCGATCCGCGCATGACGGCGACTGACCAGGTCGTCATCGAGAGTGATGCTGTTGTCCGGGCCACGGCCGAGCGTTACGGCCGCCTCCTGTTCCAGACGCTGCCGCCGGACGGTCTCACCGTCGACGATGACCACCAGTTCCATGTTCTACCCCTGTGCAAACCGGCCGCTCTGACGTCGGTCACGGTGCCCCCGCCAACAGCCGACGATCCGGCCTGAACGAGGGATCGCGGGAAGTATAATCCTGCAACCGACCTGTATGACCTCTCACCGTACCGTCCACGGCGACTTGCTATGATGTCGCTCAGGGCACCCACACCCTGCCCCGCCCGGACCTTGAAGTAAGGATCCTGAACCGTGACCATGGATTACCTGACCCTGCGAGAAAATTTCCGCACCGGTATCGGCCGGGTCGATGATCAGCACCGCGAGATGATCGAGTGCTACAACGACCTCGAGCGCGCCGTCGCCACTGACGGTCCGCAGAAGGAACGGGGCGTCGCCTTGGACAGCCTGGTCGACGCCACCCGGCACCACTTCCGCTTCGAGGAAAACCTGCTCGAGGCGAACGACTACCCCGATCTCGAACGCCATCGTCGTGAGCACGCCAGACTGCTCGAGCAAATCGTGGACTGGAGCGATCGCCTGCACGACGGCGAGTTGAACCTGACTCGCGACACCATGCGCCTGATCCGGGAATGGCTGCTCGATCACATGGTCGGCAGTGACCAGCGCTACATCGGACACGTCCATCACGTCGACTGAGGCCGGTTCAGACTCAGGAGCGCATCGTGCGGCGGCCTGCAGGGACGGTACACCGCGTCTGACCTGTCCCTGATCCGCTTGACGCCCCCGTGACGTCGTCTTAAAGTCCCACCCGCCTAAGGTGTTCCCGGGAATTGCTTCCCGGGGATGAAACGGGAAGCCGGTGAGCCCTTCGGGCAATCCCGGCACTGCCCCCGCAACGGTAAGCGAGTCAACGTCGGCACGAGCCACTGTGCACAGCACGGGAAGGCGCCGATCAAGGGTTCTTAGCCCGCTCGCGAGTCCGGAGACCGGCCTGAGGCACGTATCCGGATGCCGCGGCGGGTGGTGTCGGCAGGCCGTTACCCTCCTGTCCCCTCCTCCGCACGTCTGGCCCAAGACCACGTGCGCGGGTGTGCGCACCGACAGGAGAAATTCATGTCATCTGCCCGCTTAGGCGTCGCGGCCCTTGCCGCGATGGCGTCCCTTTCTGCCTTGCCTCTTCATGCCGCCGACGAGCCTGCGACGGTTCCACCGGTGATCGTCACCGCCACCCGCTCGGCCCAGAGCACGGTGACCACCCCGGCCAGCGTATCGGTCATCACCCGTGAGGCCATCGTCGCCAGCGGCGCCACCCAGATCGCCGAGGTGCTACGCGGTCAGGGCGCCATCCAGCTCTCCGACCTCTACGGCGATGGCAGCCGCGTTACCGTCGGCCTGCGCGGCTTCGGCGTCACCGGCGGAGACAACACGCTGGTGCTGGTCGACGGTCGGCGACTGAACAACACCGACATCGCCGGCCCGGACTTCTCCAGTATCGATCTCGGCGATGTCGAGCGCATCGAGATCATCCAGGGCAGCGCCGGCGCCCTCTACGGTGACCAGGCGGTCGGTGGCGTCATCAACATCATCACCCGCAGCGCCAGCGCCAGTCACGGCGAGGTACAGGGCACCGTCGGCTCCTACGCTACGCGAACGGTGCGCGCCCTGGTCAGCGAGCGCTTCGATTCGGGTGTCGGGATTAAGCTCTCGGCCCGGATCCACTCATCCGACAACTACCGTGACCACAACCAGATCGACACCCACCGGGCCGCCTTGCTGACCGATTACGAGCACGACGCCGGCCGTCTTTTCGCCGAACTGCGCTACAGCGACGAGTCGCTCCAGTTGCCCGGCGACCTGACCGCCGCCCAGGTCGCGCAGGACCGGCGCCAATCCAAGAACGACACCGATCGCAGCGACAGCGAGACCGTCGTCGCCCGCGTCGGCGGCAGCCAGCGGTTGAGCGACAACTGGCAACTCGAGGCGGAGCTCGGCAACCGTGACGAGGCCGTCGACGGCCTGCTGGAGTTCTTCGGCCTGCTCAACACCCTGTCCCAGCGCCGCGACCACCTCACGTTCACGCCCCGACTGGTCGGCACCGTGCCGATGGGCTCCGGCGATGCCCTGGTCACCGCCGGCATCGATTGGGATGGTGTCGACTACCAGCTCGACAGCCGCAGCATGATGTCGACCTTCCTGCAGAACGCCGAACAAGAGATGTGGGCCGTCTACGGCCAGACCGTCGTCCCCTTCGGTGAGCGTCTGACCGGTACCTTCGGCGCCCGCTATGCCGAGGTCGACAACAGCTTCGACGAGTTCAACGAGTTCCTCGGATTCGCAACCACCCAGCGCTTCGACGTCACCGACGACACCACCGCCTTCGAGGCCGGCCTCGCCTACCAGGCGACTCCGGAGGTGCGCCTGTTCGCCCGCGTCGACACCCCGTTCCGCTTCGCCAAGGTCGACGAGAACGCCTACCGCGCCCTCGGTTCGCGCCCGCTCGACACCCAGACCGGCGCGTCATGGGAGGGCGGTGCCGAGTGGTCACGCCACGGCACCCACGCCAAGCTGCTGCTCTACCGCCTCGACCTCGAGGATGAGCTCGGCTTCGACCCGTCGGCCCCGGACCCGTTCGGATTCAACAGCGGCGCCAACGTCAACTTCGATGACACCCGCCGTGACGGTTTCACCATCGAGGGCGCGATGCCGGCCGGCAACGAGGTCACCTTCACCGGGCAGTTCAGCTACACCGATGCCACCTTCACCGGCGGGCCCTACCGCGGCAACGAGATCCCCATGGTGGCGCCCCAGACCACGCGGATCGGCATCGACCTGCATCCCGACCCGGCCTGGTCGCTGTTCACCGAAGCGGTCTACGTCGGCAAGCGCCGGCTCGACGGTGATTTCACCAACAGCCGACCCCGGCTCGACGAGGTGCTGCTGCTGAACGTCAACCTGCGCTACCTGCGCGGGCCCTTCTCGGCCGAGCTGCGCGTCAACAACCTCGGCAACGAGCTCTACAATGACTATGGCACCACCAGCGCCTTCGGAGGCGACACCTTCTACCCGGCGCCCGAACGACGCCTGTTCCTGACCCTGGGGTACCAGCTGCCGTGACAACGCCGCCCATCCGCCTCGGCAACGGCCTCGCCTTGTGGCTCGGCGTAGCGCTGCTCGCCCACGCCGCACTATTGGTGGTACCGGTGCTGAGGTCGGACGGGCCAG
>CAXMPC010000061.1:0-22110 GCA_964195335.1 uncultured Gammaproteobacteria bacterium | reverse complement strand
GTCCAGGCCGGCGACACCATCCTGGTCCACGCGGCGGCCGGCGGTGTCGGCCTGATCGCATCGCAGTGGGCCAAGTCGCTCGGCGCCACGGTCATCGGCACCGTCGGCAGCCCGGAGAAGGCTGAACTGGCGAAGGCCCATGGCTGCGATCACCCGATCCTGTACCGCGACGAGGACTTCGTCGAACGGGTCAAGGAGATCACCGGTGGCGCCGGCGTCGCGGCGGTCTATGACTCGGTCGGCAAGGACACTTTCATGAAATCGCTGGATTGCATCCGGCGACACGGCATCATGGTGCTGTTCGGCCAGGCTTCCGGCAACGTCGAACCGTTCAACCTCAGCCTGCTGGCCCAGAAGGGCTCACTGTTCATCACCCGGCCGACATTGATGACCTACACGGCCGACCGTGAGGACCTGGTCACCATCGCCGGTGAACTGTTCGACGTGGTCGATTCCGGCGCTGTGCGCATCGAGGTCAACCAGACCTACCCACTCAATGAGGCCGCGAGGGCGCACACCGACCTCGAGGCGCGCAAGACCACCGGTTCGACGGTGCTGATTCCGTAACCTCGACGCATCGCGCACCGCGTCTGGCGCGATAAGGGCCAATCCAAGGGTAACGTTAACGTTAATCAATTGACATAAACGTTAACAGCGGCCATGATCATGAGCATGACTGCGGATCGCGACAGGCTCTACACCGTCACCGAGCTCGCCGAGCGTCTCGGCGTCACCGCGCGCGCTATTCGTTTCTACGAGACCAAGGGGTTGCTCAACCCCCGGCGTGCCGGTTCAACCCGGGTTTACACTTACCGCGATCGGGCCCGTCTGCAGCTGATCCTGCGCAGCAAGAAACTCGGCTTTTCGCTCGCCGACATCCGTGAATACCTCGACCTCTACGACCCGACATCGGGCCCGGCCGACCAGCAACACCTGCTGTTACGCAAGGTGCGCGAACGTATCGACGGCCTGCAACAACAGCAGGAAGCGCTGGAGGCGACGCTTGCCGAATTGCGTGAAATCGAGAAGGCCGCTTTGCGGTCCCTTAGCAATGAGGAGTCGTCCGACACTTAGAGATTGCAGCCGGTGTGGCTGCCGGCCTGTCCCACTGGAGATCAAGCCATGCAACAGATCGTCATCGCCGGATACGCCCGCTCACCGTTCACCTTCGCTCACAAGGGGGCGCTCAACCGGGTCCGACCCGACGAACTCGTCGCCCAGGTGGTGTCCACGCTGCTCGAACGCTCTTCGGTCGAGCCGGCCGACATCGAGGATTTGCTGCTCGGCTGTGCCTTCCCCGAGGGGGAACAGGGGCTGAACGTCGCCCGGTTGATAGGGTTCCTCGCCGGGCTGCCACAGTCGGTCGCCGGCGCCACCATCAACCGCTTCTGCGGCTCGTCGATGCAGGCGATCCACACCGCCGCCGGGGCCATCCGCATGGGTGCCGGCGACCTGTTCATCTGCGCCGGGGTGGAGTCGATGTCCCGCGTGCCGATGGCCGGTTTCAACCCGTTGCCGCATCCTGAACTCTACGCCCGCTACCCACAGGCCTACATGGGCATGGGCGAGACTGCCGAGAACGTCGCGGCCAAGTACGGCATCACCCGACGCGAACAGGATGAGCTGGCCGTGACCAGCCATGCCCGCGCCGCCGCCGCTCAGTCCGAAGGACGGTTCGATGACGAAATCGTACCGATCCACGACAACAAGACCACGGTGGCTACCGACGGCTGCATCCGTCCCGGAACCGACCTCGATGGCCTTGCCGAGCTCAAGCCGGCCTTTCTCGAGGAGGGGACGGTGACGGCAGCGACCTCGTCGCCACTGACCGACGGCGCCAGCGCAACCCTGGTCTGCAGCGAAACCTATGCCAGCGAACACGACCTGCCGGTCCTGGCTCGAATCCGCAGCATCGCCGTCGCCGGCTGTGCCCCAGAAATCATGGGCATCGGCCCGGTGGCGGCGAGTCGCAAAGCGCTCGACCGGGCCGGGCTTGCTGTCGGCGACATCGACATAGTGGAGTTGAACGAGGCGTTCGCTGCCCAGGCGCTGGCCTGCGCCCGTGACCTCGAGCTCGATCTCGACCGGGTCAATATCGACGGCGGCGCCATCGCCCTTGGTCACCCGCTGGGTGCGACCGGCGCGCGCATCACCGGCAAGGCGGCGGCCTTGCTCAAGCGCGAGGGTAAGCAGTTCGCACTGGCGTCCCAGTGCATCGGCGGCGGTCAGGGCATTGCGACCGTGCTGGAGGCTGTTTGATGGCCATTGAACGCGCCGCCGTGATCGGCGCCGGCGTCATGGGCGCCGGCATCGCCGCACACCTCGCCAATGCCGGCATCCCGGTCGACCTGCTCGACATCGTCCCCACGGGGGCCGATCAACGCAGCACCATCGCCGAAAGGGCGCTGGCGAATCTCAAGAAGGCCAAGCCGGCGGCGTTCATGCAGCGCCGGGCGGCGCGGTTGGTGACACCGGGTAATGTCGAGGACGACCTCGGGCGCCTGGCCGAGGCCGACTGGATCATCGAGGCAGTGATCGAGAACCTGGAGATCAAGCGTGACCTCTATGCCCGGATCGAGACGGTGCGCAAGCCCGGCAGCATCGTAAGTTCCAACACCTCGACCATCCCGCTGGCCGCGCTCGTCGACGGTCTGCCGGAGCGGTTTGCCGGCGACTTCCTGATTACCCACTTCTTCAACCCGCCGCGTTACATGCGCTTGTTTGAACTGGTCGGGGGTGCGGCAACACGCCCCGAGGCCCTGGCCGAGATCCGTGATTTCGCTGACCGCCGCCTTGGCAAGGGTGTGGTGGCGTGCAACGACACCCCGGGCTTCATCGGCAACCGCATTGGTATCTATTGGCTGCAGTGTGCTGTCAGCGAGGCGCTCGAGGCCGGCATTTCCGTCGAAGAGGCTGATGCCGCGCTCGGTCGTCCCGCCGGCATACCGAAGACGGGCGTCTTCGGCCTGATCGACCTGGTCGGACTCGACCTCATGCCCCACGTACTCGCCAGCATGGAACAGCGGTTGGCTCCCGATGACCCGTTCCACGAAATGTTCACCGTCCCGGAGCGGATCGAGAAGATGATCGCTGACGGCTACACCGGGCGGAAGGGCAAGGGTGGTTTCTACCGCCTCAACACCGCCGGTGGGCGCAGGGTCAAGGAGGTGATCGACCTGGCGACCGGTGACTACGGCCCGGTACGGCGGCCGAGACCGGCGAGTGTCGCGGCAGCGAAGCGGGGCGGTCTGCGTGCCTTGGTGGAGCACGACGATCCGGTCGGGCGTTACGCCTGGCGTGTCCTTGCCAGGACACTGAGCTACGCAGCCAGCCTGGTGCCCGAGATCGCGGACGATATCGTCGCCGTCGATGAGGCCATGCGCCTCGGTTACAACTGGGGCAAGGGACCGTTCGAACTGATCGATCGGCTCGGGACCGGGTGGTTCGCGGAGCGGTTGGCGGCGGATGGGCTCCCGGTCCCCGCGCTGCTCGAGACGGCAGCCGGGCGGCCCTTCTACCGTGTCGAACAGGGGCGACTGGAATTCCTCGGTATCGACGGTAACTACCGCGCGGTCGAACGTCCTGAAGGCGTGATGCTGTTGGCCGACATCAAGCGCCTGGGCGAGCCGCTGGCGCGCAATGGCTCGGCAAGCCTCTGGGACATCGGTGACGGTGTGCTTTGCGTCGAGTTCCACACCAAGATGAATGCCATGGATCCGGACATCCTGGCGCTGTTGCGCACGGCGCTGGGGACGCTCGGCAACGAATACCGGGCTCTCGTTCTGTACAACGAGGGCGAGCAGTTTTCGGCTGGTGCCAACCTCGGCCTGGTCATGTTCGCTGCCAACATCGCCGCCTGGGATCAGGTCGAGGCGATGGTCAAGGAGGGTCAGGAGACCTATCTGGCACTGAAACGGGCGCCGTTTCCGGTGGTCGGTGCGCCTTCGGGCCTGGCGCTTGGCGGCGGCTGCGAAGTACTGCTGCACTGCGACGCCATCCAGGCTCACGCCGAGAGCTACGTCGGCCTGGTCGAGGTCGGTGTCGGCGTGATCCCGGCTTGGGGCGGTAGCAAGGAGATGCTGTTGCGCTGGCAGCGCGAAAAGCGCCGTCCCGGTGGGCCGATGCCTCCCGTTGCCCAGGCCTTCGAGACCATCAGCCTGGCCAAGGTGGCGACCTCGGCGGCCGAGGCCCGCGATCTCAAGTTTCTCGGCGCCGATGACGGCATCTCGATGAACCGTGACCGGCTGCTGGCCGACGCCAAGGCCCGGGCGCTGGCGCTGGCCGATGGTTACGTCCCGCCGGAACCGGCCACGTTGACGCTGCCGGGACCCAGCGCCAAGGCCGCGCTGGATATGGCGGTCCACGGTTTCCGTCTGCAGGGCAAGGCCACCGCGCACGATGTGGTCGTCGGTGGCGTGCTGGCCAATGTCCTGAGCGGTGGTGACACCGACGTCACCGAGGAACTGGACGAGGAGGCGCTGCTGGCGCTCGAACGGGCCGGCTTCATGCGCCTGGTGCGCGATTCGGCGACCCAGGCGCGGATCGAGCACATGCTCGAAACCGGCAAGCCGCTGAGGAACTGAGCATGGCCAGTTACAACACACCGCTGCGCGACATGCGCTTTGTCTACCACGAGTTGCATGACCTCGATGCCCTGGCCGAGCTGCCGGGCTACGAGGAGGCGACGCCTGACATCGTTGACGCCGTGCTCGAGGAAGCAGGCCGCTTCTGCTCCGAGGTGCTGGCGCCGCTGAACCGCACTGGCGACGAGGAGGGGTGTCGTCTCGAGGACGGCGTCGTGCGTACACCGGAGGGCTTCGTCGACGCCTACGCGCAGTTCGTCGACAGCGGCTGGAACACGCTCTCCGCGGCACCGGCTTACGGTGGCCAGGGATTGCCGCACGCCCTCGACCTGATGGTCCAGGAGATGATCAGCTCGGCGAACATGGCGTTCGGTATGTACCCGGGATTGACCGAGGGGGCTGTCAATGCACTGGAGGCGCACGGCAGCGAAGCACTGCGTGCCACCTACGTCGAACCGCTGGTGCAGGGCCGCTGGGCCGGCACCATGTGCCTGACCGAACCGCAGGCGGGTACCGATCTTGGCCTGCTGCGGACCAGGGCACAGCCACGGGACGACGGCAGTTACGCCATCGATGGCACCAAGATCTTCATCTCGGCCGGCGACCACGACCTGACCGAGAACATTGTCCATCTGGTCCTGGCACGACTCCCCGATGCTCCGCACGGCAGCAAGGGCATCAGCATGTTCGTTGTGCCGAAGTTCCTCCCCGGCACAGACGGCGGCCTTGGTGAACCCAACGCCGTCAGCGTGGGCTCTCTTGAGCACAAAATGGGTATCCGTGCCTCGGCGACCTGTGTATTGAACTTCGACGACGCCACCGGCTGGCTGGTCGGTGAACCGCACGGTGGCTTGCGGGGGATGTTCACGATGATGAATGCGGCGCGCATCTTCGTCGGCGTCCAGGGCCTCGGTCTGGCCGAGACCGCCTACCAGAATGCGGCCACCTACGCTGGCGAGCGGCTGCAGGGGAGGTCCTTGAAGGGAGCCGCGGCCCCGGATCAGGCCGCCGATCCGCTGACCGTCCATCCCGACGTCCGCCGGATGCTGCTGACCATGCGAGCGTATGTCGAGGGCGGGCGCGCCCTCGGGGCCTGGGTCAGCAGTGCCCTCGACACGGGGAACAAACACCCGGACGAGGCACACCGGGCCGAAGCTGGGGATTTCGTCGCCCTGATGACGCCGATCGTCAAGGCGCTGCTTACCGATCTCAGTTCCGAGGTGACCAACCTCGGGGTCCAGGTCTACGGCGGTCACGGTTACATCAGGGAACACGGCATGGAGCAGCTGGTGCGTGACGCGCGCATCACCCAGATCTACGAGGGAGCCAACGGTATCCAGGCACTCGACCTGGTCGGTCGCAAGCTCCCGGCCCATTTCGGCCGCCACCTGCGCACCTTCTTCCACCCGGTGCAGACCTATATCGAGGCACATGCCGACGACCAGGCCATGGCGCCCTACGTCGGGCCGCTGGCCAAGGCGTTCGGACGACTGCAGCGGGCGACCATGTGGGTGGCCGCGCGTGGTCTGGCCGACCCGGAAGAGGCGGCCGCGGCAGCCAGTGACTACCTGCGCCTGTTCGGTCTGGTGGCGTTGGCCTACCTCTGGGCACGCTCCGCCGAGGTCGCACTTGGCCAACTTGATGGCGACGAGCGCGACTTCTATCAAGCCAAGCTCGACACCGCGAGTTTCTACATGCTCCGGCTGTTGCCGCAAAGCGGGGCGCTGTTCTCGACAATGATGAGCGGGGCGGCCCCGGTGATGCGCTTCGACGCATCCCAGTTCTGACCGATGCGGACCCTGCTCGTGGCCGGAATCGTTTCCCTGCGAGTGAGGCCAGTACTCTAGAATTGCGGTGAATCCGGATACGAGGTGAGCGGGATGGAACGTGAGTCGATGGAATTTGACGTCGTCATCGTCGGTGGCGGCCCGGCCGGGCTGTCGGCGGCGTGCCGGTTGATGCAGCAGGCGGCGGAGGCGGATCACGAACTCACTGTGGTGGTGCTCGAGAAGGGTTCCGAGATTGGCGCCCATATTCTCTCCGGCGCGGTGATCGAGCCGCGTGCTCTCAACGAGCTGTTTCCCGACTGGAAAGACCAGGGTGCGCCGCTGCTGACCCCGGTCAGTACTGACCAGGTCTACTTCCTTAAATCGCCCGACAAGGCGGTCAAGGTCCCCAACGTCCTGGTCCCGAAACCGATGCACAACGACGGTAACTACGTCGTCAGCCTCGGCAACGTTACCCGCTGGCTCGGTGAGCAGGCCGAGGCGCTCGGGGTCGAGATCTTTCCCGGCTTCCCTGCCGCCGAGGTGATCTTCAACGACGACGGCAGTGTCGGCGGCGTGATCACCGGCGACATGGGGGTCGGTACCGACGGCGAGCCCAAGGACGGCTTCGAACCCGGTATGGAACTGCGGGCGAAATACACCCTGTTCGCCGAAGGGTGTCGCGGTCACCTCGGCAAGCAGCTGATCGCGAAATTCGGCCTCGATCGCGATGCCGACCCGCAGCACTACGGCCTCGGTCTCAAGGAACTATGGGAGATAGAGCCGTCGAAACACCAGCCCGGCCTGGTGGTCCACGGCGCCGGCTGGCCGCTGACCGAAAGTGGCAGCTCGGGTGGGTTTTTCCTCTACCACCTCGAGGACAACCAGGCGGTGGTCGGGTTGATCGTGGACCTGAACTACGCCAACCCGCATCTCAGCCCGTTCGACGAGTTCCAGAGAATGAAACACCATCCGCTGTTCGCCGAGCAGCTGGCCGGTGGCAAGCGGGTCGCCTACGGGGCCCGTGCCATCACCAAGGGCGGCCTCAACGCCTTGCCGAAGATGTCACTCCCCGGAGCACTGCTGCTCGGCTGCGACGCCGGGACGCTCAACTTCTCCAAGATCAAGGGCACCCATACGGCGATGAAGTCGGGCCTGGTGGCCGCCGAAACCGTCATCCAGGCTCTCAAGGCCGGTGACGAAGGGGGCAGCGAACTGACCGCCTTCGACAAGGCCTTTCAGGCGAGCTGGGCGTGGGACGAACTTCACCGCAGCCGCAACTTCGGTCCGGCGATGCACAAGTGGGGCCCGTACCTCGGTGGGGCGTTCAACTACATCGATCAGAACCTGTTCGGCGGCAAGCTGCCCATCACCCTGCACGACACCTCAAAGGACCACGAACAGCTGAAACCGGCGGCCGAGTGCCACAAAATCGATTACCCCAAGCCTGACGGCAAACTGAGCTTCGACAAGCTCTCCTCGGTGTTCATCTCCAACACCAACCATGAGGAGGAGCAGCCGGTGCACCTGAAGCTGGCCGACGCGAGCGTCCCGGTCCGGGTCAATCTCGCCACCTACGACGCCCCCGAACAGCGCTACTGCCCAGCAGGGGTCTACGAGATCATGACCGAGGATGACGGCTCCGATCCCAGGCTGCAGATCAACGCCCAGAACTGCGTCCACTGCAAGACCTGCGACATCAAGGACCCGAGCCAGAACATCACCTGGGTCACTCCCGAGGGTGGTGGCGGACCCAATTACCCGAACATGTGAGCCGCCGTCGTGGCCGTCGCCGGGGTCATCATCGGCAATGGATTGCTGATCGGCCGCTTGTTTCTCACCGCTATCAGGATGGGCGATGCCAGGTGTCCGTAAGCCGCAGCGGTGAGCCGCCACAGCAAGTGATCCTGTGCTGCCTGAACCCCGCATTCTGCGAAGTTGGGGGCGACCGTGGGTGGGCTGTTTTCTTTTGACACTAACTCCCCATAAAGATTAGAATTCGTCTCTTATGCGCGCGGCATTGCCGGACCAGATCGAGCCCGCTCTCCTGGCTGAGAAGGGGGCCCAACTCGATGGCCGGGTCGCGCTTGGAAAGATGGAGCGGCTGACGCCGCTGCTCGCCGCGGAACCGGGCGAGGCGTGGGTCGAGCTGGCATTTGCCATCGACGCCCAAGGCCTGCGAACGGTCCATGGCCGGGTCCGGGCCGAGGTGGAACTGCAATGTCAGCGCTGCCTGCAACCGGTCCCTTGTGCGATCGATAGCGAGTTTCACCTCGCGGTCATCGCCTCGGCGACCGAGGAGAGGCGCCTGCCCAAGGGGTTCGAACCCCTGGATTGCAGCGATGGGCCGGTGGCGACGGTGCGTCTGGTCGAGGACGAGATCCTGCTCGGCCTGCCGCTGGTAGCCCACCACCCGGATGCCGGGTGCAACGAAGAAATGGCCCGCTGGCGGGGCGAGCGGGACGACGAGACGGAGAACCCGTTCAGCGTCCTACGGAATTGGCAAGACAAGCGGCGTGACGATTGAGAGCGACCGCAGGAGAGAGACGGCATGGCTGTTCAAAAGAATCGCAAAACCCGGTCCAAGCGTGGCATGCGCCGCGCCCACGATGCGCTCAGCGCACCGACCTTCTCGACCGATCCGACGACCGGTGAGACCCACCTGCGTCACCAAGTCAGCCCCGACGGCTATTACCGTGGCCGCAAGGTGGTCGCGGACAAAGACGAGGATTGACGCCCGGCGCGTCGTTCCTGATGCCCGGATACCGGCCGACGACCGTCGGCCCGGCCCGTTGAGCACCCGATGAAACAATCGGTCACGATCGCCCTCGACGCGATGGGTGGCGACCACGGTCCCGCGGTCGTCGTTCCGGCGGCGTTGGAGATTCTCGGCCGTCACCAGGACGTCAGCCTGGTGCTCGTTGGCGACCGCACCGAACTCGAGGCGCGTTGCGGCGACAGTACGACACGCTTCGGTCAACGGCTGCATATCCATCACACCACCCAGCTGGTCGGGATGGACGAGTCACCATCCGCCGCACTGCGCGGCAAGAAAGACTCATCGATGCGGGTCGCGATCGACTTGGTCAAGAAGGGCGAGGCCGATGCCTGCGTCAGTGCCGGCAACACCGGCGCCCTGATGGCGACCGCCCGCTTCGTACTCAAGATGCTGCCCGGGATCGACCGCCCGGCGATCATCTCCGCCATCCCGTCAATCCGTGGCCACACCCACGTCCTTGATCTGGGCGCCAATGTCGACCTCAATGCCGGCCAGCTGTTCCAGTTGGCGGTGATGGGGTCCACCCTGGTGCGTGCCGTCGAAAACGTCGACCGGCCTCGGGTCGGCCTGCTCAACGTCGGCGCGGAGGAGATCAAGGGCAACGAGGAGGTGAAGCGGGCACACAGCCTGCTCTCCGCCAGCACGCTGAACTACGTGGGCTTTGTCGAGGGCGATGACGTCTATACCGGTGACGCCGATGTCATCGTTTGCGACGGCTTCGTCGGCAACGTGGCGCTGAAGGCCAGCGAAGGCCTGGCGCACATGGTCAGCCATTTCATGCGCGAGGCCTTTACCCGCAATTTGTTGACCCGCTTCGCCGCGCTATTGGTGGCGCCGGTACTGCGCAGCTTTAAGCGCCGTTTCGACCCGCGCCGCTACAACGGTGCCAGCCTGGTCGGCCTGCAGGGGATCGTCATCAAGAGCCACGGTGGTGCAGATGCCTTTGCTTTCGCCCATGCCATCGATATTGCCCGGATCGAGGTGGCCAAGGCGGTGCCGGAGACCATCGGTGAGGAGATCGGTCACCTGATGGAGGCGACGGGGACCACATGAAACATGCGCGCATTATCGGTACCGGTAGCTACCTCCCGGAGCGGGTGATGACCAATGCCGATATCGAGCAGATGGTCGACACCACGGACGAGTGGATCCGTGACCGCACCGGGATTCGTGAGCGGCGCATCGTGGCCGATGGCGAGACCACCTGCGATCTCGCCGAAAAGGCGGCTCGACGGGCGCTCAAGGCCGCTGGCGTGGCACCGCGTGACATCGACCTGGTGGTTGTCGGCACCACCACCGCTGACCAGATCTTTCCCAGCACCGCCTGCCTGCTGCAGGCACGCCTGGGAATTCACGGTCCGGCGGCATTCGACGTTCAGGCGGTCTGCACCGGCTTTGTCTACGCGCTCAGCGTCGCCGACCAGTTCATCAAGACCGGTGCGGCGACCACCGCGCTGGTGATCGGTGCCGAGACCATGTCCCGCATCATCGACTGGAAGGACCGCGACACCTGCGTCCTGTTCGGCGACGGTGCCGGGGCGGTGGTGCTTCGGGCTGACACCAAGCCGGGAATCCTCTCGACCCACCTCCACGCCGACGGCAAGCACGCCGCCCTGCTGCAGGTCCCGGGTGGCATCTCCGGCGGGTACGAGGACGGCCGTGATCCCTACCTGCGCATGCAGGGCAGCGAGGTGTTCAAGATGGCCGTCACCACCCTGAGCCGGATCGTCGACGAGACCCTCGAGTCCAACGGCCTGTCGCGCGAGGATATCGACTGGCTGATTCCGCACCAGGCCAACAACCGCATCCTCGCCGCGACGGCGCGAAAGCTGAAACTGCCGATGGAGCGGGTCATCAACACCGTCGCCGAACACGGCAACACCTCTGCCGCGTCGGTACCGCTGGCACTTGACGTGGCGGTGCGCGACGGTCGTATCAAACCGGGCCAACTGCTGCTGCTTGAGGCTTTCGGTGGCGGCTTCACCTGGGGCTCGGCCCTGGTCCGTTTCTGAACCGACCGCGCGAGGAGAACCCATGAGCGAACAGGTACTGCAGGGTGAGATCGTCCTGGTCACGGGCGCCAGCCGCGGTATTGGCCGGGCGATCGCCCTCGAACTTGGCCGTCTCGGCGCCACCGTCATCGGTACGGCCACCAGCGAGACGGGCGCCACGGCGATCGGCGAGGCCCTGGCCGCGGCCGGAGTCGATGGCAGCGGACTTGTGCTCGATGTCGCCGATCCGGCGTCGGTCGAGAATTGTCTCAAGGAGGTTGGCTCGCGCCACGGTGCGCCGACCGTGCTGGTCAACAACGCGGGCATCACCCGTGACGGTCTGCTGATGCGGATGAAGGACGACGACTGGGAGGCGATCCTGACCACCAACCTGTCATCGGTCTACCGCATGAGCAAGGCGTGCCTGCGCGGCATGATGAAGGCGCGCCACGGGCGCATCATCAACATCGCCTCGGTGGTCGGTGCCATGGGTAACGCCGGGCAGACCAACTACGCCGCGGCCAAGGCCGGCATGGTCGGATTCGCCAAGTCACTGGCACGCGAGGTCGGTGCCCGTGGCATCACGGTCAACACCGTCGCCCCCGGCTTTATCGACACCGACATGACCCGTGCTCTCGATGACGCCCAACGAGACGCGCTGCTGACGCAGATTCCGCTCAATCGCCTTGGCCAACCCGAGGATATTGCGGCGACAGTCGCCTTCCTCTGCTCACCGGCGGGAAGCTACATCACCGGCCAGACGTTGCACGTCAACGGCGGAATGTACATGGGTTGAAGCGCCAATCACGTGCCTTGCACCGATTGGCTACTGGGTTGAAGTTAAAGGTTTAATCGACAGGTCCGGCCAGGTGTCTGGAGTGCCTTTGCACTGCTGGCCCTGTCCGGTGGATTCCAATACAATACCGCGACCGGCAGATGCCCGGTCCACCATGTTTGTCGGGAGGCTTACAAAATCATGAGTTCCGTTGCAGATCGCGTCAAGAAGATCGTCGTCGAACAACTGGGGGTGAAAGAGGAGGAGGTCAACAACGACGCCTCTTTCGTCGACGACCTCGGTGCTGACTCTCTCGATACCGTCGAGTTGGTCATGGCCCTCGAGGAGGAGTTCGAGTGCGAGATTCCAGACGACGAGGCCGAGAAGATCACCACGGTCCAGCAGGCCGTCGATTACATCCAAAAGAACCTCGGCTAAATCCGAACACACGAAAGGCCGGACCCCCGTAGAACAGGGGCGTCGGCCTTTTGTTTTTGTGCTGACGGTCGTTAGCGACTACGAGCTAAGGAACCTCCGATTAAGTCCGAACGAAGTAGATTGTGGTTCAGAATATTCAGATTTGAGGCGCAAAGCTGGATATTCTGGGCGCAAGATACGAGTTCATGACTTGATCAGAGGTTCCATAAGGAGCAGGACGTGACGAAAAGACGAGTCGTCGTCACCGGGCTTGGAATTATCTCGCCGGTGGGTAACAACGTCGCCGACGCCTGGCGCAATATCCTCGACGGCAAGAGCGGGGCCGCGCCAATCACCTCGTTTGATGTCAGCGATTTCTCCGTCCGTTTTGCCGCCACGGTCAAGGACTTCGATGTCAGTCTATACATCTCGCCCAAAGAGGCGAAGAAGATGGACACCTTCATCCACTACGGCATCGCTGCCGGCTGCCAGGCGATCGAAGATGCCGGGCTGGAAGTGACCGAGGCCAATGCCGAGCGTATCGGCGTCGCCATCGGTTCCGGCATCGGTGGCCTGCCTGGCATCGAGAAGACTCACGGGGTCTACGCCAAGAGCGGCCCCCGCCGGATCTCGCCATTCTTTGTCCCGAGCTGCATCATCAATATGATCTCGGGCAACCTGTCGATCAAGTACGGCCTCAAGGGCCCGAACATCGCCATCGTCACCGCCTGCACCACCGGCACCCACAACATCGGTGATGCCGGGCGCATGATCGCCTACGGCGATGCCGACGTGATGGTTGCCGGCGGCGCCGAGATGGCGACCTGCCCGACCGGACTTGGTGGCTTCGCCGCCGCCCGGGCCCTGTCTACCCGCAACGACGATCCGGAAGCGGCCAGCCGGCCATGGGATGCCGATCGCGACGGTTTCGTGCTCGGTGACGGTGCCGGAGTGGTGGTGCTGGAGGAGTACGAGCACGCCAAGGCACGGGGGGCGAAAATCTATGCCGAGCTGGCCGGCTACGGCATGAGTGGTGACGCCTACCACATGACCCTGCCACCCGCCGGTGGCGAGGGGGCCATGCGCTGCATGCAGATGGCCCTGCGCGACGCCGGCCTGGCACCAGACGAGGTCGACTATGTCAACGCCCACGGCACCTCGACGCCGGCTGGCGACAAGGCCGAGACCGATGCGGTCAAGAACACCTTTGGCGACCATGCCTACAAGATCGCGGTCAACTCGACCAAGTCCATGACCGGTCACCTGCTGGGTGCCGCAGGCGGGGTCGAGGCGGTTTTCAGCATTCTGGCCATCAACGACCAGGTCTCGCCGCCGACCATCAATCTCGACACCCCCGATCCCGAGTGCGACCTCGATTACGTGCCGAACACGGCACGCGAGATGAAGATCGACGTGGCCCTGTCGAACTCTTTCGGTTTCGGCGGCACGAACGGCACGCTGCTGTTCCGGCGCCCGGCCTGATCGCGCGGAGTCGCGCGCGGCGCCTCGACAGTTAGCGGACTGACCGGGCCATGCGCACCTTCCTGGTCCGTTCGCTGCTGCTCCTGCTGTCGCTGGTGATCGTCGCCTCGGCGCTGTTCTACTGGCGGTACAGCGTGTTCCTGTCGACCCCGCTGGCCGTCGACGGTGACGGCCTGGTGCTCGACATCCCGCGCGGCAGCGGGCTCAGGCGGATTTCCGACGACCTCGCCACCCGGGGCCTGATCAGTGCGCCCGACCTGCTGGTCCTGCATGGCCGACTCAACGGCTTCGACACCGGTATCAAGGCCGGTGAGTACCGGGTCGAACCTGGCACCATGCCACCCCAACTGCTGCGCCAGCTGACCTCGGGCCGGGTCATGCTGCACGGGTTGACGCTGGTCGAGGGCTGGACTTTCGACCAGGCGCTGACCGCGGTCCGAGCCACGCCTGAACTGACGGCGACCCTGGAAGGGCTCGATGCGGCCACGATCATGGGCCGTCTTGGCGAGCCGGGTCAGCACCCCGAGGGACGTTTCTTCCCCGACACCTACCATTTCCCGCGCGGCACCACCGATCTCGAGTTCCTGCGCCGGGCACGCGACACCATGCGCGAGAATCTCGACCGGGCCTGGCAGCAGAGGGCCGAGGGGCTGCCCTTCGCCGACACTTACGAGGCGCTGGTACTGGCATCGATTGTCGAGAAAGAGACATCCGTTCCCGATGAGCGCGCGGAGGTCGCCGGGGTCTTCGTCCGACGGTTGCACAAGGGCATGCGGCTGCAGGCCGATCCGACGGTGATCTACGGTCTCGGCGAGTCGTTCGACGGCAACCTGCGCAAGCGTGACCTGCGCGCCGACACACCGTACAACTCCTACACACGCAAGGGCCTTCCGCCGACCCCGATCGCCCTTCCGGGGCGCGGAGCTATCGAGGCCGTGCTGAATCCGGCCGACGGCAAGGCGCTCTATTTCGTCGCCACCGGCAACGGCCGCCACGCCTTTGCCGACAACCTGACCGACCACCAGGCCAACGTGCGCCGCTACCAGTTGCGCGGGCGTAAGGGAGGATGAGGCGATGAGTCCCAGGGGGCGATTCATCACCGTCGAAGGCGGAGAGGGGGCTGGCAAGTCGACCTGTATCGACCACATCCGCCGTCACCTTGAGACCGCCGGGAAACAGGTCGTCGTCACTCGCGAGCCGGGAGGGACGCCGCTGGCCGAGGCGATCCGTGACCTGCTGCTCGGACAGCATGACGGTGGCATGGCCAACGACACCGAACTGCTGCTGGTTTTCGCCGCCCGAGCCGACCATGTTGCGCGCGTGATCAGGCCGGCACTCGACCGCGGTGACTGGGTGCTCAGCGACCGCTTTACCGACGCCACCTACGCCTACCAGGGCCGTGGCCGTGGCCTAAGTGATGAGCGCATCGCCAAGCTGGAGAGCTTCGTCCAGGATGACCTGCATCCCGACCTGACACTGCTGCTCGATCTGCCGGTCACCATTGGCCTGGCGCGTGCCGCCGGTCGCGAAGGTGCGCCCGACCGCTTCGAACAGGAAGCCGCGGCGTTTTTCGAGCGGGTGCGCGCGGCCTACCGCGAACGCGCCGAGCAGGAGCCTGACCGCTTTCGGGTGATCGATGCCAGCCGGCCGCTGGTCGAAGTTACCGCCCAGATCGGTGATGTCCTCGATGCCTACCTCGACTGAACATTTCCCCTGGCACGCAGCCACCTGGGGTGCGCTGGTCGATCGTCACACCCAGGGACGGCTGCCCCATGCCCTTCTGATCGATGGTCCTGCCGGGATCGGCAGGCATGCCTTTGCGCGCCGGTTTGCCGCGGCCCTGCTCTGCGAGACGCCCGACAAGATGGGTGGCGATGCCTGCGGTGTCTGCCGTTCCTGCAAGTTGTTCACTGCCGGCAGCCACCCCGATTTTCACCACCTGCGACGGCTGCTCAAGGGCGAGTACCTTGCGGGCAAGAAACTGACCCAGGATGCCACGCGGATTCGTGTCGACCAGGTAAGGGAACTCGGTACGACACTGTCGATGAGCGCCCAGCAGGGTGGCTGGAAGGTGGCCCTGGTTGACCCTGCCGACTTGATGATGCCGGAGGCGGCCAATGCGCTACTCAAGACACTCGAGGAGCCGACCCGGCAGACGTTGCTGATGCTCGTGGCCACGCACCGCGGGCGCCTGTTGCCGACCATCCGCAGCCGTTGCCAACGGCTGCCGCTGACGCCGCCACCCCGCGAGCAGGGCATCGACTGGCTGGCGGCACAGGGGGTGTCGGACAGCGAGGCGCTGCTCGCGCTGGCTGACGGCAGCCCGCTGCTCGCCCTGACCCTGGCCGACGAGGGCGCCGTCAAGGCGCGCCAGGAGGCGTTCGAGACACTGGGAGGTATCCAGTCTGGTCGCAATGACCCGATAGCGGTCGCCGCCAAGTGGTCCGGCAACGATCCCGCCCGGCTTTTCGGCTGGCTTGGCAGCTGGCTGGTCGACATGATCCGGCTGAAATCCGGTGCCGAGCCGCGCACCCTGGACAATCGTGACCTGGCCGACCATATGCAAGCGCTTATTGACACGATAGACTTGGTTTACCTGTTCGCGCGGCTTGACGAGTTGCAGCGGGCACGGAAGCTGGTCGAGACCCAGGTCAACCACCAGCTGCTGTGCGAGGATCTGCTGCTCGGTTGGCAGCCGCCACGTCCACACTGAGACGGAGTTCACGATGGAGGATGGCAAGGGTTCGATGCCTATGCGTCAGGGCATCCTCTCCCTGACGATCAAGGACAAGCACGCGCTCTATGCGGCATACATGTCGTACATCAAGGGTGGCGGGCTGTTTGTGCCGACCAAGAAGAGCTACAGCCTTGGCGACGAGGTGTTCATGCTGATTACCTTGATGGACGAAGCCGAGAAACTCCCGGTGGCCGGCAAGGTGGTCTGGATCACCCCGCGTGGTGCCGAGGGCAACCGTGCCACCGGCATCGGGGTCCAGTTCAGTGACCAGGACAACGGTGCCGCCCGCAACAAGATCGAGAACTACCTCGCCGGTATGCTTGGCGGCGACCGCACAACCCACACCATGTAATCATCACGGCACCCGGTGCCGTGACCATCTGGCGATGAAGCTGGTCGACTCCCACTGTCATCTCGACATGATTGACCTCGCCCCGCATGGCGGCGAGCTGGAGCATGTGCTCGCCTACGCCCGTGAGCAGGGGGTGTGCCACATGCTCTGCGTCTCGATCGGCATGGAGGCGCTGCCGGCGATGCTGCGGATGATCGAGCCGCTTCCCGACGTTTCCGCCTCGGTCGGTGTCCACCCCAACGAGCAGCACGGAGTCGAGCCCGAGGTCGACGACCTCGTTCGCATGTCGCGGCTGCCCAAGGTGGTTGCGATCGGCGAGACCGGCCTTGACTACTTCCGCGTCGAGGGGCGTCCGGAGTGGCAGCGTGATCGCTTTCGGCGTCACATTGCTGCGGCGCGCAAGGCACGCAAGCCTTTGATTGTTCACAGTCGTGACGCCTTCAACGATACCGTGCGCATCCTCACCGATGAGGGGGCCGCGGATGCGGGCGGGGTGATGCACTGCTTCACCGGCAACTGGATCCAGGCACGCCGGGTGCTCGATCTCGGCTTCGATATCTCGTTCTCCGGCATCGTCACCTTCAACAGCGCGCGAGATATCCGTGAGGCTGCGACCAAGGTGCCGCTCGATCGCATGCTGATCGAGACCGACTCGCCCTACCTGGCGCCGGTGCCGCATCGCGGGCGCAGCAACCAGCCAGGCTACGTGCGCCACGTGGCCGAATGCATCGCCAAGCTGCGGGGCATCACGGTCGAGGAGGTCGCGGAAGCGACCACAGCTAATTTCCAACGCCGCTTCGGCCTCAGCCTCGGTCTTGACAGTACCGGGGTGATAACGTAAATTTTCCGCCTTTCCGGGGCTATAGCTCAGCTGGGAGAGCGCTTGCATGGCATGCAAGAGGTCGGCGGTTCGATCCCGCCTAGCTCCACCAAACAGGGTCGTTCGGCACTCCAGCACGCCGGGCCACCGATAGAAAACGTCCCCATCGTCTAGTCGGCCTAGGACACCGGCCTCTCACGCCGGCAACAGGGGTTCGAATCCCCTTGGGGACGCCAAATAAAACAGGCAGTTAGGGCAACCTAGCTGCCTTTTTTCTTGCGCCAGTCATAATTATTGGCTCTGTTGGCATCGTGGCTCTCCCGCCGCTCGAAGTTTTCGGGCCGTGAGCCCATTTTGCGAGCCGCTCGGACTCATGACGCGACCCCGTCACTACTCAACGCGAACAGAGCTAAGAATAATCAGTACAAATATCTAATGGCATTACACGGTCATCCAGTTAGCAAGATGGGACCGGTCACGCTGCTATATTGAATCGACTGAGGCGTGAGCGATTGAGACTTTACGATGCGCCACTACATTCGGCACCCTTCCGGCTTTCCTATCGATTATCGAATCGATGACATTGCCGCGGGTGACCGGGACCATCTCTGCAACATCAGCCACGGTGGCCTCTGCTTTCTGTCGAAGATCGCGCTGCCCGAGGGTGCCGGTGTCGAGATTTCCATTCCCATAGAGGATCCTGCGTTCCATGCCCACGCCGTGGTCAGCTGGTGCCGTGCATCTGAGGCGTGTTACGAAATCGGGGTGGAGTTCGAGGGGGCAGACGACGAGTACAAGGTGCGGATGGTGGAACAGGTCTGCCATATCGAAGAGTACCGGCGCGAGATCCTTGAGCGCGACGGCAGGAGCCTGACCAGCGAGGAGGCCGCGCTGGAATGGATCGAGAAAAACGCTGCCGATTTCCCCGATTGACCCAAAGGCCGCAAGCCTTGAGACGGACAATATTCGGACGGTTGGACACAAGGCGCCTGCCCGGAGGCCTCGTCCAGGATTACTTGACGCGTGTGACCACCCGGCATTGGGCGAATTGTCGATGACCCGCGGCAGAGCCGTGGAACCCGTAGCCGCTCTGTTTTGCTCCCACCCAGGGGGCGTCGCCGGGAGCGAAGCAACTCTTGTTGACCCCGATCATGCCGGCATCGAGACGCCGGGCCACGGCGTAAGCGCGCTCCTCGTCCTGGCCGAAGACTGACGCACCCAGGCCGTAGACGCCGCTGTTGGCGCGGCGCACGGCGTCGTCGACGTCGCTGAAGCGGGCGATGCAGGCGACGGGTCCGAAGGTCTCCTCCTGCATGATCGCCATGTCATCGGTGACGTCGGCGAGCACGGTCGGCTGGACGTAGCCGGGTGAGTGCTCGGTGCCGCCACAGAGAACGCGGGCACCCTGGTCGACGGCGTCACGGATCTGGGCAATGACGTGGTCGCGCTGGCGGGCGTTGATCATTGGCCCGAGTTCGGCCGCGTCGTCGTCCCACGCACCGACCTTGATCTGCGTGCTCAATTCGGCAACCCGTTGTTCGAACGCCTCGGCGACAGGTTCGGCGACGTAAATGCGCTCGACCGAGACGCACATCTGGCCTGAGTTCTCGAAGCTGTTCTCGACCGCCATGGCTGCGGCCTTGGCCACATCCGCGTCATCGAGGACGAGCAGGGGATCCTTGCCGCCCAGCTCCAGCACCAGCCGTTTCAGGTCTCGTGCCGCCGCGCCCATGATGCTGATGCCGGCCTGGCGGGAGCCGGTAAAGGCGATCATCTGCACATCGGCCTGGACCAGGGCCTTGCCCTGCGCGTCGGCGCCGTGGATCACCTGCAGCACGCCTTCCGGGAGGAACTCGTTCAGGATGTCAGCGTAGGCCTGCGCGATAAGTGGTGTCTCTTCCGAGGGCTTGAGAACGACGGTGTTCCCGGCCATCAAGGCCGGTATCACCATCCACTGCGGCATCGACATCGGATAGTTCCAGGGGCTGATGACGCCACAGACCCCGAGCGGGTCGTAGTAGATGGTCGATTCGATCGAGCCGCCATCCGAGACCTGGGGTTCGAGGGCCGCGACGATATCGTCGACCTTACCCGCGAGCGAACTGCCGCAATAGCGGACTTCGCCGATGCCGAATTTGCGTGGCTTGCCCATCTCCCGGCTGAGCAGGACGCCGAGTTCATCGGCGCGTTCCACCAGTTTTTGACCGGCTTGCTTGAACAGTTCGGCCCGTTTCGTCGCTGGGAGTTCGGACCACCCGTTGCTGGCCTCATGCGCCAGCGCAACGATCGACGGGATGGCCTCAGGTGAGGTGATCGGGACCTCGCCGACCAACTCGCCACTGGATGGGTCATACGATTTCAACATGTCGGGCATGAACTGGACCTTGGGGGTTCGTGAATTTTGACGGGACTGCAGGACAATTATGTCCGGGCCTTCAGGAAGGTGTCCTTGATGGCGATCATGCCGTCACGGAATGTGAAGACGTCGCAGCCGTGGATCTCGACCATGGTTCCGTCGGGACCGGTTCCGGTGAACAGCCATTCCGATATCCCCCGGTCACCATTGGTGAAGTGACGGGCATCACTCCAGCGTGCGTCTGGGAAAAAGGCCCAGACCTCGAGGAAACGCTCGCGGACCGACGAAGATCCCTGGTGTCGGCTGCCGTAACTCTCGGTCCCACCGCCGGCCTGGAAGATGCAATCAGGCGTCATGAACGACATGATCCGGTCGATGTCGTGGTCGTTCCAGGCGTCGGCGTACGCGCACAGCATGCGTAAGTTCGGGTCATCCATCACCGGTTTCCTTGATCCACTCCTGCAGGGCATGACAAGGCGCATCTCGCTACGAGACGAGATTTGGACCTTCCCAATACCCTAGCGTGCGGATGAGGTTCAAACCATGTATACAAGTAAGGTTATATATTTGCGATCAGAGGTGTCATACGGTGGCAGAAGCTTGATCTGGTGCCCGGTTCAATAGCTCTGCCATTACGATTAAATTGAGCCTGTAATGGTTTGTTCCGATTTGCGGTCAAGTGGGAACAACCTCAACATACTGGTAGCCGCAACCTGTGGCACCAGTGAATGTGTTCTTTTCGGGATTTCCATAATGGAATTTCGCACAATGAGACTCATCAGATGCGCCCTTTTCTGTTGTTGCCTACTGATCGCAGGTTGTGGCCTGTTACCTCAGAAGAAAGATGATCAGGGCAATCCGATCCTGGTGCCGCCTTGTCCCGAGGGGACCAAGCAAATAGGAGGGTGCTGAGCCGGCGGCGAAAGCGATCGCGGATCATTCCTGCTCGATGCACCGGTCCTGAACGTGACCGGGAAGCAAACTCGCCGCCTTGGTTGTTAACGGTCAGGTTGGCTGCTCGGTTCGAGCCTGACCAGCTTGCCGTCCGGTTCGTCCGTCAGCAGGTAGAGATAACCGTCGGGACCGTTGCGCACGTCGCGGATACGTCCGAGCCGGTTCTTCAGTAGCCGTTCCTCATTCACCACCTTGTCACCTTCCAATTCGAGTCGGACCAACAAGCGGAACTTCAGCGAGCCGACGAACAGGTTGCCGCGCCATTGCGGGAACCGGTCGCCGGTGTAGAAGGCCATGCCTGAAGGGGCGATCGATGGCACCCAGTAATGGAGTGGCTGCTCCATGCCCTCTTTGTGGCTGGTGCCGATATCGAAACCGGTGGCGTACTCCTTGCCGTAGGTGATCACCGGCCAGCCGTAGTTGCGCCCGGGCTGGATGATATTGATTTCGTCACCGCCCTGGGGCCCGTGCTCGTGGGTCCAGAGCTCGCCGGTTTCCGGATGCAGGACGGCGCCCTGCAAATTGCGGTGGCCGAAACTGTAGATCTCCGGGCGTGCATCGGTCCGATCGACAAAGGGATTGTCTGACGGTACCAGGCCATCGGCGGTGATACGGATCACGGACCCGGCATGATCGCCAAGATCCTGTGCCCGGTTACGGTCCCCACGGTCGCCGAGGGTGACGAAAAGGTTGCCATGGCGGTCGAACACCAGGCGTGAGCCAAAGTGACGGCCGGTGTTGCTGCGCGGCAACAGGTCGAACAGCTTCCGACCGTCGACCAGGCGATGACCCTTGAGGCGCCCACGGCCAACGCTGGTGCCTACGCCGTCGGCATCTCGCATTGCGAAGGCGAGGTAGACCAGGCCGTTGTTGGCAAAGTCGGGGTGCAGGGCGACGTCGAGCAGCCCGCCCTGGCCATGCTGCGCGATCGACGGCAGACCGGAGATCGGTTCCGGGTGCAGAACGCCGTCAGCAAACAGCCGCAACCTGCCGGGTCGCTCGGTAATCAGGATGCCGCCGTCGGGAAGGAAGGCCATCCCCCACGGGTGCTCGAGTCCCTCGGTGAGTGTGACTACCCGAAAGGGCTCTTTGATCTGG